>JAXIPJ010000052.1:0-3627 GCA_045402985.1 Anaerolineales bacterium
GTTTCACTCAGGGTGACATAAATGGAGTTGTCTCGTGAACAAACGCGCTGTGATCTTTTTTTCTCTCGTTGCCATCCTGCTGGTTTCCGTTTCGGGTTATCTGGGCTTTGCCACTACGAAGGAACCTGAACCGACGCCAACACCGCAAACTGTTTCTGTCACAAGCTGTGATGTGGAACAGACTGTGACCGCGCCGGGTAATCTCATCAACGTGAACGAGGCAGAAGTGATCATGCCTGCCACAGGTCGATTATCAGAGGTGAACGTGCGCGTTGGAGACCAGGTGCGGGCCGGGCAGGTGCTGGCAGAACTGGACCCTGTGACCACGACGCAAGCCCAACTCGATTTGCTTGAAGCACAGGATGAGTTGGAAAAACTTCAAAAGAGAAGAACCTCATTGGATTATCCCCGTGCAACGAATGATTTCATCAAAGACCTGCGGAGGCAGATCAAGGCAGCGAAGGGGACGGTTGATGATCTGGAAGATGCAGCTAGAAATGCCGAAGATGCCATGGCTAAATCTCAACTGCTGGCGAGCCTGGTAGTTGCCAAGGAAAACCTAAAGTCACTTGAGTCCAATCTGAATTGGTATACGAGTAATCCAACTGATAGTGATATTGTTGCTGCCGATTCTGAACTTGCACTGGCCCAGGCAAAATATGATGCGGCAAAAGCAATGTTGGAAAGTCTGGAGATCAAGGCTCCCTTCAACGGCATTGTATTTGAAGTCTCAGCCGAAGCTGGGCAGACTTATCAGGCTGAAACCGCGTTGTTCAAGGTGGGCGACCCCAAAGCATTGGAGGTGGTTGCGAATATCACAGAGGAGGATTATCCGATCGTTTCTGTGGGGCAGGCTGTAGAAATATTTTTCGATGCGCGCCCCGATGTGACCGTGCAGGGAAAAGTGGAGCGTATCATTCCCAAGCGGCTTGAAGGTGACCGTCCACTGTATAACATTTATATCTCACTGAAAGAAGTCCCGGATGGACTTGCAGACGGCATGACCTCAGACACAGCCATCACGATCGCAAAACGCGAGGGAGTGCTTTGTCTTCCACGTGCGGTTGTACGTGCCTCCAGCGGAAGCACGACCACAGTCAAAGTTTGGGATGGTGTGCAAGAGATAACCAAAGAAATCACAACAGGCTTGCGTGGCGACACCTATGTAGAAATTGTCTCAGGCTTGAGCGAAGGCGAACAGGTGGTCACGCGATGAAGCGCCCATATGCTCAAGCCGCCATCCTCGGCGGCGCGTATGATGAGATAAATCTTGCGCTGTCCCACAGGATGCTTCGCGAGGGACAGCGCAAGGAGCGAATTGATGAGCGACGCTAGGAACGACGCGGTCATTCGCACAGAAAAGCTCACGCGCTCCTATTCGATGGGCGCCAGTCTGATCATCGCCTTGCGTGAAGCGGATTTGACCATCCAGTCTGGGGCATTCATTGCATTGATGGGCGCGTCTGGAAGTGGAAAATCCACATTGCTGAACTTGATTGGGTTACTGGATCGTGGTACTTCCGGCGAATATTGGCTGGAAGGGAAACCTGTCTCGTCCCTGCGCCGCGATGAGTTGGCTGACTTGCGCGGACGACGCATTGGCTTCATCTTCCAGAACTTCAATCTCCTGCCTAGATTATCTGCCTGGGAGAATGTTGCCCTGCCGCTTGCTTATCGCAAAGGCGAGTTTGGGGTTCAGGATCAACTTACTCGTGCGCGTGAGGCGTTGTCCCATGTCCAATTGGAGCATCGAGTCGAACATAATCCCATGGAATTATCAGGCGGTGAACGCCAGCGTGTGGCGATTGCGCGGGCGTTGGTTACGCAGCCCGCGGTCATCCTTGCCGATGAACCCACTGGCAATCTCGATAGTAAAACGGGTGTGGAGATCATGCGTTTGCTCAAAGCGTTGAATGATGAAGGTCGGACGATCATCGTCGTAACCCATGATATGAATGTTGCTCAATATGCGAATCAGATTTATCACATGAGCGACGGTGTATTGACGGAAGGGGAGGCTGTGCATGTCAACCCTTGATCTATTGCGAACCGCGTTACGAAGTGTCTCTGCAAATAAATTACGCGCTGCGCTTACGATGCTGGGCGTTGTGATCGGCGTGGCATCTGTGATTGCGATGCTGGCGCTTGGCAATGGAGCGCGCGCAGCGGTGGATGCCACGTTTCAATCACTCGGCGCGAATCAGATTCAAATTGGTCAGCGTTTTGCCATGGAAGATGGAGATTTCCAACCCACTGGAAAAACGTTGAGCTTTGCGGATGGTCTCGACATGTTTTCAACCATCCCCCTGGTGGAGCGCGTGGAAATGTCTGTGTCGAAAACGGTCAAAGCCCGCTTTGGAAAAAATACGGTGGAGATCAACGTAATCGGGACGACCGCGGACGCCATTGAAGGGCTTGCTTCGAGCGGACAAATTCAGCCTGTTGGATGGCAGAGCGGCGTTCCGTTTTCTTTGGAAGACCTGCTTAGCGATGGCCGTTTTTTCTCCACTGACGAAGTGTACGCAGGCGCGCCTGTCTGTGTGCTGGGTTATCAAACCGCGCTCGATTTATTTTCAGGCGATAACCCCATTGGCGAAACGATTTGGGTTGACCGCACGCGTTGCACGGTCGTTGGCGTAGTCACCGAACTGGAAAGCACCGATGTGCAAGAACGTTATCGCTCCGACCCCAACGAAGGTTTGTTGATGCCGATCAGTACAGTCATCCAAACCCTATATGAAGAGGAGCCATCTGTTTATATGGTTGTTCACGTGACGGATGTCAACCGCATCGATGAAGTGAAGGAGCAAATCACGAACTACCTGCGTGAGCGTCACCAGATCGAACAGGATGCCGAGGGAAATTATCAAGACGACTTCGACATGCTCACGCGTAATGATATTCTCGGTCAACAACAGGAAGCCGCACAGACATTTTCTCTTTTGCTTGCGGCGATGGCAACTGTCTCTTTGCTTGTTGGCGGTATCGGCATCATGAACGTGATGCTGGTCAGTGTCACCGAGCGGACGCGTGAGATCGGGGTGCGGCTCGCAGTTGGCGCGAAACAAAGAGACATCGTGAGTCAGTTTCTGCTTGAATCCATCCTTATCAGTGCCAGCGGCGGACTTGCCGGAATCGTGCTTGGCATTCTTGCCATCCCTTTGGCGGCCGCGCTGAATCAAGGTGTGGCGTTGTTGTATCCGGGCAGTATTCCGCTGGCTTTTGGTGTGGCTGTGCTGATCGGTATCGTGTTTGGCTTGTATCCTGCCATCCGCGCTTCGCGGCTCGATCCAATTGATGCGTTGAGGTATGAGTAAAAGTATTGTCATTGCGAGCCCGAGCGTAGCGAGTGGCGAAGCAATCTCCTCGCCTTGTTGGGGATTGCTTCGTCGCCCTTCGGTCTCCTCGCAATGACGGAAAGGAACGGAATCAACCATGCAAAACAAGAAACTTTACATTAGTTTAGGAATTGTCATTCTCCTCATTGGCATTGCGGCGTTCATTGCTGGAAGAATGATTAACAGTAATGTTGGAACTGTCGGACTTGGCGGACCGAACAGTGGGCAAGTGTCAATATCAATGAATGACATAACGCCCGCACCTGAACTCCCTGCCACACGGGCTGAC
>JAXIPJ010000299.1:0-3003 GCA_045402985.1 Anaerolineales bacterium
AGGGACAATGCGGGTTTGCCATCAGCCACCCAGCGAACATGGAAATGGATGGCGAAAGCAATGGAACATATAGCTGGATTTTGAGGCACACAATCACAGAACCCACCGGAATTGATCCGAATTTTGTCTTCGTATCTGTGATTCCCGGCGACTTTCAGGGTGGTCCAGGGGTCATCTATAACTATGACCCTGCAGAGACGGAATTCCTGCTGAACATGCAGGTTGGCGAGAGCGGATCATTGCGCGAGGGCACGAACCTGGCGGACACCGTACTATGGTTCACCTACACGCGCCTGCCGGATACGACTCTCAGCAACCAAACTGCCCAGACCTATGAGAACACTCAACCCTGGGAATTCCCGGCAGGGACAAAGGAGATCAGATATTACCTGCAGGCGAACGGTTGTACTTATATGATCGGTGGATACATGGCTACTGAGGACTCGGGCGAGCCGAGAGCAATTAGCCAGGAGCTTTTCGACCAGATCATCGCTACATTCCAAGTGAATCCATAATCTAATGGATTGGCATCGTGTATATAAAGACCCGCCAGATAAGGCGGGTTCTTTTGTGATACCAGTTATAGATCGTCGAATATGCTCAAATAATCCTCGTCGGATTCGTCTTTTGCCCCAAGATAAGTCTTTTGATATTCAGCCGATGATGTTATGGAGTTCTTTTTCGGTGATGAGCTCCTAGACATGATGGCCCTCCATTTTCTCGATGCTTTTTTGCAGCTTGATCTTGAGCCGCTTGATTTCTTCCTGCACCTGCTCCCACGTCACGGGGCGAATATCCGCGTCGAAATGGATCTCAGGGAAGTTGCGCTGGAAAATATTCTTCACCAGCAAAATCTGGTATACCTTTCGCCCGCTCTGCATGACACCCTGATCTTTTAGCACGCCTGTGTAAATTAGATTATCGTCGATATACAAGCCGATATAATCGCCTGGTTTGCGGTTGGCAGGTATGAAGAACAACGCCAAAATACCAAGGAAATAAGATACTGCCGCTAAAATCGTAACCCAGTTCCACTCCATAGGTGGTTTCCTTCCATCCTTCCAGGACTGTTTTGAGTTATTGTAATTATAGGCACTTTTTAGAATGCTACACAGCAGCAGCTGGTAGGGATATTCCCCTCCGTATATGTTATTAAGTTGTCTTTTTATTTTGAAGTATATCCTTTAGAAAACACCCAACCCTGGGAATTCCCGCCGGGGACAAAAGAGAGCAGGTATTACCTTCAGGCGAACGGTTGCACATACCTGATTGGTGGCGACTTTGCCACCGTGGGCTCGGGCGAGCCGAGGGCGATTAGCCAGGAGCTTTTCGACCAAATCATTGCCACTTTTCACGTCACGCCATGACATTACTTAAAATATGGGATCACGTGGAAGTGAGACCTATAAACTTTCAGAGAAATTGAGTTCACCCAGCAAACGCAAAAAGCGTGGATGGTTCCTAATATCAACGAAATCGATTGCATGCCGGATCGTCCAACGATAACCAGGTGTCTGAGCAATGACTTTTTCGAGCCAATTGAGCGCTTCATCCACATTACCACATACGGCTGCAAAACGAGCACACGTATAATTCTTTTGTCCTTCCATAAGCGGTTGCAAAGATCGAATTTGTTCATGGTTTTCCGCCTCCAGGCCCCGCCTTCGGTATATAGCAGCTAGAGAAATTCGTGATCCAGCGTATGAAGGATCTAATGTGATGGAGAACCGAAGAGCCTTTATGGCGCGGGCTTCATCGCCGACTATGGCATAAACTAAACCCAAGCCGTGATATGGACGGGCATTCTTCGGCTCTAGTCGAATCGCGTTTCGGAAGGCCGATATAGCCTTATCATAGTGCTCGAGGTCAGTATAGGTATATCCTATGTTCTGATGTGCCAATGCCACATGGGGATCCAAGTCAACAGCTCGTTGAAATGCCTTCAACGCCTCTTCAAGGCGGCCTAAACAGAAATATACATGACCGAGGCTGTTGAATGCTTTTGCGTGGGATGGGCTTTGAAGAATAAGCCGCTCGAAGAGCGCCAATGCATCCGTAAGTTTGTTTTGTTCGATATACATGTTGCCCAAAGCCAGTTGGGACTCTACTCCTATGGAAGTGAGCGGCGCACCAAACTGCTTAAGCAACAGTGGATTGTCATTATTGCTATTCATGCTGGCTATAGTACAAAAAGTTCCTGAATACCAAAAGGTTCGCGCAGGCCGCTTGCGAAAGGACTAGATATTTTGGGCGGAGATTCCATCAAGCGTTGGCGTAGTTCGCGGCATTGAGTACTTTCCAAGAATTGAAGCAAGGGCAGAGCATATGGTTGGCCTTGTCGGTGAATACACAGCCGCACATGTAAAGGATTACCCTCCAGTCGTACATTTCCAAAGAACTCTACACAGTTTTGGATGAAAGAACAACCAGTACATAGACTATCAAGGCCCACCGGTCGAATCAGCTTGACATCAAGGTTCGTATTGCCAACGTGGTAACGAGCCGAATAATTGGACGTGGGGTATACGACGACGAAAGTTGAAAATTCTGCCTGCCTTGCTTTGAGGAAAGCGCTAATCGTACAATGGGCAGCATTGAGCGCAGTCCAGTCAGGAACCAACCGCAAAGTAATACGGTTATGGCGTGCAAACTCGAACACTTCGACTAATGACTGTGATTCATTAGCTACTACACAGTTAATATTAACCATTCCCACTTGTGCTAATTGACTGATGTTACCTGTGGTCTGTTGCAGAGCTTCATCTGCATCTTTGTAATTTGCTTCGTTGTAAGTCCGGCCGTTGATGACCAAATATTGCTTTGGATCTAAAGTGTGAAGGCTAAAATTCATGTAGGTCAACTTACCCTGTCTCAGTAGATGGCCCAGGCGTTGACATTTCTCTTCGGAGAATAGACCGTGACTGGTGATCGCCACATGAAAGTGATGAGAATCCAGGCGCTCTATTAACTCAAATAGATGCGGATATAACGTCGGTTCACCGC
>JAXIPJ010000073.1:0-6972 GCA_045402985.1 Anaerolineales bacterium
GCGCTGATGTGGTCTGCCGCGCCGACGATCATTGGCGATGTCGCGGCCACCCGCGCCCTGCTCGACCAGACAGCTGCTGACGTTGATGACCAGACTTGCGGCGGTTCGGCCTCTGATAACAACGTTTGGGGCGAAGGCCGCCTTGATGCCTTCGCCGCAGTGGATCAGTCACCGCGTGGTCCAACGGGAACCCTTCAAGGGACAGTGACTGATGCCGACACCAGTCTGCCGATCAGCAACGCGACCGTCCATGTCGTCGGCCCAACCGACCGGACAACCTTCACCGACGCTTCGGGCAACTACAGTATGTTGTTGCCAGTGGGAACGTACGATGTGAGCGCCAGTGTCTTTGGTTATCTTGGTCAGACTGCTAATGGCGTTGTGGTCAATGAGAATGCAACCACCATTCAGGATTTTGCGCTGACGCCCGCGCCATCGCATGCAGTGTCTGGCACGGTGAGTAATAACTTCGGCGATCCAGTGGTTGGGGCTACTGTTACCATCCTGGGGACGCCCATCCCGCCAGCCATCACTGACGCCAATGGTTTCTATAACTTTGCCAGCGTGCCGGAGGGCGAATACGATTTGAACGCGGAGGCGGGAGGCTGCAACGATTCGCAGATGCAACATCTCATTGTGGATGGCGCCAAGACTCTCGACTTCACGCTTCCGCAACATTCCGATGCCTTTGGCTACACCTGTCAGATTGCGCCGTTCAACTTCATTGACGCTACCAACGATCTGGGATTGTTCGGCGATGACAATGCAACCTCTGTCAGTCTGCCATTCCCATTCACCTTCTACGGCCAGACCTATAATACGGCTTTCGTCACCACCAATGGCAATTTGAACTTCCTATCACCCAATGCCAGCTTCGGTAACAGCCCCATCCCTAATCCATTCGAACCAAACGCGGCCATTTATGCATTTTGGGATGATCTCTATGTAGATGGCTCATCCAGCGTTCGCACCGAACTGCTGGGCAGCGCGCCCAACCGCCAATTCGTGATCGAGTGGCGCGACGTCGCTTTTTGTTGTGTCTCGTTCGAGCGTGTTCGCTTCGAGGTCGTGCTGTTCGAAAATGGACACATCTTGACGCAGTATACAAGCATTGACGCCAACGGACGCGAACAAGGCGGTTCGGCCACCCTCGGGATCGAAAATGAAACCGGCACGATCGCGTTACAGTACTCTTTTGACACGCCGGTGATCTCCGAAGGTCTGGCAGTGCTATATCGCCTGCCGCCTTCTGGCGTTGTTGAAGGTTATGTGACCGATGCCGTGGACAACCAGCCACTCTCTGGGGTAACTATACAGGCGCTCCAGGGCGGAAGTCCGGTTCGCGCGACAGTCAGCGATGGGAATGGCTTCTATCGTATAATGTTGCCCGTTGGAGTTTACGATCTGGAGGCGAGCCTTGCAAATTACGCTACTGAGACAAGCCCGATTGATATCCTCCTGGACCAGACGCTCACGCAAAACTTCAGCCTCCGTTCAGCGCGCGCGCAAGTCGCGCCGGGAGAATTGGAGTTCCTCCTTCCGGCCGGGCAAACTCGTACCAAGACTCTCACTCTCAGTAACATTGGCCAGGTTGATCTGACCTTCACGATAAGCGAGCTGACGGTAGCCTCCTTAGCCAGCGCGAATGTAATTCCTCCTGGAGTTGATACTCAGACTGCCGCTGCGGATTATCAGCCGTTGATCGCCGCTTCGGTTCTAACTGGTGGGCCGGTCCTGGTGTTCATGGATGCATTCCCCTGGGGCTTGGACTCTCTGCAACAAGTGCTTAATGCCAATGGAATTCCGTTTGACCTCGTCGACTCATCGCAGATGGGTACGATTGACATGTCCCAGTATGAGGTCGTATTCCTCTCCAACGATCAGCCGCAGAATTTCTATGACAACTACAACGGCAATCTAACCCGGTTTGAGGACTACGTTCAGAACGGTGGATTCCTATGGGTGGGAGCAGCGGCCTGGGGCTTCAACGGCGGCGACTTCAATGGAGGCCAGCTGCCCGGTGGGGCGACGGTGGTAGGTCCTGTGTTTGAAGACCTCAACGACGTACTGGATCCAACACATCCTACCATGCAGGGTGTACCCAACCCCTTCTCCGGCACCTCCGCCAGCCACGCGGCCTTCGATAACCTGCCCGCAGGGACCAACGTTATAGCCAGCGGCCAAAGTAGCGGTCTACCGACTCTGATCGAGTATGAGTTTGGGGCAGGACGGGTGCTGGCTTTCGGCCAGACAATGGAGTTTGGGTTCCAGTTCGGTCAGGATGCTGGCCGTATTCTGGAAAACGGCGTTCCTTATGCCTACGCATTCGAAGCGGTCTCAGATATCCCCTGGCTCTCAGAAGATCCCACCAGTGGAGTGGTGCCAGCGGGTACCACTCAGGAAATCCACGTTACTGTGGATACAACGGGACTGGCGCCAGGCTTGTATCGTTCACGTTTGTTGATCCGTACCAACGATCCGACTAACCCAAGCAAGCAGATACCGGTAACGTTGATCGTCCCGGCATACCTGCAGGGCGTGAATGCCGGCGGCCAAGTCTACACTGACTTATCCGGAGACCTATGGGCAGCCGACAAGCAATATGCTGCTGGAAGTTGGGGCTACATTGGAACATCATCAACATTCAGCACCAGGAAACCAATCTCCGGTACGGTCGATGATAGGCTTTACCAGGACCAGAGACAGAGGATGCTGGAATATCGCTTTGATAACTTGCCATCAGGCGTGTATCAAGTTGATCTGCGCTTTGCCGAGCTCGCCAGAACGAATCCCGGCAGACACCTCTTCGATGTAATCGTTGAAGGTAACCTGGTGTTACCCGGGCACGACATTGCAGCAGAAGTCGGAAGCTTCGCGGCCGATGATCACGTCTTCTTTGTGGTTGTCACCGATGGACAGCTTAATGTTCGCTTCATTGCACGGACAGGCTTCGGCCAACCGGTCATCAATGCATTGCGAGTAACTCACCGGCCAGATCGGTAGTAACAGGTTGAGTTTTCAGCAAACATGATTAACCCCGAAATTTAGGAACGGGGCAGATAAGCAAAAGAATAGACCTTCTGGTAAAGTTTAGTGTGAGAAGCACAAACCTAACAGGAGGTCTATTCATAGTTAAGGGTTCAAGCAAGGCCGAGAAAAAGCAAGATTGTTGCGAACTGAAAGAGCAGAGCTAGAAGTTTCTGCGGCCGCTTTTGGAGCAAATACATGAGCTGGAAAACGGCGCATCGTGAAGACATTTATGGATGGCTCTTAACTGGAATCAAGGAGTTACAAGGATCGCCAACAAGGAGTGAAGCAAAGCCTTTCAGCTGACATCAAACCCGGCAGTCAGACCAACCCGATCAACCCCAAGAGTTCGGGCAAAATCCCTGTAGTAATTCTCTCCACGCCGAACTTTAACGCACTCTTAGAAGTAGATAGGGCTTCCCTGACGTTTGGAAGCACAGGAGATGAACTTAGCCTGGTTTCCTGTAACAAGAAGGGAGCGGATGTGAACCGTGATGGATTACGGGATCTGGTCTGTCACTTCAAGACTAAATTGACCGGATTCAAATTCGGCGATACAGAAGGCATCTTAAAGGGACTGACCCTGGGCGGTGTGCCAATCGAGGGACGCGACGTAGTGAGAATTTTGCACGCTAGTTATCCGTAAGACAATCAACAACCCATTCTCTCTCCCAGCCCGTAGAATAATCTGCGGGCTGGGTAAGGAGTTTTCACCAAATCGCTTGTAATTCGTTTTCAATCGTTGTATAGTATTCGTGGAGCAGAATGCCTTCAGACTGGGCCATCTTGTGTCATGAAATTCGGGGCTAAAAACAACGCTCGAATTCCCAGGTCCTTTCTTTTTGGTTTGAGCGGTTGCATCAACCAATCATAATTCCATAGCAAGTTCTACCGCTGATCGTGTCGAACGCATTGTACTGTTTCTTGGAATACTGAGAGGAGAACAAAATGTCTCACAAAATCTTTCGTTTGGTTAGCCGTCTGTTTCTTGTGCTGGCGGTATTAGGATCAGGTTTGAATACTCAGGTAGCGCGTGCCGCGGGACCGTGGTATGTCTCCACCACCGGCGATGACAACAATGATTGCCTGAGCCCAGCGACAACCTGCGCTACCATCAATGGAGCACTGAATAAGCTAGATTACATCGACGGGGGCGGCCATGTCGTGGTCTCAACCTTCGCGCTCTACAACTGCTGTGGTCTCCAAATTAATGGCCGGTTCGCCACCGAGGGATATCTACCTCTGACTCAAGGCGACCAGTTTCAGGGAATTCAGTTGTTCCTCGTCGCCGACCTTCCCAACGACCCGCTGCTTGCGGGTGTCAGCTCCTTTGATGGTGGCATTAGTAGCTACCATAACAACCCGGTGTCGCTCGCTGCTGGCGCGACTTTGGTCGCTCACTGGACCAACGGTCAGCCGCCGGTGGCGTTCAAGGGCAGCGTGGTCGCTCTTAACTTCTTCCCGCCTTCAAGTGACTCACGGGGAGACTTCTGGAACAGCGCGACCGACGGCGTCCGTCTGATGACCAACGCCCTGCGCACGGACACGAACGGACCACCGTCAAATGAAGTCACCATTGACATCAAGCCCGGCAACAAACACAACCGCATCATGATCGCGTCACGCGGTAGTGCCTCCGTACAGGTTGCAATTCTCTCCACGGCAGACTTTGATGCCCCCGCGCAGGTGGACAAGAACTCTCTGACCTTTGGGGCCACTGGGGACGAGAACTCGCTTCGCCGTCGATTCCTCATAGGCACGCCCGACTGCCGCGCTCGCGACGTGAACCATGATCGCCTCAAGGACTTGGTGTGCAGCTTCTTGATCGGAAAAACTGGCTTCAAACTTGGAGATACTATTGGAATCCTCAAAGGGCAAACAGTGGATGGCACACTGCTGGAAGGACGTGACTCGGTAGTGATAACAGTGCCGTCGTATCCGTCGTATCCGTCCTATCCATCTTACCCATAATTGCTCATCAATTTAAAAGCCCAGCCAGTCTTAATTCTGCTGGCTGGGTAAGTCATGGCAGAGAATTTTTGCCAAACTGCTTGTAATTCATTTTCATTTGTTGTATATTTCTGATAGAGCAAATCTCCTCAGACTGGATATTTCGTTTCATGGAAGATTAATTTACGAGGAATTCGATCTGATGAAAAGTTTAACTTTATTTCTCATTATCTGCCTAAGCGCGTTGTCAGCATCCTGCATTCCATCACAAGGCGAGTCGACAGCGACCGCCACACTGGTTGTTGGGCCGCCATCAGCGACGCCAACAGCCGCAGCACCGCTGCCCAGCCCGACCGCCACAACGACTGTCGCTCCCCTCCCAATCCCACAGGAATCGTTCACGCCCGTTCCTCCTCCGCAAACTGGTGTTCAGTTGATCGCTTATGAACAAGGCGGCCAACTGCTCGTCACAGATGTGACCGGCGGCGTGCAAGGCGGCACGTCGCAATACACAGTGGCGGGCCAGAATGATCAGGTGACGAATATTACGTGGTCGCCATCTGGCGAATTTGTGGCTTTCGTTTCGACGGCCAGCGGTGAGCCGCATCTCTACTACATCTTTGCGTTGGGTCAGAGCTCACCCACTGATCTTGGGCCGGGCAGCGCGCCTGCCTGGTCGCAGGATAGTACGTCGCTTGCATATATACGCGGCCCATTTCCGGATGATAACATCTGGATGACAGCGATTGATAATCCTTCTCCGTTTCAACTCACCTTCGAGACAAATTATGCCTGGGGTAACCCGGTCTTTGCACCGGATGGAGGATCGCTCATTGTCGCTGGTGCAGACCGCAATAATATGGGCGCATCTGGCAACACCAGTTTCATGCTGGAATCTCTGGTAATGGTTGGAGGTGGCACGCTTACACCTCTCCCCGGAGCGACACCTCTGGAAGGTGTTCACCTGCCATATGATCTGCGCTTCTCACCTGATGGCAAGCAATTAGCATTCTCCACTTCGTATCACTTAAGCGCATGTGCCTCACCCGGTGCGTATTATGTGAGCAATGCAGATGGCAGTAATCGACAGGAACTGATAAGCCCCTCTCTGAAAGGCGCGATTGACCCGGGCAAAGAGTATTACCATGTTGGCTTGAGCTATACCTGGAGCACGGCCAGCGACGCGCTGGTCATTTTTGGAAATGTAGTGGATTGTGATTTCAACAGTCCAACAATTGGACAAAGCATCGCGGGTCCGCAGATGTCTATTCTTGGGCTGGATGGAAATGAGCGGCTTATCATCCCCGGCACATTCTTCGGCATGGGCATGGACCGAACTGGGTCGTGGATCGCCGCCTCACATTATACGGATCATCAGGATCTGAACCCGATGTTGGAAATCTACTCGACACAAACCGGACAAGTGGTATTGGCCCTGGGACCCGGGAGAAACCCGCAGTTTCAGCCTTAGCGTTTCATTAGAATCATGGTCAAAACCAGCTATTTGATGGCCTCCCGCTCGGAGGCCTTTGAGCGTTCCGGATATCGTGTAATTTACAGAATTCCAATTCTAATCATTCTCACATAAGAGTATCATAGACTTACAAAGTACCGCACAAATAGTTAAATCGGAGGAACGAGACTATTCGCGGAGTTTAACCTGAGTGAAATCGAAAGCCTCAGAGAGACATAAATATGATTTGCATACAAATTGAACATAAAAGCGAGTAAAAAAAATTAAAAAGACACTAAACCATTTTTACATTCTACTTATCCTGCCCGCCATTATTCTGACGAGTTGTCAGCCAGTTGTCATTGTGGAGCCCGCCTGGATCACTTTTAAGAATCAAGAATATGGCTATGAGTTTCGATACCCAAGCGAAGCACGAGTGGATGTAACGCTCAAGGATGCGAGCCAGGTCAAGGTCCAGATCGGACCGGGCGATCCATTTCAAGTGACTGGCAGCCTGGAATACTCATCCGCAGATGTTCTTT
>JAXIPJ010000201.1:0-33267 GCA_045402985.1 Anaerolineales bacterium
TTAAGATTAAAGACCTTGCCCGGCTGGGTGCCAGCGGGAATCTTCAGCTTCTCATCACCATCCAAAGTAGGCACATCAACTTCAGCGCCAAGCACAGCCTGGGCGACATTGATATCCAGATTCAAGATGATGTCATTCTCGCGTCGTTTGAAAAACTTATGCGTTCGGACGTCCAACACAAGGAATAAACTTCCGTTCGGTCCGCCATAGACTCCTGGCCCACCCTCCCCATTCAGACGGATTTGCGTGCCAGCATCCACACCGGCTGGGATCTGCACCTTCTTCTTAATATTTTTGCGCTCCAAGCCTCTGCCATGACAAGTCTTGCACGGAGATGCTATGGTTTCGCCGCGACCATCACATGTTGGGCACGGAGCGGTCTGAACCATCTGACCGAGAAAAGTCTGGCGCACCTGGCGTACTTCACCCTGCCCGTTACAAGTAGTACAACGCGAAGGGGAGGTTCCCGGTTCTGCCCCTGAACCATTACACCGGGAACACGTTTCTTCGCGCTGGAATTCAATCTCTTTTTCCACACCAAAGACGGCTTCTTCAAAACTCAATGTGACCTGCATCTGCAAGTCGCGCCCACGGCGCGGGGAGCGACGCGAGCCCCGTCCTGTTGAAAAGCCAAAATTGTTGAACAATTCCTCAAAGATATCGCCAAAATCTGCAGTGTAATCGTGGAAGCCGCCCGTGTTGCCCAGGCCTTCCTTGCCAAAGCGATCATAACGGGCGCGCTTATCCTTATCTGAGAGCACACCATAGGCTTCGTTGATCTCTTTGAACCTTTCCTCGGCATCCGCCTCTTTGTTCACATCAGGATGATACTCACGCGCAAGTTTACGGAATGCAGCTTTGAGTTCATCATCGGATGCATTTCGTCCAACACCCAGGGTTTCATAATAATCGCGGTTGCTCATAATATGCTTATGTTATTGCGAGCCGTTCTTCCCTGCACCGAACGCAGGACTGTGTGGCGAAGCAATCTCCAACTCATGAGGAGATTGCTTCGTCGCAATAAACGCTCCTCGCAATGACATTATTCCTTAACTTCACCTTCAACAACATCAGGATCAGGCGCTGCATCGGGTTCTGGATTTGAACCCGCCTCACCAGCCGTTGCGTTTGGCTGCTCATAGACAGCCGCCCCGATCTTTTGGACTGCTTCGCTCAACGCCTCTGTCGCAGACTTGATGGCGGGTACATCTTCACCTTCTGCAGCTTTCTTCACTTCAGCCACTTTCGCCTCCACTTCAGACCTTGTCTCTGCGGGTACTTTATCACCAAATTCTCTCAACGCCTTCTCAGCGGCGTAGGCTGTGTTATCCGCATTGTTGCGCGCTTCGATCAGTTCCTTGCGTTTGCGGTCCTCATCGGCATGTGCCTCGGCATCCTTGCGCATCTTTTCCACTTCGGCGTCTGACAGACCGGAAGAGGCAGTAATGGTGATGTGTTGTGAACGTCCCGTCGCTTTATCCTGCGCGGTCACTTTTAGAATGCCATTGGCATCGATATCAAAGGTTACTTCAATTTGCGGCATACCACGCGGCGCAGGCGGGATTCCATCCAGAATGAACTTGCCCAGAGACTTGTTATCCCCAGCCATGGGGCGCTCACCCTGCAAAACATGAATTTCAACCTGTGTCTGGCTGTCGCTGGCAGTGGAGAATACCTGACTCTTGCGAGTAGGGATCGTCGTGTTACGTTCGATCTGTTGTGTAGCAACTCCGCCCAGAGTCTCAATGGATAATGAAAGAGGCGTCACATCCAGCAGCAGGATGTCTTTCACATCTCCACCGAGAACGCCAGCCTGGATCGCGGCGCCAATCGCAACGACTTCATCGGGGTTCACACCTTTATGCGGTTCCTTCCCAAAGAAGGCGCGGACTCGATCCTGCACGGCGGGCATACGCGTCATTCCGCCAACCATCACAATTTCGTGAATGTCGCCGGCGGTCAGATTGGCGTCAGATAAGGCTTGTTTAAGGGGAGCAATTGTCCGGTCCACGAGATCGGCTGTCAGTTGTTCCAACTTGGCGCGCGAGAGAGTCATTACTAAATGTTTGGGGCCAGTTGCGTCCGCAGTCAAATAAGGCAGATTGATCTCGGTCTGCATCGTGGTGGAAAGTTCGATCTTGGCCTTTTCAGAGGCCTCCTTCAAACGCTGCAATGCCTGACGGTCATTGTGCAGATCGATACCGTTATCCTTTTTGAACTGCTCAATCAGGTAATCCATAATACGCAGATCAAAGTCATCGCCACCGAGGAAGGTATCTCCACTCGTAGCGCGCACCTGAAAGACTCCATCGCCCACATCCAGAACGGAGATATCGAATGTACCTCCACCCAGATCATAGACAGCAATAATTTCATTCTTCTTTTTATCAAGACCATATGCCAATGAAGAAGCAGTTGGCTCGTTGATGATGCGCAGAACTTCCAAGCCAGCGATCTTACCTGCATCCTTGGTGGCATTACGCTGCGCATCGTTGAAGTACGCCGGCACTGTAATGACAGCCTGCGTGATCGGCTCACCAAGATACGCCTCAGCGTCACGTTTGATCTTCCCCAGGATCATCGCCGAAACTTCAGGCGGGGAATAATCCTTTTCATCGAGCTGCACACGCACGTCGCCGTTGGCAGCTTCGTTCACTGCATAAGGCACGCGCTTCTTTGTGCGCTCCACTTCCGGGTCGTCCGCTTTGCGTCCCATGAATCGCTTCACAGAAAAAATGGTGTTTTGCGGATTAGTGATAGCCTGATTACGCGCCACGCGCCCAACCAAACGCTCGTGATTTTTATTCACCGCCACAACAGAAGGAACCAGGCGCTCACCTTCTGCAGAAGGGATCACAATCGGTTCACCACCTTGCATCACCGCCGCAACGGAATTTGTAGTGCCAAGATCAATGCCTATAATTTTTGCCATAACTTAAGTTCTCCAGTGTCAAGTATTAGGTGCCAGGTAAACCAAACATCAAGTAACGTGACACCTGATACGTGGAACATGACACGTGTTTATTATTGCGCCACTCTCACAAGGGCAGGTCGTATCACACGTTCACCAAACATATATCCATTTTGAACCACAGCGATCACATGTCCACTCCCAAAATCCTCATTGTGCTCATGTGAAATCGCTTCATGGAAATGAGGATTAAATTCCTCGCCTTCTGCTTCGATGCGCTTCACGCCTTCACTTTCCAACATATTCTGAAGTTTACGTGCAATGAGTTCGATGCCG
This sequence comes from Anaerolineales bacterium, assembly GCA_045402985.1. GTDB lineage: Bacteria > Chloroflexota > Anaerolineae > Anaerolineales > Villigracilaceae > Defluviilinea. The sequence continues at coordinate 3,248 of JAXIPJ010000201.1, forward strand.
TTTGCCCATGCATCCTCGGCAGGGCGGTTCAGCAAGGCGCGTTCCAGATCATCCAGCGCGGGCAAAACCTTGCGGATGATGTCACCTTTCATCGAGACATACATTAACTCTTTATCGCGTTCGAGTCTTTTTTTATAATTCTGGAATTCAGCTGCGGCTCTTTGCCAGCCTTCGACACTTTCTGCCAATTTGGCTTCAGCCTCCTCGACTTGACGCTTCAATGCATCCACCTCAGCCGTTAACTGTTCCGCGTTTTCAGGCGTTGCCACGGCTTCGGCCGTTGTTTCGTTAATTTCTTCGGGGTCGGATTCTTTTTCTTCGTGATGTCTCTTGTTACTCATACACATTTCTCACTTTATTAGTTTTATTCACCAGTAATGGTGTCATTCACAAGATCGCTCAACAATGCTGCGACAAATCTCACAGTGGGGATCGTCTTCGCATACGACATTCGCATCGGACCCAGCACGCCCAACGTCCCTGTTGCCATGCCGGGAACCCCATAGCGCGCCAGCACGATCGAACACTGACGAAGTTCCTCCCATTCACCTTCCCCGCCGATGATGACTTGAAGCCCACCAATGTTGCTATTTGTCGTAGTACGGGCAAGCAAATCCTGCAAGGTGGAGCGCTCTTCGAACAATTTCAGCGCGCGACGGGCATCATCTGACTCAGCAAATTCAGGCTCGGCTAAAACATTGGTCAGACCGTCAGTATAGAATTCTCCAGAGACGCGGTCTGCAGTATGGTGCATATCCTGCGTGATGAGAGTCAGGATATCCTGATCGAGCGCGTCGGAACGAGTCGGAAGGGCCGCGATGGCATCCACGGCTAGACCCGCCAAAAGTCCATTTAGACGCGAGGCCGTTTGGCTGAGTCTCTCTTGTGAGACTGGTTCGGCTAAAGTGAGGATCTGCTGACTGACTTCGCCTCCCGCCATGACAAGAACCATGAGGACCTGTCTACCTTGAGTTGAGATCAACTCCACGTGCTTGTATCGCGATTGTTCAGCGTGTGGTGCGGTGATCATCGAAATGCCCTGCGATTGATGTGCAAGGACGGAGGCTGCCAGCGTCATCCATTGATTCATGTCCGCGCGGGATTGATGGAATTGATGCGAAATCGTCTGCTGAACGGTTTCAGGCAATTCCGCGTTGTGCATCATTTGACTGACAAAATAGCGATAGCCTTCTTCGGTGGGCACGCGCCCTGCAGAAGTATGAGGCTGACGCAGATAGCCCATCTCTGTCAGTGCGCCCATTTCATTTCGAATGGTGGCCGTGGAGAGGTTGATGCGGTAATGCTCCGCCAGCCGCTTCGAGCCCACAGGCTGAGCAGATTCAATGTAATCACGAATGATCAACAGTAGAAGGGTCTTCTGGCGTTCGGTAAGTGCTTCCATAATTTTCACATAGTTAGCACTCTCGCAGCGAGAGTGCTATTGACATGGGAATAATAATAACATGCTCAAAAGAGGGAAGTCAATAAGAGGAACGTAAGAAAATGCCCAGCACTTTCCAGTGCTCGGCATAATATGCGCTGCAAAATGATCTATGGGTTTTGTATCGGCCGCCAGGTTGGGTCGAAATCGACGCGGGTATCGTTCGTCAGGCGAGTGCGATTACCGCCAGCTTTGGTTATTAAGTAGATATCTCTGTTGGCTTCGATATCCGTGCCTTCAAACACGAGCCAGACACTATCAGGTGAATATTCCACATCTTCAATGGGAGTTGGAAAGTTCAAACGTGTGGGACCTTGATCGCGATCTTCAAGGTTAATGGTCATCAGCCATGGACGAGACAGGCCCGTATTCCTCTGACTGAAGAGAATTGTTGTGCCGTCTGGCGACCAATGAGGTAAAAAGTCCCACAGGTTTTGGCCACTACGAACAAGTTGAGCATTGTCCTTGCCAGTATCAGACATTGTCCAAATTTGATATGCGCCCACCCGTTTCACGACATAGGCGATCTGATTCCCGAAAGGTGACCAGGTGGGTTGACTAGTCTCGATCTCAGCCGGAGTGTTGGTGAGTCGCGTTTCCACCAGGGTATTAACATCCAATAGGTAGATCTGTTTATGTCCATCGCGCAGGGAGGTGAAGGCAATACGTTTCCCATCTGCAGACCAGGCCGGGTCAAAATTTGCTTCAGGGCCAGGCGTCAACTTTGATAACTCTGTCCCATCCGCATTCATAAGATAGAGACTCGCGTCAGGGTAGGCTGATTCGTAAAAGTCACCGCGCGCCCGGCATGGAGAAATAAATACCAATTGCGTTCCATCCGGAGACCAGGCTGGCTGGCAGGCACCAGTATCCGTGCTGGTGAGTGGGGTGAGCTGCGAGCCATCCGTGTTCATAAGATAGATCTGAGGAATGCCAGAACGATCAGATGCAAATGCAATCTGACCAAAACTACCACCCAGCGAAGTGGCAAGAGCGATGACTGTATTAGCAGGTGTTGGAGAAATTTGAACAGCAGGCGCCAATGTTGCAGTAGGGGCAGGCGTGGCAGTCCGCATGGCAGTTGGAGGCGCAGTTGTGGAGGCAGAAGTCGCGGTCTCTGCAGAAAGTGGAGTCTCTGTTGATACGGGTAGAGCGGTGGGTGTATTAGTAGAAGGAAGGAACGGGATGGGTATCGTGGTCAATGGCTCCAACAGGCGTAGTATCTCTGGCGGAACGACGTCTGGTCTAAATCGGACAATGCCGAAAGCCGCGACAGCCAACAGGAGCAAAGTCCAAAACACAATGGAGAGGGTGCGACGGCCTTTTCGTTTTCTACGCCTAGGTTTGAAGACCGGCCGTTCCTGCGAAGCAGATGAGACATTTGAACCTTGGGATTGCATGTTGCCAAGAGGGTTCGATTCCCTCTCGATGGAGCTTTGCATGTGACTTTGCGCATCATCAGGTGGAGGCGGCTGAATGATGTAATCACCAGGCAGACGCTGGGTCTTCGATTTGGACCCCAGCACCGAACGTTTAAATTCTTCAGCGTTCTGAAAACGGTCGGCGGGGTCAATGCCCATTGCCTTTTCAATGGAGGCAGCCAGCTTTCGCGAAACCTTGTTATTGCGTTTACGCAATGGCGTAAGTTGTGTATTATCCATGGCGCGGGCGAGGCCATCCTCAGGGATTATGCCGCTTAGTGCAGCATACATTGTGGCGCCCAACGAATAAATATCAGTTCGCGGATCTGTGCGCGCCGTACCGTATTGTTCCGGCGGAGAATAACCGGGCGTCATGGCGCGCGCGCCGGTCGTTGTCGCCTGGCTGCCATGCAACACCTTGGCCAGGCCAAAATCCACCAGAAATATATGTCCGTCTGGCGTGATCTTCACATTACCAGGTTTGAGATCGCGATGCAAAATAGGAGGCTTGCGGGTATGGAGATACGTAAGTGCATCGCACATAGCCGCACCCAAAAGGATTGCATCATCTTCGGTGATGTTGCCCATACGTTCCATGCGCTGGCGTAAATCCTCCCCCTCGATGTAGTCCATCACCAGATATTGCCCCTGGTCGCCGATCACAAAATGATCAGTCACACGTGGGAGATTCGGATGGCGCAAATTTGCAAGAATGACCGCCTCAAGCCGGAACTGACGCGCGTATTCATCGGTGGTGAACAGGTTTTCTTTCACTGCCACATCCACGCCCAGGTTTTCATCCACTGCGCGATACACGGAGCCCATGCCTCCCTGCCCGAGAATCTCAACAATGCGATATCGTTTATGTAATAGTGCGCCGCGCTCGAGGGTCATTTGTTAGTAAGTTCTCCCGGAGTTTTACCGTAGATTTGGGATTATAACAGACAGGTCTCCCATAGGTTGGGTCTATCAGCTAATTTGAAACGAAAAGACAACCATACTAAAATTCCCGGATCCCTGCCAAAGTGGGTCGATTCAACAGACCTCTTCCCCACCTTATCTGTGCGCGTGGATGCACATCCGGTTAATGGAATGCAACGCTCTTATCGCGTTCTTATGCGACCGTTGAGATTCTGTTATATAATTCTAATTTATTATGGGGAATGGTTTCATATTAATAACGTGGAGGCCGCATGATCAATCACATTCTTGTACCTTTAGATAACTCCAGATTAGCAGAATGTGTTCTGCCACATGTGCTCGCAATCGCTCCGGTAATGAATGCGCGCATTACACTGACACATGTAATGGAACATCCATATCATGGAGATGGAACTCCCGCTGTTGACCCCGTCGACTGGCATCTGCGCAAACATAAATCAGAGAAATATCTGGAGCAGATCGCCGAAGGACTGCAAAAATCCGGTCTGAAAGTGGATCAGGCTATTCTTGAGGGCAACCCTGCCGAAAGTGTCATTGAGTTCGCCCGCAACAATGACGTGGACCTCATTGCCCTCAGCACGCATGGGAACAGCGGCTTGAGCGGCTGGAATGTCAGTGGCGTGGTTCAGAAGATCTTGCTGCGTTCACAAAAATCCACACTGCTGGTGCGCGCCTACCAGTCGATAAGTGCGGATGCGTCCGGAGTCCACTACAAACGCTTATTCGTCGGGCTCGATCATTCTACGCGTGCAGAATACGCACTGCCTGTCGCGATGAGGCTGGCACAATATTACAAATCACAGCTTATGCTCGGGGCTGTGATCCAAAAACCGCAAACCCTCCATCGTTTTCCGCTTTCGGACGAGGATGCAAAACTGATCGATCAACTTGTCGAAAAGAATCATCAGGCTGCCTCGCATTACTTCGATCAACTCATTACACAATATTCACTGGAAGGGTCAGATCTAAAGACGGCTATCGTCGTCGGCGATAATGCCTTTGCCATCCTGCATGATATGGTAGAGGAAGTGCACGCGGATCTGGTGATTCTGGTTGCGCATGGTCATTCAGGCGAGAGACGCTGGCCCTATGGAAGTGTGACCAGTAGCTTTATTGCGCATGGCAACACTGCGCTGATGATCCTCCAGGACCTTTCCATGGGTGAGATACAGCCGACCCATGCCGAACTGGCAGTAAGAGAAGGCAAGGGACACTGACATTATGCCCAACACTGCTCCCAGACCAGGCAAAGCTGAACCTGCGACCACCCCTCGCCAACAACATACCGAACTGGCCCTTGAGCTTGCCCAACAATTAGCTTCCTGCGCGCCGCGTCGGGGTGAGTTCCCAATCCCCGATCAACTGAAAAATTTCATGGAGTTCTTTCAGTCAGCTTATCAATACTTTGATGAAGCGACCAAAACTGAAGTCTCCGTCTCCCATGCAGCAGAATGGCTGCTGGATAATTTCTATGTTCTTGAACAAGCTCTCCGTCATGTGGAGGAAGATCTGCCGGCCGCCTACTATGATCGCCTGCCCAAAACTAAGGATGGCGGGCTGCGTATTTATATCCTTGCGCTGGCGATCATGCAGCAAAATAACGCCCGCTTTGATATCGAACAGATCAAGAACTTTATTCAAAAATTTCAGAGTGTAACGCCCCTCAGCACTGGTGAACTTTGGGCCTTGCCGATGATCCTGCGCCTGACCGCCATGGAAGCGCTGGCCGAGGGGCTTGCCACCATTACCAAACTAAAATGGGATACAGCTCCGCGGCCCGCACTGTGGAAAAAGATCACGGCCACGGACTCGTCTGATGGCATCCTTGAACAAGTCTCACCGCAAACAACGGCCGAGACGCTGGTCGTTAACTCCATTTTGAACCTGCGCATGCTGGCAACGCAGGATTGGAAAGCGTTTTTTGAGTCGACCAGCATGTTGGAAAAGATCCTGCGCGATGACCCGGCAGAGGTCTACGCACGAATGGATTTTGAGACTCGCAACCATTATCGGGGGATCGTGGAGGAATTGGCGCGTGGCTCATCCGTTACTGAATCCAATATTGCTTCACAAGTAATTCAACTTGCGCAAGCTGGGGCATCCGCGCGTAAGCAGCATGTTGGTTATTATCTGATTGGCCCGGGAGCAATAAAGCTTGAAGGTCAAATTTCTTATCACCCGCAGCTATATAACTATGTGACGCGCTTAATGCAAAAGCATGCCACAGGGTTCTACCTGGTGAGCATTGCTGCATTAACCATTCTGTTTACTTCCCTCCTCGTTTCGTATGCGGCGCGGGCAGGAGGAAATATTGCCCAGATCTTTCTGGCAGCAATACTTGTAGTGCTGCCGGCCTCTGCTGCAGCAATTGGAATTGTCAACTGGTTGGTAGTATCCATCATCCCGCCTCGTACGCTCCCAAAGTTGGACTTCCAAACAGGTGTACCCTCAGAATTTAGAACAATGGTTGTTATTCCTGCCCTGCTTGGTACGGATCGAGACGCACCTTTCCTGATTCGCCAGATTGAACATCACTTTCTGGCAAATACCGATCCAAACATCTTCTTTGCATTGATCACTGATTTCGCGGATGCACCAGAGAAAAAGATGCCCGGTGATGATCAGACTGTTGCACGCGCCAGGACCGCCATCGAGCAGTTGAATAAAAAATACGGCAGAAGGGGCTACCGTCCGTTCTACCTTTTCCATCGCGAGCGTTTATGGAACCCAGGTGAGGATTGCTGGATGGGTCGGGAGCGCAAGCGTGGCAAGCTCGAGGAGTTCAATCATCTGCTACGAGGCGACACATCCACAACTTTCATTATCAAAATTGGAAATCTAAATATATTACCTAGCATCCGTTATGTGATCACTCTGGATGCGGATACTGTATTGCCGCGCGAAAGTGCCCAGCGCTTAATTGGTACACTGGCACACCCATTGAATCAGGCTGAATTTGACGCGGCCTCAGAGGAGATAACGGACGGCTATACGGTCCTCCAGCCTCGGGCGCAGGTAAAACCGGCTGTGGCAAATCAATCCGTATTCACCCGCGTATATTCCGGTGACTCAGCCATCGACCTTTATACGCGCGCCGTATCCGACACTTATCAAGATCTATTCAGTGAAGGGAATTATGTGGGCAAAGGCATCTATGATGTGGACGCTTTCCAGCAAAGCCTAAAGGACCGCGTTCCTGAAAACCGATTGCTCAGCCATGACCTGTTCGAGGGGATCCATGGACGCTGTGGACTGGTGACCGATGTAGTGCTGTTTGAGGATTACCCGCCTCACTATCTGACTTATACAGATCGCCTGCATCGCTGGGTGCGCGGCGACTGGCAGCTTTTACCATGGCTCGCGAGCCATGTGCCGCATCGCACGAAAGGCAAGGTTCCCAATCCGCTTTCTGTAATTGATCGCTGGAAGCTGATCGATAATCTGCGTCGTAGTTTATTACCCCCCATGGTATTGGTCATGCTGGTCGGTGGATGGCTATTTCTGCCTGGCTCAAGCCTGGCATGGATGTTATTCGCGCTTTCGCCTTACTTGATCTCCATCGTTACAAATGTGATCGCGGAGATCCATCGCGTCTTCTCCCAGAAACCAGCCAGTGTGACCACACATCCTCTGCGGCTGGCAGCGTTGCGCGCCTTGTTTGAGATCATCTTCCTGCCACACGAATCACTTATTATTCTGGATGCGATCGGCACAACTCTCCTGCGCATGTTTGTCCTCCATAAAGGCATGCTGGAATGGGTAACTGCAGCGCACACCGTTCGAGTGTTCGGCAGGACCCTGAAAGTGAGGGCAGCCTGGCAGGCAATGGTCATTGCACCGTCATTTGCCATAGCTCTCACATTACTAATGTTGTCCTTTTATCCTGAGACTTTGCTCACTGCCGCACCCCTTCTTGTAGGCTGGATCGTTGCCCCCTACATTGCCGCGCGCATCAGCCGGCCCGATCCACATATCGTTAAAAAACTCTCCCCTGCACAAGAACGCAAGCTTCATCTTCTGGCGCGTTCCACCTGGCTTTACTTTGAACATTTTGTTGGCCCCGAAGATCGCTGGCTGCCACCCGACCATTTCCAGGAAAATCCGCGCGGCTTGGTGGCGCATCACACCTCGCCCACCAATATTGGGTTGATGTTGCTTTCCACGCTTTCGGCGCATGACCTCGGTTATATCGGGCCACTGGAATTTTCATTACGCATCCGCGATTCATTCGACAGCATGGATGCGCTCGAACGCATCCGCGGTCACTTTCTGAACTGGTACGATACGCGCACTTTTGCGCCTCTGCCGCCACGCTACATTTCCACAGTGGATAGTGGCAATCTGGCTGCCTGCCTGCTGGTCCTGCGCCAGGGATGCCGTGAAATGGCGCAAAGCCCGGTCGTGCACTGGGAAGGTTTGCTGGATACAATAAATTTGCTTTTACACACGTTGGAACAGGCCAACCCTGGCAATGCTGGCAATAAGTTGCACGCTGCGATCGACTCATTGCGCGACCAGGTGGAGATCTTGTGCGATGCCAGCCAGTTCTCTCCCACTTTGTTAATGAAACTATTCGGCGATAGCCAGGCCGAACTGGAAAATATGCTCTGGGAAGCCATTCAAACCTCAGATGAAGAAATGACTCCTGAGGCAATGCACAGTCTCTCGATCTGGATCAATCGTATACGTTACCAGTTGAGGCATGTTCGCATCGACCTGCAGGTGCTCTCTCCGTGGTTGCTGGCGCTCTCGAATATGCCGCCATTATTTCAACAGCCGGATATAAAACCTGAACTTGCTTCAGCCTGGGCGGAGCTGAAAAAAACCCTTTCTTTGCACCCCTTGCTCGGTGAAATTCCAGATATCAGCACACGCGCAGGTTCCATCCTTAAACAGATCATTGACTTGTTGGATGAAAGCAATCAAACTGCGCTGGATTGGTGCAATTCTCTAGCTTATGATCTGGAGTCCGCCCGCAACAATTCCGCCTCTTTGCTGGAGGATTATTTTGCTCTCGCTTCGAGGGCTGAATCCTATTTCCAGGCGATGAACTTCAACTTCCTGTTCGACCCGCAGCGCCGCGTTTTCCACATCGGCTACAACGTTGAGTCTGGGCGGCTGGATTCCAATTACTATGATCTGCTGGCTTCTGAAGCGCGCATCGCCAGCCTGATCGCGATCGCACGTGGAGATGTGTCGCAAAGCCACTGGCTTTATCTCGCCCGCCCCCTAACTGAGGTGAACGGCATGCGTTCCCTGCTTTCGTGGAGCGGAACCATGTTCGAATACCTCATGCCCACTTTGTTCGCAGAGAGTTATCCCAACACTCTCCTCGATCAAAGTTGCCAGGCGGCTGTAGAAGAGCAGATTCGATATGGCACCGAGAACGGTATTCCCTGGGGCACATCAGAAGCCAGTTACTACGCCTTTGATGCCGCGCAAGTCTATCAATACCGCGCATTTGGTGTCCCCACGCTGGGATATAAACGCGGCCTGGCAGAAGATTTGGTCGTTGCACCTTATGCATCCATATTGGCATTGCCATTCGCACCTCAGGCAGTCATGCAGGATCTGGGAGCGTTTGAGAAACTTAAGATGTGGGCTTTATATGGCTTGTATGAATCAGTGGATTTCACTCCCGAGCGGCTGAAGACAGGCGAACATTATGCCATCATCAGTTCGTTCATGGTACATCATCAGGGAATGGTCCTGATGTCACTGAATAACTATCTGTTCAATAAACGCATGGTTCGGCGCTTTCATGCCGACCCGCGTATCGAAAGTATCGAACTGCTGTTGCAGGAGCAAATTCCCGCCGACGCACCGACCGAGCATCCCCGCCCTCAACCCATGGACTCAATGCGTGGGACATACACTTCCATTTCACTCGAGCCGTGGCGCGTCTCACCAAATGCACCTTATATCCAGGTCCATTGTCTATCGAACGGGAAGTACAGCCTATTGATCACCGCGGCAGGCTCTGGATTCAGCCGCTGGGGCGACATTGAACTGACGCGCTGGCGGGCCGATTCCACTCTGGATAATTGGGGCAGTTGGATCTATGTGGAAGATCGCCTCAACGGAAAGTTATGGTCTGCGACGCACGAACCCTCCGTGATTCCTCCTGATAGAAGCGAAGGGCGCTTCTTCCCTCACCGCGTTGAATTCGAGCGACAGAATGGAGATATTGTCCTGCGCACAAGTGTGAATGTAGCTCCTGATGACAATGTGGAAATCCGTCGGGTGTCTATCATTAATAATGGAAACAGCCCCCGCGTTTTCGCTCTCACCAGCTATGCGGAGATCATCCTTGCCCCGCAGACGGTGGACCAGCATCATCCGGCTTTCAACAAACTCTTTATTGAAAGTGAATTCCTGCCAAAAGAACAAGTGTTGCTCTTCCGCCGTCGCCCTCGCGCTGCAAATGAGAAAGCCATCTATCTGGCACACTTTTTTATCAGCGATGATGAAGATATAAATTTAACAGGCTATGAAACAGATCGATCTCGTTTCCTTGGGCGCGGTGGTACACCTGAGCGGCCAGTTGTCTTTTCGACTGCCGACGCATCCAGGCTTTCCGGTACAACGGGAGCAACCCTGGATCCGATTTGTGCGCTGCAGGCTGAAATGACTTTACCCGCATATCAGACGACTCAAGTCGCCTTCATTACTCTGGCTGCCAATTCCCGCAAGGAAGCCCTTGATGTGGCCCGCCGTTATCGCCGCTGGTCGCACCTCAGGAGAGTGAGAGACGATGCACGTGCTCATAGTGAAAGGGAGCTTGCGCAACTCGATCTCACCTCCCAAAAAGTTGAACTGATCCAGAAACTGCTTTCACCCTTGTTATATCCCTCGCCTGCAATGCGTGCCGAACCAGCTGTGCTCGCTACGAATACACTCGGCCAGCCTGGTCTGTGGCCGTTCGCAATCTCAGGCGATTACCCGATTCTGCTGGTTCGTCTTCAGCGCGAAGAGAATCTCGGCCTGTTGAATGAATTGCTTCTGGCGCATACTTATTGGCGCAAGCGTGGCCTGATGATAGACCTTGTGATCTTCAATCAACATGAGACCAGTTACGAGCAGGATTTTCAGTCGAAGGTCAGCCGCCTGCTGAGTCGCACGGGTGGCGACACACGGCTCAATAAACGCGGCGGGATCTTTATTGTCGACGAAGATAAGATGAACCAGGCCGAACGCATTCTGCTGACGACAGTTGCCCGCGTCATTCTGGACGGGGAGGCTGGTTCCCTTGAGCAACAGTTATCCAAACTGGATGCGAATCTCGCCCGCCTGCCGCGCTTTGTGTCGATAGAACCGTTGACGCCCCAGTTTGATCCGCTCCCCGAAACCCAAAAACCCACAGACCTGCTCTTTGACAACGGGCTGGGCGGCTTTACGCCAGATGGACGCGAATATGTCATCCATCTCCAGGCGAATCAATCGACTCCCGCGCCCTGGATCAACGTGATCGCCACACCTGAATTTGGATGTCTGGTATCCGAAGCGGGGATGGGCAGCACCTGGGCGCAAAATAGTGGCGAGAATCGACTCACTCCCTGGCGCAACGATGCAGTGAGCGATACACCTTCAGAAGCCATCTATCTGCGCGATGAGGATACAGGTCAGATCTGGTCACCGACCCCGCTTCCCGCCCGCGCGGACGCACCATACCTGATCCGTCATGGGGCAGGTTATTCCACTTTCGAGCATACAAGCCACGGGTTGGAACAGACCATGCGCGTTTTCGTTGTCCCAAATGAACCCGTCAAAATAGTCCAACTAAAACTTCATAACGCCACTGATCGCATGCGTCGTATTAACGTCACCTATTATGCGGAGTGGGTGCTTGGCACAACACGTGAGAACACATCCGCCTATATCGTTCCTGAATTTGTATCCGCTCATTTCGCATTGCTGGCGCGCAACACCTATAGCACAGATTTCGGGCAACGCGTCGCATTCCTGGCGTCCACGCGTGAACCGAATGGTGTTACGACTGATCGTACAGAGTTTCTTGGAAACCACGGCAGTTATCTTCGGCCCGCGGCATTGGAGCGCGTTGGCCTAACACCGAGTGTACACGCAGGTGGTGACCCATGCGCAGTGTTACAGTTGCTGCTCTGGCTTCAGCCCGGCGAGACGAAGGAAGTTACGTTTCTGCTGGGTCAAGGTGCAGACCGCGCCGATACGGAGCGCTTGATCAGCCATTATCACGATATCCAAAATGTTGAAGCCGCCTGGCAGGCCGTTGGTGAATTCTGGGATGCGATCCTGGAGCAAACGCAAGTGCAGACTCCCGATCCCAGCATGGACCTATTGCTTAACCGCTGGCTGCTATATCAAGCGCTCTCTTGTCGCTTCTGGGGACGAACGGCCTTCTATCAATCCAGTGGCGCATATGGCTTTCGCGACCAATTGCAGGATTCAATGGGCCTGATCCACGTGCTGCCTGAGCTGGTGCGCGAGCACATTTTGGAGGCGGCCAGCCATCAGTTCGAGGAAGGCGATGTGCTCCACTGGTGGCATCCGCCCGGAGGGCGCGGCATCCACACACGCTGTTCTGATAACCTGCTTTGGCTGCCTTACGTCACAGCATTTTATGTGCACATCACCGGAGACCGTTCCATCCTCGCCAGGAAAATTCCGTTCCTAAGCGCGGAGCCGTTGAAGGCGAATGAGCATGAACGCTATGGACAATTCCCCTCCGGGCAGAGTGCAACGCTTTATGAGCATTGCTGTCGCGCCATTGCCAAAGGGACAACCGCGGGACCGCATGGAATTCCGTTAATGGGCGCGCATGATTGGAACGATGGCATGAATCGCGTCGGGTTGAGCGGGCAAGGCGAAAGCATCTGGCTGGGATGGTTCCTCTCCGCCACACTGATCAGTTTTGCGGATATTTGTGACTCCATGAGCGATCACAACCGGGCAGATGGGTATCGCGCCCAGGCGAATGAAATATTTAAGGCAGTCGAGCTGGGCGGCTGGGATGGTGAATGGTATCGCCGGGCCTATTATGATGACGGTTCGCCGCTGGGTTCCGCTGAGAATAACGAATGCCGCATCGATTCGATCGCGCAATCCTGGGGGATTATATCCAAAGGTGCAGATCCGCTGCATGCCAGCCAGGCTATGGAATCGGTCTACAAAAATCTTGTCCGTTCCGATGACAATTTGATTTTGCTGTTCACACCACCCTTTGACCGCACTGCGCGCGATCCCGGTTACATCAAGGGATACCCGCCTGGTATCCGCGAAAACGGCGGGCAGTACACGCACGCCGCGCTATGGGCGATCTGGGCATTCGCTCAAATGGGCGAAGGCGATCGCACCGCTGAATTGTTCAGCATGATCAATCCCATCCACCATGCTGATACACCAGAAAAAGCGAATCGCTATCGTGTAGAACCGTATGTAGTGGCTGCCGATGTATATAGCATGCCACCACACACCGGGCGCGGCGGCTGGACCTGGTACACCGGCTCAGCCAGTTGGATGTACCGCCTCGGCACCGAGATGATGCTGGGCCTGCGCCGCAGCGGGGATCACTTACAGATCAAGCCTTGCATCCCCAAAGACTGGCCCGAGTACCAATTGAATTATCGTTTCGGCAAAACCATGTATCACATCCGCGTGGAAAACAAGCCAAACAGCCGCCTCAAAACAAATCAGGTCCTGATGGATGGCGAGAGCTTAAAAGATGAAAACATCCCTCTGCTGGATGATAACAAGACTCACGAAGTCCTGATCACGCTCGCCGCACATGATCCTGTAGAGTGAGGAGATATAGTTGTATCCCGTTGATTGATTTTCCGTGTATGGGATTTTAATTGTTTTACCCAATTCCTTTCTGGAGATAACTCATGCTGAAATTCTCTGCTGACCTCAGGGTCAACCGACCTGTGGACAAAGTTTTCGCCTGGCTCACGGATGCGAATAATCAGGGGATATTTGACAAATCATCCCTTGCCATGGAGCTGCTTACACCTGGCAGTCTGGCTCCCAGTTCCGAGAACTGAGGCATTTAGGAGGGCGAAAGGCAGAAGTGCTTTCGGAAATCGCGGAGCTGGAAACTAACAAGCGCTTTGTAATACGCAGCAAGACCGGCCCGGGTTGGTTGGGCATATGGACATTTGAGCCGGATGGCACAGGCACAAAGTTCCATTGGACAGGACAAATGAGTATGAAAGGCTTCGCGCGTTTGCTTGAACCGCTGATCGGCAAGCAAATGCTTTCGCTAATTGACCAACAGTTTTCAGGACTGCCCAAATTGATAGAGGCGGAAATCCCTGAATAGCCAAGCAGGCAGGCGAGTTTCTGACATTAATTTCTGTCTTGTATATGGCAAAGACAACTAAACAAAACTACAGAAATGATCAACCTGAAGTTCAAATAGAAAAAAGCCCGGCTCTAAGCCGGGCTTTTTCTCGTCAAGGTTGTGAAAAGGATCAGACTCTTCGATCCTAAGTGTTTCTATCAGGAAAGAATTTTGTAAACCTGGCAACAACGGAATTGAATTTGAGTCTAGTTTTTACTTTGGATGCGATTTTTGCTCGATGCTCCGAAAGGATCGAGCCCAGGCCTGCAATAAGCATGATCGCAAACAGAAACATCACAATAAACCAGAGGGCAAATGCAAACACGATTTCATTGCTGAGATTTTGATAAAACATCATCAGTTCCATAGTATTCCTTTATCTGCCTAAATCCAGTGACAGATGAAAATAATAGGCTTAATTAAAGATTAATAACTAGACGAAATTTAAAACAATAAGTTACTGTTTTCCCGGATAGCAATCGCTTTGAATACAGTTCTGATACGTTCTATTACTGATTTCTTGCTTATGAGGCCGCGCCTTTTGTTGTAGAATATCTATATCAGGAATGGAAGCTATCATGCCGAATATAAATGCATTTACCAAAGGAAAAGAATGAATATCACGAAAAAAAGATGGATCGAGCCAGTTACCCTTTCAGGTTCAACAGTTCTTTTGGAGCCACTTTCTCTTGAGCATTTGGATGGACTGAGCGCGGCTGTGAAGGATGGGGAACTTTGGAATTTGTGGTACGCGTCCATTCCTTCGCCGGAAAAAGCAGAAGGGTATATCAAAACCGCTTTGGAAATGCGCGCGAATGCGGGCGCAATGCCTTTTATTATCCGTGACAAACAGGCAAATACCATAATCGGCTGCACCCGCTACTTCAGCGTGGACGAGGTCAATCAGCGGCTGGAGATCGGTCACACCTGGTATTCTGAAAGTTATCAGAGAACTGCAGCCAATACAGAATCCAAGTATTTATTGTTATCCCATGCGTTTGAGGAATTACATGCCATCGCGGTAGAATTTCGCACCCACTGGCACAACCATAAGTCCCGCGCGGCGATTGCCAGATTGGGCGCCAAACAGGACGGGGTACTGAGAAATCACTCCAGATCAGCTGATGGAATTTACCGCGATACAGTTGTCTTTTCCATTATCGATCTGGAGTGGCCCGCAGTAAAACAGTCCCTGCAATTCAAATTGAACTGTCAATACTGAGGCGAAAAAGGAGTGGAGCTCATCAAATCAATGGGGCCCACCCACAGCGAGTCTGAACCGTGGAACTTCGTCATGCGGCTGGTGCGAGGGGGCGGTTGGGACGGTCTTTCAAATTGCGCAGGCGGAATCCCAGAATGATCAACAGGATCCCAAATACGATGGCGTACGAGCCGATCATCCAGGTGACCGCCACCAAGCCCGCCACAGGCCAGACTGCCAGCGCGATGCCGAACAGCACGGAAAGCAAACCGCTGAACATCATGAACCACTCGCCTTCGATCTCTTTCCGCAAACGGATGGCGGCGATCATCTCGAAGATGCCCGTTATAATGGCCCAGGCCGCGATGATGGTGAGCAGCGCCAGCGTGGCCGCGCCCGGCCAGAGAAATGTGACCAGACCTGTAGCAACACCAACCACGCCTTCCAGGATCAGCATCCAGCGCTTTTCGCCTTGTGTGCGAAAGGCACCGATCAGCGCAAAGACACCATCCCAGAGTGCGTAGGCTCCGAAGAGCAATACAAGGACTGTGAAAGTGATATCTGGCCATACAAATGCCCAAATACCAAAGAGCACAGCCGCCAGGCCGCGCAGGACCAGAGTCCACCAGTTTTGAGATAATGTATTTACCATTTTCTACTCCTGATCATGTAATCTGGAAAAAGTCTTAAAAAACCAATTTGCCACAGAGATCACAGAGAAAAAAGAGTTTTAAAGCCTCTTCTCAAAGCTCTCCCTGCGCCGCCCGGTCTAGGCAGGTGTATAGCTGATTGCGCTTACTTATGCAGGAGTTAACCGGACTCTTCGGTTTGCTCCTCAAAGTTTTCCTCTTCCTCAGGCATCCAGTAGGGTGAATAACCATAATATTCATAGACGCCCAGCAGCCAGCCTGCTTCATATTTGGCATTATCGGGCCAGTGTTCCTTATCAAAGCCGGGTGCGTCCTCCAGCACTTCCTTATCCACGTCGAGGATGAACGTCTGATCGTCGTTATTGAACATCAGAGCCTCCCATGGAATGGCAAATAATTTATCTCCCAGGCCCAGAAAACCGCCAAAGGATAGGACCGCGTAGGCGATCAGGCCATCATCCAGGTCGATCATCAACTCCTTCATGGTTCCCAGTTGTTCACCCGCAGTGTTTACAACCTTATTCCCCATAATCTTTGTGGCAGATAAAACACGCGGATAATCGTTGCTATTCAT
Organism: Anaerolineales bacterium; assembly: GCA_045402985.1. GTDB lineage: Bacteria > Chloroflexota > Anaerolineae > Anaerolineales > Villigracilaceae > Defluviilinea. The sequence goes on from JAXIPJ010000201.1 coordinate 19,795, forward strand.
CTCATTCATGCTCAACTCCTGTGGTCGGATATGGTTGGAATGGAATAAATATAAAAGTTAGTGCGGCTTACATCAATGGGGAATATACCTACTCTGCCGGGAGATTATCCCCATCAAATGGCAGGTGCAGATAAAAAAATGGCTCGAGCTTCGCCACCCGAATGGCTCAGTCTACCTTTCGATGAATGCCAGATAGGAAGCTGCTTCATCGCGGTTGCTGACGTTTAATTTTTCCAATATGTTGTGGACGTGGTTTTTCACGGTCCCAAGTTCCACCAGCAGCGTAGCGGCAATTTCCTGATTGGTACAACCCTGACCAATGCAGTGCAACACTTCACGTTCACGCGGGGTCAGGCGAACGTCATCCATAAAGTTTGTTTCAGTGGTGGAAAACATTTTGGCAAGGCTGGAGAGACGCTCCATCATTGCGCCCGCCATTTTAGCAGACACCTGCGCCTCGCCTCTTTGCGTGGAACGCATGATCTCGATCAGATCAAGCAGAGAGCTGTCTTTGAGGATATATCCGGATGCGCCCGTCTCAATATATTTCAACACATCATCGGTATCATCTGCCAGGCCCAATGCCAGCACTTTGGTGTTTGGGGCGCCGTCGACGATCGCGCGTGTAAGTTCCACTGCGCCTTGACCGGGCAGACCCACGCTGACCAATGCCACATCCACGTGCCGATCCTGAATGATCTTTAGGGCGCCTTCTGCATTTTCAGAACGGCCCACGATCATAAAATCCGCTTCCTCTTCCAGGACTTCGGCAAATATATTGGCGATCAGCCTTAATTCAATAACAAGGAGGATTTTAATCATATTCAAGCTAGTGATCTATCAGATCAGCTTTCCTGGCGCCCACCGCAGGGTCTGGTGACCCTGCAGGAGCATGGACTGTGTACAGTTTTAATAATTTCCATAAGATCCGTACATCTCATTGTTAGATGCAATAGATGTACATTTCCATGGTTGAAATACAAGGTAACTTAGCTGGAGCTATTTTTCCTGCGGCTGGTGATATGCTCATCAATGCTCGCAACTACATCTTCTTTAACTGCGTTCACATCTTTGACCACACCACGCGCTCTATCTTCCAGGCCACGGGCCTTATCCTCAAGTTTTCCAACGGCTTTCCTGGCCTTTTTCTGAATGACTTTAGCCTCGTTCTTAATCTTGCTGACGGTTTCTTCTCCAGAAGCAGGTGCGATCAACACACCGACCGTGGCACCCACTACACTGCCGACTACTAATCCGGTGAAAACCTTGCCGACGCCAGCCCTGTTGTTTCCATTATGATTTGTATCTTTCTTTTTCATTGTTTCTCTCCTTGTTTTTGACTCGGGCTCATCTCCCGGTGCTACGAAAATCTTTTGCCCACTATAAAAGCAAAACGTAAATATGATTATGGGGAAAGTTCCTAAAAAAATTAGGGTATCTCCTATCGATTTGCAGGCATATCACGAATTGAAATTTATGTGTAATGAGATATAGTTATTGCACATACTCAACACCCTGGAGGCTCACAATGTTATTTGATCAAACTTCATTTAACGTGGCGCTGGTTGCCGCACTACTGGGTCTTTGTGGCATCTCTGCAACCGTAGTCGGGATGGCAAAATCCCGTCTGGGGTATTCCTGGTCATACTCACCATCTCGCCGTCGCTCCTAGTACGACGAAGGATGATATTAGACCAGTCAATGTTCGAGCTGGCGAGAATCTCGCCAGCTCGAGCCACTTAATTACCGGTCTCAAAACTAAGGGATCAAGGAGACAAAGATGGAACTTGGATACTTTCTATCTAGTGAAGAACAAAAGCCAAACAAGTTGATTTCACATGCTCAAACAGCCGAGCATGCCGGCTTTAAGTTTATTGTGATCTCCGACCATTTTCATCCCTGGGTCAGCCAGCAGGGAGAGAGTTCATTTGTGTGGAGTGTGTTGGGCGGCATTGCTCAGGCAACCGAGCGCGTACGTGTGGGCACCGCGGTCAGCTGCCCCATCATGCGTTTTCATCCTGCGCTGGCAGCACAAGCCGCGGCCACAGTAGCGGATATGATGCCGGGTCGCTTTTTTCTGGGGCTGGGCACCGGGGAATATTTGAACGAGCACATTTTCGGATATCCCTGGCCCGGATACGACATCCGCCGCGAAATGATGATCGAAGCCATTCACGTCATTCGGGAACTTTGGAAGGGCGACGAATTTTCATTTTACGGAACCTATTTCACGGTCCATGATGCCCGCATCTACACCCTCCCGAATAAACTGCCTCCGATATATCTGGCTGCATCCGGCTCTGAAACCGCCGCCCTCGCCAGTCAGATCTGTGATGGCTTGATCAGCACCACACCCGGTGATGAAATCATAAATACTTTTAAGGATAGTGGCGGCGGCGGAAAACCCTGCTTTGGGCAGATTAAAGTCTGTTGGGCAAACTCAGTGGAGGAATCCAAACAGACCATGCAGAAGTGGTGGCCCGTCTCGGCGCTATCCGGCCGCTTGCACGTGGATCTGCCCACGCCCAAACATTTTGAAGAAGCTGTCGAATTAATGGGCGAGCCGGAGATCCCGGAAGACTCGATCATCGGACCGGACCCGGATGTATATTTCAAAGCTATTCAGGCCATGCAGGCCAATGGTTATGATCATATTTATCTCCACCAGGTGGGGCCAGACCAGGAGGGATTTCTGGAGTTTTACAAAAACTCGCTGGCGCCTTTGTTGGCGCAGGAGAATCTAATCAAAGATTCAGCTTAATAGGGAAAATCCCCATTGTTGGTCTGATGATCGAACTCTACAATACCTACACGCCAATCAGGCAAACAAAACCAAAAAAATTTCAAAATCAAGATATGGAGGTAGCTATGGCTTCAAAAATGGAAACTCTCGAAGATCTGTATGAAGATCTGTTACAAGATATCTACAGCGCGGAAAAGCAATTGGTAAAAGCTTTACCGAAAATGGTAAAGAGTGCCGAGTCACCGGACCTGCAAAATGCTTTTAAGGAGCATCTTGGTGAGACCGAGCAGCATGTGGAACGGATTGAACGCATCTTTTCCAATTTGGGCGGTTCCCCTCGCGGCAAGAAATGCATTGGCATGGAAGGCATCATCGAGGAAGGCAGCGAGCTCATGAAGGAAGATGTGGAACCCGACGTGCTGGATGCGGGCCTGATCGCCGCTGCTCAGAAAGTGGAGCATTATGAAATTGCCAGCTATGGCACCGCGCGCGCCTGGGCAGAGAAAATTGGACACAACGGTCATGTACGCATTTTGCAGGAAACACTAGACGAAGAGTCACTTGCGAATGAAAAGCTGACCCAACTTGCGGAAAGCTTTATCAACATGGAGGCACTGTAGCAATTTGATCCGGGCAGATATACAACCCGGATAAGTACATTTGAATCAATTTGACCATGCTGAAACATGGTCAAATTGATTCGCCTTTAGAGATCCATCCCGATCAGCAGGGTCACTAATGCTTATTTATAAAAACAGGAAAATACAGTTTAAGATAGGAAAAAATAATTTCATGAAAAACGATAAGACAGCAGAAAATGTCGTTGAAACACAGGATCTCACCAAATCGTTCGGGGAGGATGTTGCAGTGCAATCTCTGAGCATGTATGTGCCGCGCGGTAAGATCTTTGGTTTCATTGGTCCCAGCGGCTGTGGAAAAACAACAACTGTCCGCATGTTAACAGGGTTTTACAAGCCCACCTCTGGCACATTGAGTGTATTGGGCAAAAACCCGGCCGATTTTTCGAAATCGGACCAGCGAAAGATAGGTTATCTGATCCAGCAATTTGTCTTATACCCGGACCTCACGGTTTGGGAAAATTTAAATTTTGCGGCTTCCTTTTATGGCGTAACCCCTTTCCGACGGGGGCGTCTAAATAAGCTGCTCGATTTTGTAGAGTTGTCGGAACACAGAAACAAACTGGCAAGGGATCTCTCTGGAGGGATGAAGAGACGCCTCAGCCTGGCCGCCACCATGGTGCACAACCCGGAATTACTTTTTCTGGATGAGCCCACCGCCGGGATTGACCCGATCCTGCGACGGAAGTTTTGGGTTTATTTCAAGGAACTGCAAGCCCAAGGCCACACATTATTTATCACCACGCAATATGTAGGCGAAGCCGCAGATTGTGACCTGGTTGGGGTGATGTACGAGGGAAGGCTATTGATGATCGCGACCCCGGAAGGGTTGCGCAAGAAGGCCTACGGTGGCGATGTAGTTGGGATCAAAACCACTGAAGGGATGAGTTACCAACAACGACATCAATTGGAAGACCTGCCTTTTGTACATGGCAAAGTTAAGGTGATCGATGAACAGGAAAATGATCTCATCGTGGATGAAGCCAGCGCAGCCATTCCAACACTCATGGAATGGTGCCAGGCACAAGACTTGAATGTCGAAACGATCGAAGAGAAATCACCTCCCTTTGACGATGTGTTTGTCAAAATAATCGAAATGGAGGTTGAACATGTTTAGGTTTTTCATCCGGATCTCTTCCTTCCTTGGCAAGGAATTGACGGAAATTTTTCGCCAGCCCAAACTTATTTTGACTCTGGTATTAGGACCATTTTTGATCATGTCGCTGTTCGGGTTGGCCTATCCGGATCAAAGCCGTAGCTTGAGAACAACGTTTGTGATCAGCAACCCGGATGCTTTTCAAAACGAAATGGCGCTTTTTACCGAAGCCTACAACTCGACAGTTGTTGATCAGGGAATCGAGACAGATAAAGATCTGGCACTTTCGAAGCTGGCTCTCAATGAGACCGACCTTGTGATCGTCATACCAGATGCGCCCTTCGAGACCATCCAAAACAATCAACAGGCCGAGTTGGAGGTCTATCATAATGAAGTGGACCCGTTCCAGATTGGTTACATTCAAACCATAGCCAGCATCTATGTGAACGAGGTCAACCGTCGGCTTTTGCAAACTGTCACTGAACAGGGCCAGGCAGATTCCGTGACCCTGCAAACCAACCTGGAAACCGCCATCGAAAAGACACAGGCCCTGCGGCAGGCCATGCCGTCCGGCGACGTAAACACGGCACAAGTGGCAGAGATTGAAAAGGACCTAACTGGCCTGAATGAAAACCTGACCATGTTTCGTTCGCTGGCTTCCGGTATTTTGGTCAACCCGTTCTCGGTGAAAACTTCCGGGATTTCAGGCATTGAATTTACGGTAACGGGGTTCTTTGCCCCGGCAGTGATCGTCCTGTTGCTGCAACATTTGTCGATCACTTTTGCAGCGCTATCTATTGTTCGTGAAAGCCACTCGGGCATCATGGAATTATTCAGAGTAGCTCCCATCACCGCCTTTGAAACTTTGCTGGGAAAATATCTGAGTTACCTGTTCCTTGAAATAATACTTGCCGGTGTGATCACAGGCCTTGCGGTCTGGTTGCTGAAGATACCTATTCTGGGCAACTGGCAGGATTACGCGCTGGCTGTGTTCATTCTGCTGTTTACCTCCCTTGGCGTGGGATTCTTCATCTCCTTGATCTCTGAAACCGACACGCAGGCGGTTCAATATTCCATGCTGCTGCTTCTGGCGAGCATTTTCTTCAGCGGGTTCTTTCTGGACCTGCGTTTGATGCGCGAGCCTGTCACCGCCCTGGCCTGGTCATTGCCTGCCACGTATGGCATTCGAATGTTACAGGATGTGATGCTGCGCGGCTCTTCCGTACCCCCCATGATCTTTCAGGGAATTGCGCTCATTGGAATGGGACTTCTCCTGGTGGATTGGCTGCTTCTAAAGCGAAAAATGGAGAGTTAGTATTCCTGAAGATAATCTGCGGTTCTTCGCACCAGGTAATAGATGCGATTGATCAGAAGCCTGTTCTTGCGATTGGTCTGACTCTGTATGCGCCTCCTCAATTGCAGGAGGCGCGTTCTTATACTCGTAACCTTTTCTGATACTTCCTGCGAGAACATGGATGAGGGGAAAGGATACAGCTGTTGAAACAGGATTTGAACAGCCACCGCAAGGGGCGGTGCCAATATCACTCCGATAAACCCAAAGGCTTCTGCCAGACCAATGACAAATAAAACAACGAGCAATGAGCTGTATTTATGCCTGTGGAAAACACGTGGTTCGATAACCTCCTTCAAAAGAAATAAAATAGCAATTGTAGATATTGCAGCCACGAGACCTAATGCAGGTGAACTTCCTATGGCAATAAACAGTGCGGGAAGAACAGCAATCAAAGCTCCAAACCATGGTATTAGTCTCGCAACAGCTCCCCACAATGCCAGTAGAGTTGGGTATCTTATGCCCAGCGTGCTGTAGATTATCCAAAGGAGCAATCCTGCAAGAATGCTCTGAACGATTTCACTTCGAAGGTATGCACCCACTCCAGCTTCGATGGACCGCCATGCGTGAAGAGCCTTTGAGTGATATTCGGCTGGCAGGAGGGAAAGGCCCAAGCGCTCGAATCTCAATTGATCAGCGCTCCAGTAAAGGCTTAGAACGATCACGATGGCGAGGCGGCCGAGGATTGTGAAAAAATTTTGGGCTATTCCAAAAATGCCCTGCAGCGCGGGAATCCCTTCCTCGCCTGTCAGTGCCTGATAAAATTCAGCCGAAGGAGGCAGTTGTTCCGCCAGTGCCTTCTGGAACAAAGTTCCACTCTGTGGCCATTCGGTTTTTGCGCGATCATAATTGGCAATAAAATCATCACTGGCTGTTTGCAAATCCTCGAGAAAAAGGGGACCTATCAGGAACAACGACCCTATGATGGATACAACCAACAGAAAATAGACCATCCCCAGGGCAAGCCGTTTTGAATTAATTCTCCCCATGATGCTGTTGATCAGAGGGCGCAGGGCCGCAGCGACCGCCAGGGACAAGAGAAACAATACGATCGCCACGCTGAACTGCCACAACAGCAGTAAAGCCACCAGGGTAATGACGACCATAATGGTATATCTGATGACCCTTATCATATGGCTTCACCTTCATCTTTTAGTTTTTGCAGGACCTCACCCAACTCCTGCGCGATGGCTTTGATCTCCAATCGATCCGATTCTGGTATCTCATTAAAGTCTTTACTGTTAGAGCTATTGGCTTTATTGGAATCAGTGGAGGTTTCATCAAAAATATGCATCAAGCGCTTGCTTTCGTCGATCAACGACAGAACATCCGCTTCTTTTTCAGAGAATTGTCTATTTGAGCTTTCTACGGGGATCAAGATCCGGTCAACGATTAACTGGATGATGGCCGCTAAAGGCAACGCCAAGAGCGCGCCCGCAAAACCAAACACAGAACCAAAAGCTACCAGCGATAACAGGATAATGATGGGATTCACACCCATCGAACTCTTCATCACCCGCGGCACCAGCCAGATGTTCTCCATCATCTGGATCAGACCTGTCGCGATCAGCACCCAGATTACTTTATCTGGATCTGTCGATAACGCGGCCAGCAGTGCAGGGATCGCGCCAAGCGCCGGGCCGAAGATCGGCACCATTTCCATCACACCGGCGAACAGGGCCAATACCAATGTATAGGGGAGTCCGATCAGTGTATATAAAATAAAGGCCGCCGCGCCAACGATCAAGCAAAGGATCGCCTGCCCTCGAATATAACCACCGATCTTTGTTTCTGCCAGATAAAAGAACTGCTGGATGTCGTGTCTGCGATTCAGAGGCGCCAAACGAAGTAAAGTTCGGATAATAACGCTGCTTTCCTGAGTCCAGTAATATGCCAGCAGGAAAACCGCCAGAATGCTCAATATTCCTTTTACCGCCAGGTTGGCAAAAAAAACGGTTTGGGTTACCTGAGTGAGTAGTTTTCCATCTGTACTGGGAACCCTGCTCAAAAGAAGCGTCAGCTCGGAGGGTATCTGCAAAGCGATGTTTTGCAACAAACGGTTACCAGAGTTCCCCAACGCCCCGCGTATCTCCGAATAATATTGAGGCAAATTCTGGGAAAGCTGGGTAACCTGGTCCGCGATGACTGGAAACGTGAGAGCCAGAATGCCCAGCGCAACTCCAGCAATCAGAACGTAGATAATGATAATTCCAGTAATACGCGAAATACCGCGCCGCTGAAGCCACTCCACCGCCGGGCGGATCGCAATTCCGATCACAATGGCGACGAACAGGAGAAAAATCAGGGCGCGCAGGCGATACAACAACCAGAATGTTAAAAAGACGCAGACCACGAAGATGGTTGCAACAACAACCTGACTTGTGGTCCACGTCATTATTTTTTCAGATGAAGATGGCGACTTCATGGCTCCTGGCGAATTACTGTCCCGGTCTGGTCAACACGGAATCTATATTCCTGACCCTCAGCACTGAAGACCAATAACCAACCAGGTGTAATCACCTCGGTACAAACTTCCTCCGGTTCTGGCAAACCCAGACAACCATTCGGCCAATCTGTCTGCTCTATCGATTCAAGTTGGATGCTCTCTACGGGCACCCCGAGTATTGCGCTAACTTGATTTCGAACGTTAAGCGCCACATCTGGCGGCAAAACATCCTCCAGCAAGGGTATCACTTGGGTGACAGCAACTGCTGTGCCACTAGCACCACAAGCTGCAAGAACGAGGCTTGCACATACCAGGGACATGATCAATATCTTCGGCATATTTCTTATCATGGGTTAAAACCAATTAAACAAGGCGCCAAGGATTACCAGGAGCAGCAGGAACCCAACGAGTCCGCTGCCGCCGTATCCCCAGCTCCGGCTATAAGGCCACACTGGCAGGGCACCCAGTACCAACAAAACCAATATTATGAGCAAAATTGTAGTCATGTTATTCTCCTTTTTGTTTGTTTTAATATTGTTGCTGTCAGAGGGGAGAGTATCCCCCTCTGACAAACTTTTCAAGTGATTAGGCAGAGCCTAGTCGGTGAGATCCCAATTCTCCAGGAAATCATCGATCTGTTGTTCGGCTTCCACCTGGGTGTAACCGTATTTTTCCTGAAGGAAGCCAGACAACTTGTCGCGCTTGCCGGCAATCTGATCTACTTCATCATCGGTCAATTGACCCCATTTTTCACGGATTGATCCGCGCAACTGCTTCCACTTGCCTTCCAAAATATTCTGGTTCATCTTATTTCTCCTTTTGATTTAATTTTTTAGTCCTTACTTTTCCAGGCTCCATCTTTCTTCTTCTCGTACTTATTTTTGACGACACTCCACGCAACTTTATGTGCAACCTCCTCTCTGGAAGCGCCCCCTTCCTATCCTCAGCATTCTTATATTCCTCCCAGGCGTTGTTGTAGGCCGCCAGGTAAACTTCCCGGGCATGCTTGGGAAGGTTATCTCGAACCGATGCCGGCAGATCGCTCACGCTATCGTAAGGCATGTCTTCCTTGGCCTTTCTTTAGTTAGTTATGTTCCCGGTCATAGGTGGTAACCTGCCTACTAGGTCTTTGGTAAAAAATGACCCAGATCAGGCGAGTAATCACCCAGGCCAACAGGGCATAGACAAGTATCGCAATTATCGATGTAACTTCCAGGGTCATATTCTGGAAGGAGGGGTTGGCAATCAGGTTTTGAAACGGCCACAGGAACAACTGCGTCAATCGATAGACAAACGCCGTAAACCAGTTACCTGGGTTTGCACCGATCAGCATCAGGATCACCCGGATGCCGATCAAAGCCTCCAACCCACCGAAAAGCAGCCAAACGACTTGAACAACTTTGTAAACAGATTCCCTATATTCAAGGTTGACATCTTCAACAACATGTTCCTCATGGACATGATCGCCATGTTGCTGGACAACCACGCTCTTACGACGGTCAACAGTCATCTTGCACCTCCTTGGGTGAAAGTTAGAAGTACCCGCGTCTACTTGTGAATAGACCCAGGATCAACGATAAGACAGCAGAACCGATGATGCCCCATACAACCGGAAAAGATTCTCCTTCTATCGTGATCGCAAAAACTTCAGGGAGTCCAAGCTGCCCGGCCAACCATACACCTATGTAAGCCCCAACAAAACCAACAATGATCGAGACCAGGCATCCTCCAAAGGAATACCCGGAGAGAGACTGGCCAATGGCGCCAACGATCCCAGCGATCAACAGCAGTAATATTAGTCCTGTAAGTGTCATTTCTACCTCCGAAACGTTGAAGTTTTCCGATAAATCTTCTCCATTTGCGTTGGAGAACATATCTCCAAATGGTATGGATTGTTATTACTATAAGAGTTAGCCAGGCTTATATCAATGGGGAATATACCTACTTACTAGGGAGATTCCCTATTTAGGCATTATCGGAAATTAAAAAATCAGGGTATGGCGTATACCCTGATTTCAAATGTTTATATATATTTTTTTTCTAGGAACCCCGTCTGGAAAGAACCCGCTGGGCCACCTGCTTCAATGAAACCAATGATTCAGTTTCATACTTCTTCATAAGTAAATTTAAGTAATTTTCCACCTGGGTCTTACTGATGCCCAGAGAGGCAGCAATTTCATCGGCAGACCGGTCCTGGATCAATTGTTCAAATATCTGGATCTCACGCTTAGTGAGCGTTTGCTGTTCGATGGAAGTTGGCGTGCTGTTTTTGACGGCGCGCGGACTAAAAAAATTTCCACCTGTTTTGATGATGTTTCGTATCGCCTCGATCAACATGCCAGGCGCTTCATCTTTTGTAATATATCCGGCGGCACCATTCTGCATCATGCCAAGGATATAATCCCGGTCGGTATAAGAACTAACGGCTAAAACTTTTAGGTCGGGTTGCATATCATGAATGTGACGCATGACAATATCCCCTCGCTGATCCGGCAACTCTATATCAAGCAGTAACACATCTGGATTTTTAGTGGCCACCAGTTCGATGGCTTCGGCACCACTGCCCCCTTCTCCAACTACCGCGATATCTTTCGCTGCCAACAGCAGGTTCCTGAGACCAGCACGCACTCCGGAATGGTCATCAACAATTATCACCCTGATCTGCTTATCCATCAGTGAAACTCTTATGCTTTTACCAGTCTCAAGTGTCCTTTCTGGTACTGAGAGAGCAATCATACGTATGCAGAAGTGTACAGCATAGGTAAGGAATTTCACAAGTGGGGATTTCCCTATATTAGTCTGCTAGATTTTCGGAACCCTTATTGAAATCCCTTTTTACCATGCTCTCCTGAACTGCCAGGATCGCTGCTTCCACGCGTGAGACCACACCCATTTTCCGGAAGATCGCGTGCAGATGCTTTTCCACAGTTTTTGCACTGATGCCGAGGCTTAATCCGATTTGATTATTAGTTTTCCCATCCACTACCAGGCTTAAAACTTCCAGTTCTCTGGAGGTAAGATCCGTGCCCCCCTCCTGCTCCCGCACCAGGATCTGACTCAGTAATGCGGCTACTTTGCGGCTTACCCAGCCAGACTCACCACCGGCCACGCCGCGCACCGCGTTGATGATCTCCTCCGGCACTTCATCCTTCAGTAAATATCCTGAAGCACCAAAGGTAAGCAGCTCGGAGATAAACTCACGGTCATTATAGGAACTCAAACCGAGGATGCGCGCATTGGTCCCGGTTTTGTAAGCCTTCTTGATAATTTCAACCCCGTTCATATCGGGCAGCTTCATATCCAGAAGTACCACGTTGGGCTTTAACGCCTCGATCATTTGCAGTGCTTCTGCACCGGTATGCGCTTCTCCAGCCACACTGATCCCAGTGGCAGGCTCCAGCAAATCACGGATCCCCTTGCAGGTAATAGGGTGATCATCTACGATCAAAACACGGATATCAGGCATAGCTTATAAACCCTTTCAATGATTAGTAACACAGATCAATCTATATCGTTCCATGGGATGGTAACTTTCACAGCGGTGGATTTTCCAGGACGGGATTCCACGTTCAGCGCGCCGCCGAGGGCGTTCACCCTCTCGGCCGCGCCAGCCAGCCCAAAGTGTTCCTGTCTTACAAAGTCGATCCAGTTCGCAGGCACCTCAAAACCTTTGCCATTATCTGAGATTTCAAGATGCGCTTCCTCTGCATCAAAGGAAAAGCGGATGTGGACCTCCGTGGCCTCTGCATGTCGTATCACATTCGCCAACGCCTGCTGCAAAACACGAAACAATGCCAGACGCACATTATCCGGCAGGCTTTGTTGGTCATGCGCCAGCGAGAGATGGATTTGAATATTCGGGTGCTTTTCCTGAACATCATAGGCATGCGAGCGAATTGCATTCTCAAGACCAAAACTAAAAATGGTCGGCGGTCTCAGTTCCTTGGCGGTGGCGCGCAGATCATGTAATACAGTCTGAATGATGTTCTTCACGTCTTTTAAAGATTCGCTTAATTCAGGGTCCACCTTCGTACGCAATTCCTCGAGGCGATAGCTTGCGCTGTAGAGCACCTGCATGGGGTTATCATGTAATTCCTGCGCGAGGCGCAGGCGCTCCAACTCCATGCTGTTTTGCAGCCGATCTTTTAATTCTGTCATCTCAAGTGCAAGCCGCTTCTGCTCGGTAATATTTTCGACCACACCTGCGATAAAGGCTGGACCGTTATCTTTCCCACCGCTCTTCACAACTGTGAAAAAGGTTCTTGCCCAAACGATGGATCGGTCTTTGTGAACCGTGCGATGCTCAAAGCGGAAGCTGGAAACACCCTTCTCTTTTGCATCCAGGAATAGTTTTAGGGCGCGGCCCACATCATCAGGATATAGAAAATGATGAAAATGTTTGCCGGTGAGATCTTCTTCCTCGTATCCTAGCATTTGCTGGAAGGCCGAATTCGTCTGCAAAATATTGCCATCAAGGTCCAATACTTTAATTCCCAGTGTCACCGATTCAAAGATCGAGCGGAAGCGCTCCTGGCTTATCTCAAGGTCGCGCCTCACAGACAGCCGTTCTGAGATCTCTGTCCGCAGTGAGTCGAATAAACGGCAATTTTCAATCGCCAGAACAACACGATATGCAACGTCGGTCAAAAAAGATTGATCCTCCATGTTGAAGGGCTTGCTGCCGCGATTGCGCGATAAGCTGATCATACCAAGCGTGCCACTCCTTCCCACCAGAGGCACCATCAATATACTCTCAATGCCAAACTCCTGAATATATTCGCCCAAATCAGACAGGGTAAGTGCCTTCACCTGTTCTGGCGAAATGAATGGCAACATTAATGGCTCACCAGACCGAATGACACCGCCTTCCAGCGTCTGGGCGTGCTCGTATTCGAAACCTTGAACCATAAACTTCCTTAACAAAGCCTGTGCGCTTGGGTTCGGATGGTGAAAAGCGCCGATCTTCAACTTGTCACCCTCATTATTCAACAATGTGATAATACTTAAGTCGCCGATCAAGTCTGACGTGAATTTAACGACCAACTGCAGGATCTTATTCAGATCAGTGCCTTCCTCGGCAATGGCGTGAGAGAATTTATACAGCGTTTCTGTCCGTCGGACCTGTTTCTCGCGCGCGAGTTCGATCTGTTTGCGGTAGGTAATATCCCTCATCAGGGCGATGGCGCCCTCGATATTTCC
>JAXIPJ010000248.1:0-14788 GCA_045402985.1 Anaerolineales bacterium
ACTCTAACTTTTCTTCAACCTCTCTGATCGCCTGCAAAGGTTGGTGCGCCTTCTTCAACTGTGACTTAAGCGACTCGATGTTCTGTTTCATCACCGCAACTTCGAGTTCACCCTCGGCGCGTGCCTTGGCTAACACATCTCTTCTTTCATCTTCGATCTTCTCCAAACGTTTTTCCAATTCACGCGTCTGGTTCTCCAATTTGGCGCGCGCTTTCTCCAGCTTCTCGCGTTCGCGCGAGGTGCGATTGCGTTCCTTGCGGATGTCGTCGAGCAGTTTGTCGGCGCGCAGGTCGTCCGGGCTGATCTCTGCCTTGGCAGAATCGATGATCGGCTGAGGAAGACCGAGTCGCTGTGCGATCAGCAGCGCGTTGGAGCGGCCAGGGAGTCCGATCGTTAAATGATAAGTGGGGCGCAGAGTCTTGATATCAAATTCCAAAGAGGCGTTGACCACACCTTCCGTTGAATGCGCGAATGTTTTTAATTCTGGATAATGCGTTGCAACTAGAGTTGTGCACCCGCTTTCGAGCAGGTGGGTCATGATGGCGCGTGCCAGCGCCGCGCCCTCCTGCGGGTCAGTCCCTGCACCCAGTTCATCAAAAATGACGAGCGAGCGAGCATCAATATGTTTGAGAATGCGAATGATGTTGGTGATATGGCCACTGAACGTGCTCAGTGATTGCTCGATGGATTGCTCATCACCAATATCAGCGTAGACATCGTGGAAACAGAGCAACTCCGAGCCGCTCCGCGCCGGGATGTGCAATCCGCTTTGTGCCATGAGCGCCAGCAAACCAACAGTTTTTAATGAAACAGTTTTTCCGCCTGTGTTCGGACCGGTAATGATAATGGCGCGCGTATTTGGCGGTGGGTCAACATCAATGGGAACAACGGTAACAGGGTCGAGCAATGGATGGCGAGCCTTCCCCAGGACAATAGACTTCGAAATTTGGATTTCAGACTTGTTATCTGATTTTCTGTGTCTGACGTCCTTCATCTCATGAAGAACTGGCTCTGTTGCCTTCAACTCCTCCGCATACTTTGCCTTTGCAAATATAAGGTCGAGCATTGCCAGATTTTCAACGCCATAAACAAGTTCTTCGCGATGGTCACCGACCTGAACGGAGAGTTCATAAAGGATGCGGCGTTCTTCATCGCGTGCCTGTAACTGCAGTTCGCGCATCGTGTTGTTCAACTCAACGACAGGCAATGGCTCGACGAATAATGTCGCGCCACTGGAGGATTGATCGTGCACAACAGCCTTGATCTGCCCTTTGAACTCCGCGCGCAATGGGATGACGTAACGCCCATCGCGCTGGGTGATGATGGGCTCCTGCAATTTATTGGCGGACTCGGTGAGATATTTTTGCAAACGCGACATCAAACGATCGTGTGCGATCTTGATCTCGCGTCGCAGCGTAGCGAGTTTCTGTGAAGCGGAATCCAATACTTCGCCGCGCTCCGAGAGCACGCGCGTGATGGCGTCCACGATGCCATGCGATTCGGGAAGTCCCGCCGCGATCTGCGCGAGCCGAGGGGTCTCGCTTCGGCGCTCAAGCGATTTCTTCAACTCGCGGCATGAGATCAACGTGGACTTGACGTCCAGCAGTTGCTGAGGGTCCAGCACGCCGCCGCGCGCTGCCAGTTCCGCCGCGGGGCGGATGTCATGTGCCCCGCCGACGCCGATATCGCTGGTAGCAAATAAGGTACGCGCTTCGCTAGTCTCTGCAAGACGGGCCAGGGCAAGGTCATAAGAATCCGTAGGCTGGAGCGCGCGCGCCAGATCCATCGACGCAGAGAAATCACAGAAAGCTCTCAGGCGTTCGAGGATCTTTGGATATTCAAGGACTTGCAGCGTTTTAGAATCCATTACGGCGAATTATAAACCACACCTCTGATGAAAATAAATAGGGAGCGGGCCTATTGTCCGCGCAAGAGAAGCGGGGTTTGGGAAAAGCGATGTGTGAGTGGATTCATAAAACTCCTACCTGAAAGTAGCTGGCGATACGCTAGGCATTCAGGGCTGGATGTTTAGGACTATAAGTGAGTTCGTACACGAATCCATCCGGCGCGCGGAAGTGGGTCCAGGCATAGCCATCCTCCATCACTTCTGTGGGGCCGATAAATTCGATGCCCTGTGATTCCATCTCGGCGCGTGCAGCAGCGATGTCATCCACCAGAAAGCCAGCAACAGGATGTGTGAAGAATGTATTATGAGGTGAATCATCCGCGAAGATTTCAACCAGATCCCCATTTGGCAGTTCCATCACAACAAAGCCAGGCTCCTGATGAGTGACGGGTAACCCCATCACGTTATGATACATGTTCAACATTTCATCGAACCTGGCAGTGCGTGTCCCAAGCCAGACAATCCCTTGGACTTTCATGAGGTTTCTCCTTCTCGAGATTAGAGTTTCAGAAAAACTATTACAGCTAATTATGTTAAGTCATCCCAGGATACATCCAACTTTCATTGTTCTGAACACCCGCCCGAAATTCGAGATACGCAAACCCGGAATCTTTTCAAACCATGATATACTCTTTCTACTCCAAGCGGAGTAATATTTTTGGGAAATTGTTTTGATCACTCTAAACGAATGCCCGATGAAAGTTGAGTCGGGCTTTTTTGTTGGGCAAGTTTGTCTGCGAAGATGAACTTAGATTGGCACGAAGAAGTTACGCGGAGTCATCGAAACATCCCGATTACATGTCATTGCGAGGAGGCGAAGCTCGACGACACTTGCACCGCACTGCGTTTGGTGCAGTGCAGGTGAGCAATCCCCAACTAAGTGGGAGATTGCTTCGCTCCTTACAGTCGCTCGCAATGACATAAAAAGGAAAAGATGACAACCGATTTTACTTCCCTCAACCTGCGCGCAGAAGTGCTGCAGGCCATCACTGAACTTGGCTACGCCGAGCCCACACCCATCCAAGCGAGCATGATCCCTCTCATGCTCACAGGCGCGGATGTGATCGGTCAGGCACAAACCGGCACAGGCAAGACTGCCGCCTTCGCATTCCCCATTCTCCACAACTTTCAACCGCAACGCCATGTGCAATGTTTGATCCTCGCACCTACGCGGGAACTTGCTCTGCAGGTATCTGATTCCATGACCGAATATGGAAAGCACCTCGACGTGCGTGTGCTGGCTGTCTATGGTGGTCAGCCTTATGGGCCTCAGATCAGCAAACTCAATCGCGGTGTGGATATTGTGGTGGGTACCCCTGGCCGCCTGCTCGACCTCATCGAACGGAATGCCCTCAACATCAAACATGTCCGCACGGTGGTACTGGACGAAGCCGATGAAATGCTCAACATGGGTTTCATTGAAGATGTGGAAAAGATACTGGGTGACACTCCCCCCGAGCGCCAGACCGCTTTATTTTCCGCCACCCTGCCTCCGCGTATTCGTTCCCTTGCAAATCGCTTCATGCGGGACCCTCAATCTGTCACCATTAAACGAGATTCTTTCAACGCCCTGGCCATTGAACAGCGCTACTACCTCGTTCACGAATCGGATAAGACCAATGCTCTCACTCGTCTCTTTGAGATCGAACCGATCAAGAGTGCATTGATCTTCGCACGCACGCGCGCCGAGACTGCCACCCTCGCCAATGAACTGGTCGTGCGCGGCATTCCAGCCGAAGCCATCCATGGTGACCTGGATCAAAACGCGCGTGAGCGTGTGCTTGGTCGCTTTCGTTCGAATCAACTCAAAGTGCTCGTCGCGACTGACGTGGCCGCCCGCGGACTCGACATTGACGACATCTCGCACGTCTTCAACTATCATCTGCCCGATGATGCCGAAGTGTACATCCATCGCATTGGGCGCACAGGCCGCGCGGGGAAAGCTGGCGTGGCTATCACCTTGCTGGCGCCGCGTGAGAAGCGACGCTTGCGCGAAGTGGAAGCACTCACCAAACAGACCATCACAAAAATGGAACTTCCTGCCATTGGGGATATCCATCGTCATCGTGAGTCACAGGTGGTTGAGAACCTCAAGATCTGGCTCGGGCGCGGACGTTATAAACGCGAACTTGAAATGGTGCAGGAACTTATCGAAGCGGGGCATGACCCGTTGAACATCGCCGCGGCCGCCATTAAGATCGCGCGCGCGGATGAAAAGCAGCGCCCGATCGCAGAAATCGCCGATGTTAAAACAGATATGACCCGCAGGCCTGAACGCGACTTTAGTCGCGGTGGCAGGCGCGAGTCGCTGGGGCGGCGCGATATGCCTGCTAGGGCAGTTGGTTCAAAGCGTCGCGGTGATTCGTCGCATGAAGAGGGGATGGTGCGCTTGAAGTTGAATAAAGGCAAGTTGAACGGAATCCGCCCGAGTGACATCGTCGGCACGATTGCCTTTCATGCAAATATCCCCGGTTTTTCGATTGGCAAGATCCGCATTGAAGAGAAGCACAGTTTTGTGGATATCCCTGAAGATCTGCTGGATCAGGTGATGCAGCACAACGGCAACTACCGGGCCGGAAAAGAAAAATTCAGCCTGCAAAAAGCAAACTAGGTAGCCGAGTGGCTACCTAGAAACAGCCTCCAAATTTGGAGGCTGTTTATTTTCCTGTGTAATGTTTGAATTCATTGCGTTTGTTTGGCTTTCGCAGGACTCATTTTGGACCTGGAATTCTGCAACTTCTCTCTGGCTTTCTTCGCTAATTCCTCATACTCTGCCCGGATGCGGTCAAGTTCGTCCTCGTCCAACTCCTCAAGATCGAGCAGGGTATTTTGTGCACTTTCCACAGATCGTATCAGCTCATCCAACTTGATCTGCATGGCCTCGGTATCACGGTTTTGCGTATTCTGAATTAGAAATACCATCAGGAAAGTGATCACGGTGGTGCCGGTGTTGATCACCAACTGCCAGGTATCACTGAAGTCGAAGATGGGCCCCGTCAGGCCCCACAGCACAATGATAAGCGCTGCGCCAATGAAAGCGCCTGGTCTGCCCGTGGCGCGTGCCGCCCATTTGGCAAAATGAGTGAAGGCTGATGTGTTATTGAGACGCTTTTTCATGATGTGCCTCTTTTCAGCCAGTGTTTAGCCTGAGCCTTTTTGCAGCCAGTTTCTATATTTCTTTAAGTCCTGTTCCACCAGTATCAGACAGGCTCCTACCACGGTGGCATCGTCCACTGCGCCAATGAACGGAAGCACATCGGGAACCAGGTCGAAGGGATTGAACACATAAATGAGCGAGAACACGATGGCGGCGATGATGCCGTAGGGAGCCTGGCGATAGCCGCCTGCGCGATAATCCTTTACCAGTGCGGTCAAAAGTTTTGCATCTTCCACAAAACGTTTCAACGGGCCCCTTGAACTGAATTTCTGGTTGATCTCTTCAGATTTATCCACGACCTTTTCAACCTCTTTGTCAGTTATCTTTTCGGCACCTTCTTTGACAAACTCTTCATCGGCTTTTGTGGGCATCTGTCATACTCCTTTTGATTTGCTAATAGCTTCAAAATAAAGATCAGGATTTCAAGAATAATTTATAAATAATGTCAGCACCTGAAAGATATGCAACAGCGTGCGAGTTGTTATTAAGACAAGCAACGTGGACAGGAACTTTGGGCTTTCATATTTTACACTTGTAAAAGCAAATGTCGTATAGGGGTTTACCCTACACCGCATAACGCCCAAGTTCAGACTTAAACGAAAGGCGGCCTTACAGCCGCCTTTTTATTTCACAAAATTACACAGCATCTTCCGTCACAACCCAACGATCTTTTGGCTGAAATAACTTTTCCCCTCATGCAGGGCATGGATGGCCGCGATCACCTCTGCACCCGCAGAGTCTTTCAGCAAATAACCTTGCGCACCTGCCTTTAGGGCACGGTGAAGGTACTCACTAGTGTGGTGCATCGAAAGGATCGCCACCTTCGTATTTTTACAGACTGCACAAATCTGCTGGGTGGCTTCGATGCCGTTCATGATCGGCATCGAAATATCCATCAACACCACATCCGGGCAGTATTGCGTAGCTTGTTCCACGGCCTCCTGTCCATTCGCAGCCGTGGCAATGATCTGGATATCCGCTTGAGCTTCAAGCAGATAACGCAAGCCATCGCGCAGGACGGCATGATCGTCGGCCAGTATGACCGTGATCATTCCTGCCTCTCTTTCTGGATTTTTTGCGGGCCCCCATTTTCAATCGGGATGCTCACTTCGACCTTTGTACCCTTTCCAGGTAACGACGCGACTCTCAAATTTCCACTCACTGCCTCTGCTCGTTCGCGCATGATCGTCAACCCGTGGCTGCCAGGACGATTTGCATCCGGCCAGGATTCGATGCCACTGCCGTTATCCTGAACAACTAAACGAATGGCATTCTCCTCCTGCCACAGCGACAGGTTAACCTGATCGGCGTGAGCATGACGAGCAATATTGAGCAATGCCTCCCGGGCAATACGCAGGAAAGTCATCTCGATACTGGAACCCATACGCAGGATGGGTGGTTCTGGTTTTTCAAACAGGATCTTAATTCCATAGCGGGACTTAAATTGATCCACGTAGGATTGTAGGGCAGCCTCCAGTCCATAATCATCGAGCACGGCAGGGCGCAGATCAGACATCACATCACGAACCAAATTGATGGTTTCAGCAGTCAGCTGCATCGAATCGTTTAGCCGCGTGCGGATTTGCTCGTTAGCATAATCAGAAATCTGATTGTCCAAAATGACCAGGTTGATGTTCAGTGCCGAAAGACTCTGACCTACGCTGTCATGCAGTTCACGCGCAATGGCGCGCCGCTCTTCCTCCTGAACTTCCACTAAACGCTGGGAAAGGATCTGCAAACGCTTGCGGCTTTCATGTAATGCTTCCTCCACCCTCTGGCGCTCCGCAATCTCATTGAGTAAAGACTGATTGGCTTCCTGCAGCTTAACGGTACGATTCTGCACACGGCTCTCGAGTTGAAGATTTAAATTGCGCAGCGCTTCCTCAGCCTGCTTACGCCCGGTAATGTCATAAAGACAATTGATCGCTCCGACGATTTCGCCGCGCTCATTCTTCAACGGCAGAGGATGGGCAATGACATTCCTTCGCACGCTGTCTGGTCGTTCCACGAGTATTTCCAATTCATGTGGTTCGAGCGTTTCACCAGCCAGCATGCGCGCCATCGGACATTTCTCATGCGGCATAAACCTGTCATCGGAATAAAATATTTTGAACGAGCCGCAGAACTTTTCTTTTGGATCATTCTTCAGTGGCTCGCGCCCCCACAATTCAACCGCGCGATGATTGAATTCCTGGATCAGGCCGTTCGCGTCGCAGGCATAAACGGCAACGGGGACCAGATCGAATAAGCTGCGGTAGCGTTCTTCCGAAGAACGCAAGTTTTGTTCCGCCTGTCTTCGATCCATATCCACGCGGTTTAATCCTTTGGCATTGAACCAGATGATGACACTTAAAAAGAGCGTAATGACTACAGCTAATAATGTTGTCCCGAAAGCTGTTTCATAGTAGCCTGCCCGTTGCCCCTGCAATCTTAACCAGCCCAATAGCATCGGCGCAACGAATGCCACCGGCAGCAGCCTTCGGAGAAGATCTCCTCCAAGGGTATCTGCAATCAGATTTCCCACCCAACCGTCTTCTGGCTGGGCACAAACCATACCCACAAACAATAGAATAAAACTGAACGACGTGTAAAAAGCCATTGGAGCAAAAACACCGACGCGGTACAGGGAATCTACATCGAAAAGGTATCCTGCCAGCGCAACATACGCAATGAGACCAGCGACCAGGGCCAGGGATTGTCCGAGGTTATATCTATGCTCGTTATCGCTATCAAACAGTAATAAAGCCATACCCAGCATAGTAAAATTCAAAGCAGACATAAACGACATACGTCCCGGGTGCAGCACGTCTGACGCGGCCAAGTTCTTGAATATCAATTCATCTATACCAAAGTTCCGCCCGGATAAGTATTCGCCCAAAGTGAGAAGGCCTATCAAACCTGTGATTGCTCCTAATACCCGGGCTGCGGTTTGTATCTTTGGGCTTGTACTACCTCGAAGCCAGAGTGATAGGCCAGCGGTAGTGAATGCAATCGCTGTGTTTGCTTCCATAGCAGACAGTCCGGCAAATACATTATTTAGCTGCCCAATGCCCAATAGCCAGCCAGAAAGCACCAGCAAGCCAATCAGCGCGACTGCGAGACCCACATATTTGGAAAAGGATTTTATTCCAGGAACCAGGTGGTGAACATACCTGTCCGCCTCCGATTGACTAGAATTACTCCCTGCCTCGATTTTGCGATCCGTTTTCATATATTCCTTATAGCATTTCAAACAGCAAAAGACATAGAAAACCTTCCCCGCTTACCTGATAGATCCACTTCAAATTATTCGTTATTATAGTATTTTCTGTGCTAATTAACAGTGGGTGATAGGGAAAACCCTACCTCGTTATTACAATATTTTCATTGCAAATTATGGGCTCATCTGAAGTACTCCCCACACTGCATACATAGCAGATTACAAAAAAACTTCAGCCCGGTTCGAATGTAGCCCCTTCAATGCCTGGAATCACAGCAAAGCCTGGATGTGTAAGATGGACCGAATTCTTGATCAGATCATCCAGAGCTTCATCCGTGTGAGACGGATCATGGTGGAAGGGAATGAAAGATTTGACGCCTGCCAAAGCCGCAAACTCAAACGCGTGTTTGAGCGAACTATGACCCCAGCCCATGCGCGTCCTATATTCATCTTCTGTAAACTGCGCATCGTGGATAAGTAGATCACTCCCGGCTGCAAGTTTGTAACCAGATGTCCAATCTGCGCTAAGCGGGAATTTTTGCGCACCCAAAGCAGGCTCATGATCGGGCAGATAGGTAAGCGTGGCATCGGGGGCTTCGATACGATAACCAACCGTCGGGTCAGGGTGACAGACCAGCGCACTGGAAATGTGAAACTCCCCAATGTCGAAATCGTCTCCCGGCACTTCGTGCAGGAACAATTTGCAGGCAAGGTCTCGTAAATGGACCGGGAATAGTGGCGGTGACAGGTAGCGCGTGAGCCTGGAACGCAAGTTAAGCGTGGTACTGGCAGGTCCCCAGATATGCACCTCCGCCTTAGGGTTGCGTAGCGCGGGGAAAAACCCAAGCCCCTGAATATGATCCATGTGCAAATGGGTCAGAAGGATGTCCACGCGCGGCAGCGAGCCGGGCAGTGAAAGACCCAAACGGCGGATACCGGTTCCAGCATCCAGCACCAGCACTGTGCCATCGTTGCCTCTCACTTCCACGCAGGATGTGTTCCCGCCATAACGGGCCGTCTCAGGACCAGGGGAAGCCAGCGAGCCGCGCGTGCCCCAAAGTGTGACCTTCATCCTTTATTTTCCCAGAATATGGCGAGTGCGCCTAAATATCGTTCAGCCTGCCCATCCAGTGGAAAGGCCGTGACCTCGATAAAGCGACGAACCCCATCCAACCCCTCGATCCACATCTCGCGATGAGCCGGTGAATGTTGTGTCAGCGCTACCATAAGTGGCAACGACTCAGGTGCAAGTGGTTTTCCGCTTTCATCAGTCGGTTGGAATATCGTCGACCATTCCTCAACGGGCATCTCACCAGTTTCCTCGAAACGATGTCCCAGGATCATCTCCGCCGGTTCGTTGTAGTAAATGAGATTTCCCAGCGGGTCAACAATGAAAATCGGCATTGCCAGATAACTGGCCAGTTGTCGTGCGAGGATCAACTCGATCTCTTTTTGTGAAGACATATCCTAATACATCCTTCGATCCTGATGTGACCTTGAGAATAATCAGGATATTGTACACTTTATTCTGTTACAGATAAGTTCTGAATCACCTTTTGCTCACGCCGCCATCCTCGGCGGCGATTATTAATCAGCGCCGAGGACGGCGCTGGGAGCGGGATGTTGAAGTTATCTTTTTAGTACAATATAGTCATGACCCTGTGGAGACTCCTGCTCACACCTCCCGCGCGCGGCGCGTGGAATATGGCGTTGGATGAATCTATTCTCGAACACATTGGACGCGGCGAATCAATACCAACCCTCAGGCTGTACGCGTGGGAACCGGCCTGTCTCTCGCTGGGGCATGCTCAACCTTTTGCCGATGTGGATGTGAATCGTTTGGAAGCGCGCGGCTGGGAAGTTGTCCGCCGCATCACGGGTGGACGCGCCATCCTGCATACTGATGAGTTGACCTATTCTGTCATCGCGCCGAATGATGAACCGATCATCGCAGGCACTGTGCTCGAATCCTATAACAGACTCGCGCAAGCCTTATTGCTGGGGGTAAAAAATTTGGAGTTGCCTGTCGAGATGCAGGAAGGAAAATCAAACGATAATGCCTCATCCAACCCTGTCTGCTTTGAAGTTCCCTCCACATATGAGATCACAGTGGATGGAAAAAAGTTGATCGGCTCCGCGCAGGCTCGCAAAAAAGAAGGCGTTCTACAACACGGGTCATTGCCTTTGACTGGCGACCTGGCGCGTATTTGCGAAGCATTAGTATTCGAAAACGAATCAGCGCGCGCAGACGCGTCGAAACGATTATTGGCGCGGGCCGCGACCGTGGAATCCGCTCTGGGACGCGCGGTTAGCTGGGAAACGGCCACCCAGGCATTCATCCACGCTTTTGAAGCGCAATTGGGAATAAATTTTAAGAGGGGAGAGTTGTCTCAGTCCGAATCCAAAAGGACGGATGAATTGGTCCAAGTTAAGTATGATCATGACTCGTGGACGGAACGTGTTTAGCCTTGGTCGTCCACAAAGATAGTATTGGGGTAACCGAGCGCGGCGAAGAATTTGAGCAAATAGGCTTCGGCATTGATCTGGGCCTGTTCGAGAATGCCATCCTCGAGCGCAGCTTTGAGGATCTCCTGCTCAGCGACCTGCCTCACCTGTGTTTCAAGGTTTGGGTCAGGCTTGTTCAATACCCCCGTTTGGCGGTCATACACATAGGATTTTTCGTTATCAAGCGTGGCGATGAGTATCTCGGCTGGCGGAAGTTTTACGGTCAGTACTCCGTTCTCGAAGCGCATATCTTCGGGGTTCAGCTTTTGCATATCCATGCCCGCAATCACGGTGCCGTGCCCAACGAATAAAATCTTATCGCCAAACAAAGCCTGGAAAGTTCCACCACCCAGTTCGCCTGTGATCACCTTTTCAATGCTATATTGGATGGTCTCAAGGCGGGACAGCGCACGCACTTCGTTGATATACGTTACAGGGTCGGCGATAATGGTCGGCGTTGGGTTTAGTAAACTGGACATTTGCGTCTGCAAGGCCTGGTTGGCCTGGTTCACCTGCTGAAACGGTGCAGCAGCGGCCAGCGCACCCTGACGCACAGTTTGCACGATAAAATACGCCGCCACCACAATCACTATCAGGATCAACAAGGAAAACAGGTTATTGTTTTTCATGCCCGTATTATAATCTCAATGAACAACACGTGAAACACATACCTTTCTTAGTAACAAAGTTCTTACTGCTGGCCGCATTTATTCTTGCGGGTTGTAATTTGCCGCGCGTCGAGCTGGTATCGGTAACCGAGACTCCTACCGCCGCGCTCGTGTCCACTTCCACTACGCCCACGGATACGGTGGTTCCGCCTACTACCTCGGTGGAACTAGGGCTCGCTGAAAATCCCTTGATACTCACTTTGGTGCCTTCCACCACTGCGCACACACAGGCACAAATTGACGCCGCCAAAGTGATTGCTTCTCAAATAACTGAACGAACCGGGTATACCGTTGTTACGGTCATCCCAGATTCGTATACTGCGCTGGTGGAGGCAATCGAAAGTGGCAACGCCCACATCGTTTTGCTTGACCCGTATGCCTACGAACTTGCCTATCAAAGAGGCGCAGTACAGGCGGCTTATGCGGTATTGAGGGACGGAATGGGGAAATACGGCGCGCAATTCATTGCAGCGCGCGAGGAAGGATTCAAATCCTATTTCAATGCGATCATCGAAGAGAACTTCCCATCAGCAGATGCGGGCCTCGCGCTTGAGCAACTGGAAAATAAGAAACCATGCTGGAGTGATGAGACGTCACCATCCGGGTATGTCATTCCTTTGGGGTATCTCAACAGGAATCAGGTGCTCACAAGGCCGGCTGCATTTGTGGAAGGCCACGCCACTGTGGTGCGTTCGTTGTACGCGGGCGGCATTTGTGATTTCGGGGCCACTTATATTGATGCACGCAAATTCCCTTCGCTGGAGGATGAATTCCCTGACCTGGTGGAACAGGTCATTGTGATCTGGCGCGTCCCCGAAATTATTCCGTATGCTGTATTGGCTTTTTCCACGGATATGCCACAGGGAGTGCACGACCTGATCTCGAATACCATTCCCGCCATCCTGCAAACTGAGGCGGGAAAAGCCGCGTTTAAGACAGCCTACGATATAGAAGAGTTGGAGGCGGTCAACGACGGATATTATGACGATTTCCGCATTTACGTGAATGAGTCCGGGGTGGACCTCTCCACGCTTGTTAAATGAGCAATTCGAGTTTGGAGCATTGCATAGGAAATCAAAAAGCGCCCCGCATAATGCGGGGCGCTTCTGCTCTTAGAGCGGGTTCACGGCAGGGAACTGGCGATGTTGCTGAAGGTGTTGCCGATCCTGGGACCCAGCAGACGCACAACACTGATCACAACCAGTGCTACAAATGCGATGATGATCGCATACTCTACCAGCCCCTGACCTTTTTCCTTTGAAACGAATAACATAAAATAGTCCTTTCAAATAAATGGGCCATCTTCCCTGAGTGCCTCCTCAGAGTTTGTATTCAATTGAAATAGAGCTGTACCCCACAGGTATGGATGCAAAAAAGTCCCGCCAAATGATGACGGGACTTTTGTTGCTCTTACGAGCCGGTTACGGCAGGGAGTTGGCGATGGTGCTGAAGGTGTTGCCGATCTTGGGTCCAAGCAAACGCATGACAGCAATTACGACGATGGCGACGAGCGCAAGAATGATCGCGTACTCGACGAGGCCCTGGCCTTTTTCTTTTGGTGCAAATAACATGGTAAATTCCTTTCGAAAATAAGTTTGTTTCGTCTGAGGACCACCCTCAGAACTATATATAGTATACCCACTTTACGGAAAATTTCAAGCCCCTGTAACCAACTTTACGTTACAAGATTGCAAATATTAAAGCCTTCTAATCGTTTGGTGACTATTAAAACAAAAAGCCCGGCCAAATGACCAGGCTTTTTGTTGCGTCGGGGCAAATCACGGCATGGAGCTAGCGATAGTGCTGAAGGTATTGCCGATCCTGGGACCCAGCAGACTCACCACACTGATCACCACAATTGCGACAAACGCGAGGATGATCGCATACTCAACAAGTCCCTGGCCCCTTTCTTTTGGTGCAAATAACATTAGAAAATTCCTTTCTCTTAAAAACATGTCTGACAATTTCAGACTGGTAACATGACATTACAAAACACGGAAAGTTACAATAATCCTGTCCCTGTGCATTGCACAACAAATTTATGCGAAATTAACCCGCATCCATTAGAATTTTCTCCTATGCTAAAACTGTTAAAACGGATCTTTCAATTTCTATGGCGGCTTGTTCTGGCTCTGAGCGCAGTGGGGCTGCTCGGAATACTCCTGCCGCGCCTGATCACAACTTTTTATGCCATGAACCGCATCTATCAAACGGATGAGGCGCCAAGTGAGCGGCTGGCGATCGTGTTCGGCGCGGGGCTGCGGCGCGATGGAACGCCCACCCCGATCCTGCGTGACCGGGTGGAGACCGCCGCCAGTCTTTACTTTAGCGGCAAGGTCGAAAAATTGTTGATGAGCGGGGATAACAGCGTTCTCAACTACAACGAGCCGGAATCCATGCGGCAGTATGCCATTTCGCTGGGCGTTCCCGAAAGTGCCATCGCCATGGATTATGCCGGCAGGCGAACATACGACACTTGTTACCGCGCTAAAGCCATCTTTGGGATGAAGAGCGCGCTGCTGGTGACTCAGAAATTCCATCTGCCGCGCGCCCTGTTCCTGTGCAACGCGTTGGGGCTGGATGCCTATGGCGTGGAGGCAAATAATCGGAATTACTGGCGCGGTTCCCTGGTCATTTGGAATTTCCGCGAGCAACTGGCTACGGTGGGAGCTTTTCTGGATGTGTATGTGAATAGTCCGTTGCCTATTCTTGGGGAGCCGGTGCCTTTGTTTGTAGATTAAAGTGGATTAAGCAAGAAAACGTCCAGCAGGCGTTGTGTTGTAACCACTATGAAACTTGGAAACTTGGGGACACTGATTAAGTGGCTGGCACATTTGGGTGATTGGACATGCCTCCAGTTGTTGTTCAGACAAGCTTTTTGTGGATAAGTCGCGTTTATCTGTGGATAAGTAACCCATCATGTGGAGAAGTCTCCTTGAATTGTCAGTTCTGCAAGGGACGGGACCCCCATATGTGGACACCGAAAAACGGATTCTCCAATATATGGATTAGACTTTAGACCCTGCGCATTTCGCAGATAAGATGTGGATGAGTTCTCCGAATCCTCTCCACAGGGAGGGCGGGTTCCGTTAACGGGAGCAGGCCCAACATCCAGACTGAGGCGAGGGCAAGCGTCTACAGGTGGGGTTGATTCGCTTCCATCCGTTTCTATCCACATTCTCCACAGGCCCTACTACTATTACGATTCTTATCTATTCTTTAATAAAATACTTGAATCTATTTCCTGAATCCTGTACAATCTTTTTAAATTGGTCTCTCTTTAACATTGTTGGGAGGTTCAACATGGACATAATCAAGGTTTCAGCAAACTCCCGTACCTCTGCCGTTGCCGG
>JAXIPJ010000298.1:0-8015 GCA_045402985.1 Anaerolineales bacterium
CATCGATAATCCGATTGGCCTCGTCCGGTTCCATGAATTCCTTGTCAACGCGATAACCAGCCAGCACCGCTTCCAGGTCTGCCCCCGCGACGTGTTGCATCGCCATGTAGAGCCAGCCATCCTGCGTGTCGAAGCGATACAACCGGACGATGTTGGGATGGTCGAGTCGGGAGATGGCTTGGGCCTCGCGCTCAAAGCGCATCATGTAGTCAGGATCGTTGCGGAGAGGCGGGTCAATCACCTTGACGACCACATGCCGCTGAAGGCGCACATCTACCGCGCGGTACACGCGAGCCATGCCACCTTGCGCAAGCAAGGCTTCAAGCCGGTATTCGCCCAGTTGCTTTCCAATTAAACTGTCTTGGGTCATGGCAGGAATACCTCGCATGTCCCTGCGCCGATTTCGCAACGGGACACCTCTTCGTCCTGCCCGCCTTCGCGCCACAACACGCGAAACTGGTGACTGCCTTCTTTAGAGGTCCAGAAGACAACCGAGTCGTCGCGCGTCGGAGTGCGTAAACTGAGAAAATTATTATGACCACATTCGGGTGGGTCAAGGTATTCAGAGCTACCTAAGATGCGGAGCGCTACACACCTGCCGGGAACACTGTTCGCGTAAAACTCTGCCCAGAGTGAACCATTAAAGCGATCCATCGGCACATCGGTGTCACTCAGGCGCTCAAACGCCACCCAATTGATGGGAACGATGCTGTCGGAAAGATTAAGCAAATAGAGACTGTTGTCATCATAAAAGAGCATGAAGCGTTTGCCATTGGGGTATTTTACGAGTGGAAGAGGTGCGGCGGTCGGTGGCTCTGTAGACTGAGCGCTTGTGGGCAAGGTGGGTGACACGAGAGTAAGCGCTGTCACCGTATTCACAGATCGTTCGGTATTCTGAAAGAGATTGTCCAACGGTTTGGCGAACAATAACCCCCCTAGCGTCACGCCCCCCATAAGAACCAGGATACAGCCGCCGAGGGTCAACCAAAGAAGCAACTGGCGTTGCACAGGAGGCGTTTCGCGCGAGGGTGGTTTCATCTGGCGCGGTGGCGGTGTTGCGATTGGAGGTGCAGCGGGCAGTGCCTGGGAGGCAATAACTTCAGCCACAGTCATCCGCGAGAGGCGGGCTGGTTGTGCCGGGAGTTGCATACCCGCGGGCGGTGGAGGCAACGGCGCGGGATTATCTGTCGCGTGGCCAGCCTTGAAAGCATTCTCCAAAGCCGTTATTAACTCATCGCCAGTTTGATAGCGTTCGTGTGGTGATTTACTTAATGCCTTTAGCAATATGGCTTCGGTCTCGGTGTTGAGATCCGGGTTGAGCGCGCGCGGTGCAGGCGGCGGTTGGGTGATGTGTTGGAGCGCAACAGCTGTCGGGGATGGGTCATCAAAGGGCACAGCACCCGTCAGCATTTCATACATCATGATGCCAAGCGAGTACAGGTCAGATTGTGGGATTGCCTCTGACGAGCGGCGAGCCTGCTCCGGAGCGATATAGTGCGCCGAGCCGAAGACCTCACCCATCGAACCCTGGTGAATGTCCAGCGCCAGGCCGAAATCCGTTAAGACGACACGATTATCGCGAGCGACAATAACATTTGTGGGCTTCACATCGCGGTGGACGACGCTCCTGGCGTGGGCGTAATCGAGGGCGCTGGAAACCACTTGCCCAATCCGCAACACATCGGCTTGGGGCATGAGTTCGCCTCTGACAGCATACTGGGACAACAATTGCCCCAGATCCAAGCCATCCACATATTCCATGGCAAAGTAGTACAAGTCGCCTTCTTCATCGGCGTAATAGACCTGCGCGATGTTCTCGTGCCGCCAGGTAGCGACGGCCTGCGCTTCGCGCACAAAGCGCCTGGCGTAAGCCGGGTTGCCGCGGAATCGAACATCAATTACTTTGACTGCCACCGGGCGCTGGAGCTTCACATCCCAGCCGTAATAGACCTGGGCCATCCCACCTCGCCCGAGGACGCGCTCCAGCCGGAAGTTGGCGAGCTGATGACCAATCAAAGGATCCTCGGTCACGTAGGCTCCTCGTTTTTGGCTAAGCGAGTCTCCCGGCTGGAAACGGTCATGCGGCGCAAGTCGAGAACATATTGGTTCAAGCCGCGCACATAAGCCGCCAGATAATCCTGGGCGAGGCGCTGGGCCAACTCTCTTTGCCCAGCGGCTTCCAACAAAGCAACATGGGGCCGGAAGTCGCGCAGGGTGACGCGCATCACGCCCTGGGCATCTGTGATGACACCCCAGGCAAGAGTCTTTTTATCGTTGTCGTCCTTGGCCGTGATGAACCGCGTAAGAGTG
The DNA here is from genome assembly GCA_045402985.1 of Anaerolineales bacterium. Taxonomy (GTDB): domain Bacteria; phylum Chloroflexota; class Anaerolineae; order Anaerolineales; family Villigracilaceae; genus Defluviilinea. The sequence continues at coordinate 2,311 of JAXIPJ010000298.1, forward strand.
CTCGTTCTGGCGACCGCGCCGACGTTGGAAAACACTTCGCGCCCTTTGATAATGTCGTTCAGCACATCGAACCGTCCAGGAATATTATCGAGCAGACGTTGTAAGGGGGCTGGCATATACGCCAGCAGTTTAATACTGCCCACACTCGTGCTCTCCCCCAAAATAGCGATTTCTTTGGCTCGGCTTAACACTGTGCCGAAACCGGCCAGCGCCGCCAGGTAATTCCGCTGAAGCCGATCAAACTCTGCGTAAAGTGCCGTTCGGTCTCCGCTCCCAATTTCGTAAGCATCCAGCGCGCGGAGCGTCTTGGTGTGCAGTTGGAGGAAGTCCAGGTCGTTCAGAGGGACTTCAAAACTCATCGGGTAGAGGCGCTCGCGGGGTGAGTGCTGGCTGGCATCAATAGGAATCAGGATGGCTGGATTGACTCGCCGCGCATTCTCAACTTCCACCAATGCGGCCTGAGCCGCCGATTTAGTTGCGCCGATGCTCACCAGTTTTTTCAACTCGGCTATTAGTAGCGAGTCGGCTTGGTAAGTAACCGCATGGATGGCGCGATAGAGCACCAGCAGGTCATTAACAGTCAATTGCAATAAACCGCTTCGCAGTTTGAAGAATTTACGCAAATTAAGGATGGACCTGAGGTTCACTTCATCAGACTCTGCTCCGACTTCAGCCGTGACGTGCGGGGCCCGCGTAATTAGATTGAGTTCCGAAGATTGAAAGCGAAAGGCAGGCGCGGCATAGATCTGCTGTGTAGCGGGTTGCGCCGGAGGCAACGAGTTCAGATAGACCGCCCAGGACAAAGCTTCATTGGTCAGAATTTCGGCTAAGGCCGCGCCCCAAGCCCCATCGAAAAAAATATGGGATTGGTCGAAGACAAAAGTCTCGCCCGTGTTGAAGATGGTCAATGCATGGTCACCAAGGCCGCGCTCAGCCTGACGCAACTCAGAGAGGGACAGCGCGCGCGGGCGCTGGTCGAAGTTCAGCAGGATCGGGGTAGAACGCAGAGTGTTGATCTCTTCATTTAGAGCGGGGGTAAATTTACTGCACAAGCCTGACAGTGCCATGCGCTTCACTCTGGCCAGTCGGGCAAGCTCAGCCGAGGGCGCATCCGAAGGAGATATCATCAGCCTTGCCACCTGCGCGCGAATTGTCGTCACATCCATAGGCTGGTTGGAGTCTGGCGAACAAATCGGGATAAGATGGTAGCGACCCTGGTAGATAACGCCGACGTGGGCTTGTTGGAAAGGAACGGGTATACGCGCCTCGCCATACGGACCCGGGTCGAGAAATGCCAGGATGGACATCTGCCACTGATAAGCGGGTAAGTCTCCTGACTCAGCCGTGCGCACTTTCACTTCCCACGCGCGACGCACATCCTCAGGTAACTCGCGCAACACTCCATCGAGGTATTTTTCAAACCTGCCACGACGATAGGCGGGATAAGTCTCGTCGGGACCGGAATCTTGACCGCGACCATAAGGCCGTTGAGCCTCCCATTCCCGGTAAAGCTTGGCATAGCGTGCGGCTTCAGGCATTCCTGCGGTCACCTCGAGCAATAAAGCCGTATGGACGCGCTCGCGCCACTCGTTGGCGAGCAAGTCGTCGAATTGATGCAGACAATGAATAGCCGCCATGACCCAGGCAGTTACGCGGTCAACATCACTCAAGCTGCGGCGGTGCTGCGCGAGCATTGTGTCGAATCCGTGAGTCTCGTTCGCATGTCGAGCCGTATCCTCGCGCAAAGCATAGTCCACGTAGAACTGCCAGGTGCCCTCCGGAAACGAGTCCTCGGGGTTTTTGCCTGCCAACTTTAGCAAGTTCTGGTATCCCCAGATGATGGCGGCTGGCCCGGCGAAGAACGCCGCGTACACTGCTTTGTCGAGAACCTGCTCCACGCCACGAAACAGCAAATCAACATCACGCTTGATGGTTTTGAGCGGGGGACGGTGCCCAGGCAGACGCGCCAACCCGCTCAGAATGGCCCCGGGAACATTGCCAGCAGGAATGACGTGTGAGACCAAATTAGTAACGGCCTCAATTTCCGGCAGTGACAATCGCGAGAGGTCGCGGAGGAGTTGCGACTGCGCGATCGTCTTAAGATTATCGGCCGTTTTGACAGAGGCTTCTTTGTACCGGGTGTCCATCTTATTAAGTATACTCCCCCATCTAGGCTTTATCCATTTTCAAAAGGGCAACGACCCAATTCGAATAGCCTGATAAAAGATTTCCATCCGTTAGCCCGATGTCAGAAAACCAGATAAAGCGGCAACGGTCCAACCATCCCGATTAATAAGGTTATATCCTTAATTGCATATTGTATAAATTCGCATATGTCCCATCCATTGCGATCAACTCTTCATGTGTTCCTTGCTCATCAATCCCGTTATCTGTTAATACAACAATCCTTTGTGCATTTCTGACGGTTGACAGACGATGGGCGATGACAAGTGTGGTGCGGTCCTCGGTTAACTTCTCCAGAGAATCTTGAACGGCTCTTTCACTCTCATTATCCAGAGCGCTGGTCGCTTCATCAAAAATGATGACGGGCGGATCTTTCAGGAAAACGCGCGCAATACTTAACCTTTGCTTTTGCCCTCCAGATAATTTCACGCCACGCTGACCAATATCCGTATCATACCCATCGGGTAATTCCATAATAAAATCATGGGCATTCGCCTTTTTGGCTGCTTCCATGATCTCTTCCCTGCTTGCATCAAGTTTACCGTAGCGAATATTGTCTGAGACTGTCCCGGCAAACAAATATACATCCTGCTGGACGATCCCTATATTCCTTCTTAAAGAACGCAGGCTAACGTCTCTGATATTCAACCCATCAAGCAGTATCTCTCCGTCAGTTATCTCATAAAAGCGGGGAATTAAAGAACACAGGGTTGTTTTTCCAACACCTGAGGGCCCTACCAACGCAACATATTCTCCAACTTTTATGTTCAGGGATATGTTCTTCAAGACGTGACCATAATCCTCTTTATACTTGAAGCTTACATCTTTAAATTCCACGTTTCCCTGAACATGCCCAGGTTCAATCGCATCCGCTGCATCCTGGATATCTGGCTCCACTTCCAAAACTTCCATGAACCGCTCAAACCCGGCAATCCCTTCCTGATAGAGGCGAGTGAAATTGCTGAATCTTTGGATGGGTTCCATAAGGATTCCCACGTATAACAAAAATGTGATCAAGTCTGGCAAACCGAGGGATGCATTCTGAATAGCGACGCTGCCAAAAACAATCACAGCAATGACAAGAAGTTGGGTGAAGGAAATCATCCCCGCGCTGAAATTCGCCTCATTTTTGTAGACATCCCTACGGCTATCCAGAAAACGGTCGTTCTCGTAGACGAACTTGCCTTTTTCGATTGCTTCGTTCGTAAACGACTGCACCACCCGGATACCAGCGAGCGTATCTTCCACTTGCACATTGATATCTCCGATTCGAGCATGACTCACTCGCAATGCAGTCCTCATCCGCTTATTGAAATAGAATACATATACCGCCATAACTGGTAAAAACAGAAAAACGATCCAGGCCAGTCTGACGTTGACCGTGAGCATGATGATGAAAGCGCCCACGAAGTTCAGCAAAGAGATGACAATGTCTTCAGGGCCATGGTGAAACAACTCGGACATGTCGAAGGAATCGTTGGTGATGCGCGACATTAACTGACCCGTTTTTTGCTCATCGTAAAAGCCAAAGGATAGTTTTTGTAAATGCTCAAAGAGCTCACTACGCATGTCACGTTCCATCAGGGCGCCCATCATATGTCCCTGATAATCAACGAACATGTTACAAAGAGTGTGAACGAGGAGCAACAAAAGCATGAGGCCGCCCATTCGATAGATCTGGCTGAGCACATCAGGCATGTCACTTCCCAGAATGTTTTTAGTAATGTAGCTGGCACATAAAGGGAGCGCCAGTGCAGTTGCCGATACAACCAATGCACAAACCATGTCGGCAAAAAACAACCTCAGATACGGTTTGTAATAGGACACAAATTTCTTGGTTCGAGAATTCATAATGGTCTTCCTCTTTGAAATTAAACAAAAAACCGCAGGCGGGATATACCTGCGGTGACAAGTCAATCAAAACGGATTAATCCGTGATTACAGTTCACCTTTAGGAGGCGCGCTCAATACAATATAGGTATATGTCAACATAGCTTTCATTTGTACGTGCCTCCTCTCAAGAATAAGATGGCGCGAGTTTATCATTTGAGGGAGGGATAGTCAAGAAGTCACTACAATGTGTAAGTGTAAGGGCGACCCATCATGATCATCTCTCAACACGATAGGCATAGCGACTTTGCAATCCTTGAAATTGATCAGCGCTGGGCGGGTCGCCCCTACTCTTGAAAACCTGTTTTATAAAGATCATAATACATTCCCTGATTCGCCAATAGCTCGGTATGCGTGCCCTGCTCGATGATCTTCCCATCATGAATGACGACGATCTTATTTGCACTCGTGATGGTTGAAAGGCGATGCGCGATCACAAAGGATGTACGTCCTTTCAAGAGCGTCGCAAGGGCACGCTGAATGATCTGCTCGGTCTGTGTATCCACAGAGGAGGTGGCTTCATCCAGGATCAAAATGCGTGGGTTAGCAAGCAGAGCCCGCGCGAATGAGATCAACTGGCGTTGCCCCACACTCAAGAGCGCGCCACCTTCTTCCACTGAAGTCTCATATCCATTTCGCAGCGCCATAATAAAATCATGCGCGCCCACAGCCTTTGATGCGGAAATCACATCGTCATCACTAGCTCCCAAACGTCCGAACAAAATATTTTCCTTCACCGTTCCATTGAAAAGGAACGGGTCCTGCAAAACCATGCCCATCTGCCTGCGCAGCGAAGCCTGAGTCACCGTCCGCAGGTCAATGCCATCGACACGGAGGCAGCCAGAAGTCGGATCATGGAAGCGGGTGAGCAGTTTGATGATGGTTGTCTTGCCCGCGCCCGTCTCCCCTACCAACGCGACCGTCTCACCAGCGCGCACATCCAAATCGATCCCATCCAGGACGAGAGTGGGGTCATCGGAATAATGGAAGGATACCGACTCGAATCGGACGTCGCCGACGATGGGTCCCATTTGACGCGCGTCTTCTGCATCCCGCACCTCGATGGGCGTATTGAGTAATTCCAGAATCCGTTCACCGCCCGCCATCGTGGATTGAAGCGTATCGAAGCGACGACTGAGATCGCGGATCGGCTCGAAGAAACGGTCGATGTATAAAACGAACGCGATCAACACGCCGGCGGTGATCTCTTCGCCCAGCACGAACCTGCCACCAATATAGACAACGACAGCCGTTGCCACCGCGCCGAGTACATCCACAACCGGGGTAAAAAGCGACGCGACCTTGGCAGCATCGAGACTCGTTTCGAGATAATAACGGTTGACATAATCCTTGAAGTTATGATGATTATGTTCCTGCCGCGAGAACGCCTGCACTACGCGCACACCGTTGACATTTTCTGCCAGCACGGAATTTGTCCACGAGACCGCTGCGCGCACTTTGCGATAATTGCCACGCGCAGCTTTGCGAAACGCAATTGTCGCCAGGATCATAAGTGGAAGGACAGTGAAGGTAAGCAGGGACAGACGAACATTGAGCGCAAGCATGGCAATCAGTGTGCCAATGATGCCCAGCAAATTACGGACGATTGCCAGCACTGCCCACGTAATGAA
>JAXIPJ010000281.1:0-13244 GCA_045402985.1 Anaerolineales bacterium
ACCACCGCGACTCCTAGCAGGCGTGGCCCCATCAGCAGGAAGACTTTTCTGACGTCGGGATTGTTGAGCCCAAGTGACCAGTGATCAGCACTCGGGGATTTGAAATTGGATGTTAGTTTCAGTAATGAGGGTAATTGCAAAACGAGATATAACGCCGCCCCAATAACAACTCCCCATGCCAATCCATAAATTCCTATAGAAGGCGCGAGCACGAGTGTGCCAAAAATAATACCAAGTTGATACATCGCTGGAGTCAGCGCTGGGATGAGAAATACCTGATGCGCGTTGAGAATACTTCCAATGAGTCCACCCAGGCCAAAGAGAACTGCGGAGATCAGTTGAATACGAAGTAAGGATACTGTTAGCGTGAAGAGTTCGGGCTTTTCGGAAAAGCCTGAAGCCAGCGCGTAGCGGACAACTTGCGGGGCGAACACTGCCAATAAAATGGCGAGCAGGCTGAGGGCGAGAGTGACCGTATTTGCCAACGCGGAGGCGAGTCTCCAGGCGGAGTCGGTTTCAGCGCGAGCGAGCAATCCGGCAAAAGTTGGGAGGAATGCAGAGCCAAGCGCGCCGCCTGCGATCAACAGGAAGAGAGTCTCGCTCACGCGGTTTGCGGCAAAGAATGCGTCGAGTTGGGAAGAGGCACCAAACGCCCTGGCTACCAGAATCCCGCGCGCCAGCCCCGCCAGTTGACCGAAAAGGATCGCGAACATAACAGTTCCAGCCGCGCGCGCGATTTGCCTATTGGCATTATTTGTCATAAAGAATGATTATACTTTCATAACGACCGTCAACCTCAATGCTATGGTGAGAGTATAATCACGGCAAAAGGTGTCAAAAATATGTCGACAGTGACTCAGCATGGATATTTCGTTATGGCAGATATTTCTGGCTACACATCCTTTGTAGCGAAAACAGAGCTGGAGCACTCTCACGAAATACTTACCGAACTGCTCGAACTGCTGGTGGAGAAATTCACGCCGTTAATGGTTATCTCCAAACTTGAAGGCGATGCAGTCTTCGCCTATACAGGCGAGACCACATTTGCACGGGGCGAGACATTACTGGAGTTTATGGAATCCATGTACGTGACTTTCCGCGACAGGCAAATTTCCATGCGTCGCAAAACAACCTGCACTTGCGCTGCCTGCCAGAATATCCCATCGCTCGACTTGAAATTCATCGCCCATCACGGAGACTTCATCATTCAGAATATTTCAAATGTGCGCGAACTGGTCGGTTCAGACGTAAATTTAATTCACCGCCTCTCGAAGAATCATGTCAGTGAAGCAACAGGCTGGCGCGCGTATATAATGTTCACCGAGAAATGCCTTGACCATCTCAAGTTAAATCTCGAAGATACGCATGTTCAAATGGAAGAATACGAGCATTTGGGGGAAATAAAGACCTACAATATTGACCTGCATAAGCGCTACAAGGAAATCACAGACACACGTCGTATTGTGGTGGACGAAAAGGACGCGGACTTGATTGTGAACGTTGACTTTCCCACGCCTCCCGCAGTGACCTGGGAGTGGATTCAAGACCCTATTAAACGCAATCTGTGGGCGGATCATGTTCGTTGGTCGATTGGTGAAAGACCCAAAGGACGCGCGGGCAAAGGAGCGGTTAATCACTGCGCACATGGAAAAAGCCTCACCAGCGAGATAACACTTGATTGGCGCCCGTTTGAATATTCGACATCTGATTCATTTGAAAACGGAAAGAAGACTTTCTCCGAAACATTTTGCTTTGAGCCGCTCCCCAACGGCGGCACGCGTGTGCACGATTTAATGCAACTGCACATGCCGGGTCCGCGTTTCATTCGGCGCATTCTGGCTCGCATCGTCATCCTGGGTCAACATCATTATGACGAAGCGCTTCGCAAAGCCGCGCAAATGGCTGGGGAAGAATTTGCAAACACGAAGAGTGAATGATCGTGAATGAAACACAACATGGTTATCTGCTTCTTGCAGATATTTCAGGTTATACCTCTTTCGTAGCAGGGACGGAACTGGAACATTCGCAGGATATTCTTAGTGAATTGCTCGAAGTCATCATCATACATCTCAAGCCGCAATTGATCATCCATAAAATCGAAGGTGACGCGGTCTTTGCTTATGCCGCTGAGAGTAAAATCCCACGCGGCGAGTCTCTCTTTGAATTGATTGAATCCACTTACGTTGCATTCCGTGATAAACGCGAAGCCGCGCACCGCCGAACCACCTGCACATGCCAGGCCTGCCGCGCCATCCCAACGCTGGATTTGAAATTCATAACTCATCACGGCGATTACTTCGTGCAGGATATCATGGGGACGAAAGAACTCGTCGGCACGGATGTCAATCTCATCCATCGTTTGCTCAAGAATCATCTTGCCGAGATTACAGGCTGGAAGGCCTACGCCATGTTCACCGCGCAGGCGCTTGAACATCTCGCTTTGAGACCTGATGGCTTGCACGCCTCGACCGAATCCTATGATCATATCGGCAACGTAAAGACCTACGGCCTGGATTTGCATCAGCGATACACACAAATCGTTGAATCGAGACGTGTGTTTCTCTCAAAAGACGAGGCGCATCACGTTTTGGAATATGATTATGCCGCCTCTCCTCATGTGATCTGGGAATGGTTCAATGACCCGGTCAAGCGCGGCAAGTGGATGCACAGCGAAATCGTTCCCATCCTGCGTGTGCGTGGACGAAGCGGCGCGGGTGCGCGCAATCATTGCGTTCACGGCAAAAATCAAGTCATTGTCGAAGATGTGCTCGATATTCGTCCCATTGAATATTACACAGTCCTTCACACGCCTCAGGGAGCCTCAACTTCGCTTTTGATGACGTTCCATTTCATCGCAACTGAGTTAGGCGGCACTCATCTCAGAGTTACCTTTAAAGGGCAGTTGCCCTTTGGACCCGATTGGTTCAAAAAATTGTTTTGCAAAATCGTCGTCCGCTTTCAGGTTTTGAAATTCTGGAAGCTGGATACGATTGATAATCTTATAAACAAATGACTCGCTTCGCGCAACTGCTTTCGATAAAACCAGGCGAAGGACGCATTGCCTCCCTCACGATTGGCGTGATGCTTCTCACAGCGCTGGGCGCCTCACTAGGCGGGACGGCCATCGAAGCGCTCTTCTTTGCCCGTTTCGGCGTGGAGTATCTTCCTTATATGTTTGTGGGCCTGGGCATCACAAACATGATCATGTCGTTCGGTGTAACAGCTCTCCTCAGCCGCATACCTCGGCAAATCCTTTACATCGCCGTTCCGCTTCTTATTTCCATTCTGCTCATTGTGGCGCGTTTTGCCCTGCTTACCGGAGCCAATTGGCTATATCCTGCACTTTGGCTAGGCAAGGAAGCACTCAATATATTGATAAGCCTCGTGCTCTGGGGAATTGCAGGCCTGGTCTGTGATACTCGTCAGGCAAAACGACTGTTTCCGTTGTTCAATGCTGCACGCATCCTTGGCCAGGTGATTGGTGGATTTATCACAGGCTTGCTGGTCGCTTCCATTGGCACTGAGAATCTGCTGCTCGTCTGGGCCGGCGCATTGCTGTTTGCATTTCTTCTCAGCCGTGCGCTGCTTGCGCGGCACCAGATAGCATCCACCCCGGCGCGCAAGTCGCGCCGCAAACAACCCACCCTCGCTCAAGAAATGCAACGCGGCTATCAATATGTGCGCGGCTCCAAACTGATGACATGGATTTCGATCTCAACCATCTTCTTTTCCATGCTTTATTTTTCCATTGCGCTTCCGTTCTCGCGTGCCGCCACTGAGCAATTCCCGAATGAAGATTCGCTCGCATCATTCCTTGGTCTCTTTAATGGCATCAGTACAGCCGCCGCGTTTCTTGCTTCGCTCCTGTTTGCAAACAGACTCTTTTCGCGCGTTGGCATCATGGCCTGTATTCTAGCGTTCCCCGTGATTTACTTTATCGGTTTTGGCGGGCTTGCGCTGGCACCTGTCTTTGCCATCATTGTCACATTTCGTTTTGTACAAATGCTCTGGCTTTCAGGTATTGCCGACCCCGCCTGGCAGGCCATGTTCAATGTTATTCCACCTGAAAAGCGTGACCAGGTTCGCACGTTCATCAGCGGCGTACCTGAGCAGGCAGGTACATTCATCGCGGGCGGTATCCTCATTGTTGGAGAACAAACACTTACACCTCAACAACTTTATTTTATAGGCCTCTTTGCCGCGGCCTGGTGCATTTATATTATTTATCAGGCGCGTCGTGGTTATAACATCGCGCTGGTCGATGCTTTGCGCGCTGGTCGCCCGAATCTCTTTTACGGTGAAGATCAGCCTTTTGGCGGTTTCCATCAGGACGGTGCCGCCATTCAAACTGCGCTCAACGGATTGCACGCGTCTGATCCCATGATTCGACGCGTCTCTGCTGAAATTCTGGGTCATCTCTCTTTGCCCGAATCAACGAATGCTCTTATTAATGGATTAAGCGATGCGGACTCATTTGTACGCGCTGCCAGCCTCAGAGCCTTAACTAGCTCCAAAGCGACTCCCGCCTTATTGGACATCGCCGCCTCTCTTTCGGACCCTGAGCCGGATGTGCGTTTTGAAGCCGTATCTGCACTGTCAGTTTTATCCGCCTCCTCGCGTGCACTTTCGCGTTATCTAACGCTCATGCTGGATGATGAAGATCCGAGAGTAAGTACACGTGCTGCGACATCGCTGCTCAAGTTCCCCTCTCCTAATGGGAGAGGAGTTAGAGGTGAGGGAGAAATCGTAACCAAAGCCAAATATCACCTCCGCAATACCGCCATGCTAGGCGAGCTGGATGCGCGCCTTCACGCCATTACTGCCTTGGGAGAATGGGGTGACAAAGAGGCATTTGATTTTCTTGCCAATGAAATGTTGGAAAGAGGTCTCGAGCCAGGCATAAAAAATGCGATCCTTACATCCTTGGTGCAGATCAATTCACAAGAGTCTCTTCACTATTTACTCGAATCTTTAAAAGACCCAGCCGCGCGCGAAACATCCGCGCGGCTGCTTGGGCAGATCGGCGCGTCCGTGATGGAATCTGTCCTTGCCGCGTTGCAGGATGAAGCCTCAGTGGACGGGGCTTTGCTCACGCTCCAATATTTGCCGATGCCTCCCGCCAAACCGATCCTCGATTTTGCGCGTGCGTCGGTATCCCGCGCGGAGGAGTATGATGCTCTGATGCGTGGCGTACCGCTGTCGGCGGAGAGTGAGGCGCTGCGTCTGCTTGTTGAATCGTTGCATGATAAGTCGCATCAATTTGGGATCAGGGCATTGCGCGCTATCGGTCTGTTGGGGGATAGGGACGCAATGAATACTGCCATCGAAAATTTGCAAACGCGCGATACAAGCCAGCGCGCGAATGTCATCGAAGCACTGGAATCGATCAGCGCAAAATATCGCGATATTCTTCAGCCACTAATGAAATTATGGGAAGATGACAGCGTGGGAACTCAATCTGTAAATTGGGAGCGTTTGCTCGCTGATGACGATGCGTGGATCCGCGAGTGCGCCGCCTTCGCGAAGAATTATGGAGAGACAAGAATGGATACACTTGCCACATTATCTTTGATGGACAGAATTTTATTTTTCAAGCGCGTGTCTCTGTTTGAAAATCTTTCACCGGCCGATCTGAAGCAGGTGGCCTCGATTGCCGAAGAGGAGCTTTTCTCTGACGGTGATATGATTGCCCAGCAGGGTGAGCAGGGCGATGCGATGTTTGTCATCGTCTCTGGCGAGGTCAGCGTCGTTATTGCAAAAGATGGACATAATGTGGAGGCGGTGCGCCGAAAATCAGGTGAGTATGTGGGCGAGATGTCGATCATCAATCGTGAGCCGCGTATGGCAACATTGATCGCAGCTGGAGACGTGCGTGTCTTGTGCATTGACCAGAAAAGTTTTGAGGGGTTGATCCGTGAAAGGCCCGCAGTAAGCCTTGCAGTCATCAGAGTGTTGAGTAAACGCCTCCAGGAAGCAACTGAACAAAAATAGGTTTTATCGCGTTGAGAGGGTATGGTAGGGGCTGGGTTTCCAGTCCCGTACACTTGCCCTTCGTCTTCGAACTTCGCAGCGAACGCTCAGTTCTCCGCTCACCTTGTCCCGAAGTTTTTTTCGGGAGCGCGAAATCACCCAAAAGGAAATATCATGAATTCATATCAGCGTTTTTTATCTTTATTATTCATCTCCTGTTATTTACTTTCCGCATGTGGCAACATTCCCGCCACACCCAAGACAGCGACTCCTGGAATTGACCTCACACCAGTGGACCTGGAAGCGGGCTATGGCGTAAAAGGATCGTGGTTCGAACTATATTTTACCGACCCCACCAGCCCGCTTTCTCCGCAAGGGACCGGCGGTGTGGATGGCCCACTTGTGGATGCAATTGATGGCGGCCGTTTGAGTATTGATGTTGCTGCCTATAGCCTGAGCTTGAACAGCGTTCGTAATGCACTTTTGCGCGCGCATGATCGTGGCGTCACAGTCCGTGTTGTCATGGAGTCCACCAACATGGATCGCTCCGACCCGCAGATCATGATCGAGGCTGGCATTCCCATTATTGGAGATAACCGTCAGGGATTAATGCATGATAAGTTCCTCGTCATAGACAAGTCTGAAGTCTGGCTGGGTGCCATGAACTTTACCGACTCCGGCACGTATGAAGACAACAATAATCTGATGCGCATCCATTCAACGAAGATCGCCGAAAACTACTCTGTTGAATTCAATGAAATGTTCGAAGATAATAAGTTCGGGCCGGACGTGATTGCGAAAACTCCAAACCCCACCATTACCATCGATGACACGCGTATTGATACCTATTTTTCGCCGGACGATGGAGTGCTCAATGCGCTGGTGAGTCTCTTGAGTGGTGCCGAAGAGAGCATCCATTTTTTGGCATTTTCCTTCACATCCAATGACCTAGGTGCAATCGTCCGCGAAAAAGCGGAGGCGGGACTCACCATCGCAGGCGTCATGGACCAGGAGCAGATCTCTTCGAACCAGGGCACAGAATACGATCCGTTCAAGCAAGCCGATCTGGATGTACGCATAGATGGCAACGCCGGTCAAATGCATCATAAGGTTTTTATCGTCGACGAAAAGATAGTGGTGCTTGGATCTTATAACTTTTCTCAAAGCGCCGAAGAGAGAAATGACGAGAATACAATTATTGTTTACAACGAGCTGATCGCAGAACAATTTATGCTCGAATTCGAGCGCGTGCAATCGCACGCAGAACGATAGCCAGAATAAATTCCATCACCGCTTAAATTCATTTCCTGATTCAAGTAAAATAGCCTCACCATGCCCGAACCATTAAAACTGCTGGCGGTCTTTGCTCACCCGGATGATGAATCGATGGGCATGGGCGGTACTTTGGCGAAATATTCCGCAGAAGGTGTGGAGACGTATTACCTCTGCGCTTCACGCGGGGAGAGAGGCTGGTTTGGCCCCCATGAGCAGAATCCGGGCCTGGGCGCGCTCGGCCAGATCCGCACCAGAGAGCTGGAGAATGCTGTCAAAGAACTCGGTATGACTGGCCTCTATTTTCTTGACTATATTGACGGTGAGGTGGATAGGGCGGATCATACAGAAGTTGTCGGCAAGATTGTTTCGTACATTCGCCATATCAAACCGCAAGTCGTTGTCACGTTTCCTCCTGATGGAAATTACGGTCACCCCGATCATATTGCCGTTGGACAATTCACCAGTGCGGCCATCCTCTGCGCAGCAGATTCATCTTATGCTGATTTGCAAAAATTGCTCACGCATCGTATTTCCAAACTTTATTACATGGTTGATTCCGAAAACTTCATCAATCTGATCGCGCCGTTTATGAGTGACCTCACTTTTCGCGTGGATGAACAATTGCGCGGCGAAGTTGCATGGAAGGAATGGATGATCACCACACGTGTGGATATGGCTGCATATTGTTCGTCAGCGTGGCGCGCAATTCAATGTCACCAGAGTCAATTGCCATCGCTGGGGGCGCTCGCTGAAATGCATGAAGACGCGGCAACAGCCGTCCTGGCTATGCAGGGGACGTTTTATCGCGCCTTTAGTTTGGTAAACTGTGGCAGAAAAATTGAAACTGATATATTCGAAGGCCTTCGCCTTTAACTGTGAAGTCCAGAAGGCTTGCTCCTTCATAACGGCGCTAGAGCGCCTACCACTCTGGAGATAACATGAATAACTCGTTGAAATTGCTGGCGATATTTCCTCACCCCGATGATGAAACTTTGGGGCTTGGTTCAACTCTGGCACGCTATTCTGCGGAAGGCGTTGAGACCTATCTCATCTGCGCCACGCGCGGAGAGAGAGGCTGGTTCGATTCCGAGGGTCCCAACCCGGGCCTGGAGGGAGTTGCCAAGATACGTGAAGCCGAATTGAGTTGCGCAGCCGAAAACCTGGGGCTTACAGAAGTGAGTTATCTTGATTCAATTGACGGTGATGTAGACCAGGCGAGGCCGGACGAGATCATTGGTAGGCTTGTCTCACACCTCAGGCGCATCAAGCCACAGGTGGTGGTGACATTTGGGCCTGATGGAGCGTATGGGCATCCTGACCATATCGCGCTTTCGCAGTTCACTAACGGTGCATTGGTGTGCGCGGCGGATCAAAACTTTATAGATGCAGACAGACAACCCGCACATCGCGTTTTGAAGTTTTATTACATGGTGGATTCGGTTGATATTGTAGGTACGGCCAACGAGGCATTTGGCGGCATCAGCATGGAGATCGACGGCGTGACGCGTCATCACGTCGGCTGGGAAGACTGGCAGATCACCACACAACTGGATAATAAAGCGTGGATGGTAAAAGTACAAATAGCGATCCAGTGTCACAAGTCACAGTTGCCCGGTTATGGTCCAATTTCGGAATGGTCTCAGGACGATTTGGCGAAGATCTTTGGTATCGGGTATTTCTATCGAGCCTACAGCCTTGTGAACAGCGGAAGAAAAATTGAAACGGATCTGTTTGAAGGTTTGCGAGCATAATTCATGTGGATGAAGAGACTCGCATGAATTATCCGCCCTTCATAATACTGTCTGTTCTTTTGCTGGCAGCATGCCGGCCGGCTACAGCGACAAGTATGGCAACTCTGCCAGCTCCGAACGCCATGTCATTTTTCACCGAAACTCCAACACCACAACCAACATTCACCGAAACACCTGCCTCTACTCCCACTGTTCCGGCTGCGGTGATCGAGCTGGAAGGCGCCGAACTTCCGCCAGGATTCTCGATCATTAAATTTGCGGATTTGTATCGTCCCCTGGCTTTTGCGTTTGATGCACAGGGCAGAATGTACGTCACATCTCAGGATGGCAATGTCTATCTTCTTTTGGATGAAGACCAGGATGGCCGCGCCGAGTCGCGCATTACTTTCGCCTCAGCTTTTTACGTTCCCTTGGGACTCACGGTTCATCGCTCTACAGGAGATTTGTATGTGTCACACCAGGGAAAGATCACCCGCCTGCGCGACACGGATGGTGATAACAGGGCAGATGTGCAGGAGCTCTTTGTGAGCGATCTTCCATTCGACCTTCATCAAAATGACAATCTGAAATTTGGCCCTGACGGCTGGCTCTATCTTGGAGTGGGCTCCACCTGCAATGCATGCGATGACCCTCATCCGCGTAGTGCCACCATCCTGCGTTTCAATGTGGAAACCGGCGACAGCGAAATTTATGCAACCGGTTTGCGGAATCCGTTTGATATCGCGTTCCTTCCGTCCACGGGCGATCTATTCGCCACTGACAATGGCCGCGATGACCTGGGGATGGATGCTCCTCTTGAAGAGCTGAATCATATTATTCAGGGCGGAGATTATGGCTACCCTGATTGTTGGAATGAGCAGAACACGCCAGGCTGTGAGAATACGATTCCAGCAGTGGCATTCTTTGAATCACATTCCTCCGCCGATGGGCTGGACTTTTTCGAGGGCAAAAATTTTCCGGCTGAATACCGCGGCAACGCGTTTGTGTCCATTTTTGGTTCGTGGCTCAAGCCGGATGTGCAAACTGGAATATCGAGGGTGACACTCGTCCCCGATGGAAATACCTATAAGGGAGCGACATCCTGGTTTGTACGCTTCCCTACGGGTGTGATGCCATTGCCCTTGTTATTTGGTCCCGACGGATCGTTATATGTAGGTGACCTCATCAATGACGCGATCTACAGCATCAGCTATGGTGCGCCATGATCAAGTTTATGCAATGCAAATAAAGACAGGTGACTTGAGGTGATTCATATCAGGTGGGTAGCTTGCTCATTCGATCTACTTCCAACTGTGCCCCTAATTTGACGTAGAGATCCCGCGACTTCTTCCACAGCGCCTTGCCCTGCTTTTTATCCCCATTCTTAAATTCATACCTCGCCCACTCACGCAGAGTGCGGGCGCGCTCACCATTGATCTCAGCCTCAGCAAAAATTTTCTCGCTTTTCGCAAAGGAAGTGGGGGCATCATAATCCATGAATTGACCGGTTTCCTTATCCCTAAGTTTGATCGTTTTTCCTGTCTTGCCTGCCACCATTCCCAGAGATCTCCAGGCACTGCCAATGTTTTCGGGCGTTCCATCTTCGATACCCAGAGAGAGCGCCTGCTGCGCGGCATAAATTGCGAGCTCGTCCTTATCGAGCCCGAGCAGGGCTTCCGCATAATAGTTATAGGTGTTGGGCAAACACCAAGATCCTGTTGCTCCAGCCATACGGATCACTTCCTGCAGGTCAGTTTCAGCCTCAGCATAGTTTTTGAGTGCCACCTGTTCAATGCCGCGGTTGGAAAGGAAGACGATCTCGCCATCCCGGTAACCGATCGCGCGCGCGATCTTCAAAGCGCTGTTATATCTTTGAAAGGCATTGTCGTAATCACCGCGCGCGTCTGCGATGACACCCAGGTTACTCAAAAGATCCATCTCCAGCTGCCGGTTGCCCAAGTCCTGAAAGATCGTCAGTGCACTTGTCCAGTAGCTTTCTGCCTGTTCGTATTTGCCTGAGACATACTGCACCGCGCCCAACAGATTTAAGCAGCGCGCCATTTCATTGGCATTATCCAATTCGGTAGCGATCTTAAGCGACTGTTCGCCCAGGGCCAAAGCTGTGTGTGATTCCCCCAACCTGAAGCGCGCCGACCCCTGAGTCCATAATGCTTTGGCAATTTCCATTTGTGCGCCGGCATCACGCGCCAATATTTCAGCCGCGATGGCACTCTCCAACGAGGCGCGATGATCTCCAAGATAACCAAGGGAGGTGGCACGCCCCTGCAGCGCGCGGGATTGGACCACGACGTTGCCGCTTTCTTCAGCGATCTTCAACATCAAATTGTAGATGTCCACCGCGTCGGTGTATTGCGCCTTCCAGTTCAATACCTCTCCGAGCCGGGAACAGATTCCAAGACGCTGAGGGTTCTGGTTCTGCCCGCCATGTTCATTCAGGAAGTTCAGGGCTTTTTGATAATAACCAATGGCGGCATCTGGTTCATATGTGTCCTGTGCCTGCCTGCCAGCGCGCGCATACCATTCGGCCGATTCGAGCCATTCGCTAGCGCGTTCATAATGTTCACCGACGCGGCCTGCATATTCGCTGACGCGTTCCCCACTGATCTCGATCAATCCCTGTGCGGCCTGCACATGATAGACCGGCCGCAATTTTAATAGTACGCTTTCATAGGTAACATCATGCAGTATGGTGTTCTTAAAGATGTATTCAGGCATTTCGGTTGAGCCTGATTCATCATAACGGTATACTAATTCTTTTGCCCTGAGACTATTCAACTTGTCGTAGATAGCAGTGGAAGATACCAGCGGTTCGTTTTCCGGGTCGTGCATGTTCTCGACAACATTGGTCCAGAAGATACGTCCCACAACAGAGGCCTGTTGCAAGGTCTCGCGTAAATTCGTAGTAAGGCTGTCCAAGCGCGCCTGTACCAGACCGGTTAAAGTGGCGGGGACCTTTAATTCGGAGAGGCGCGCCATTTCCACTCTCCATGTATCTTCCCCACGAATAATGACTCCGCCCTCTATCAGTATCTTGATCAGTTCTTCAATGTAGAATGGGCTGCCCTCAGCTTTTTTGATGATAAGGTCCATCAGGGCGGGCGGAATATTGGGTACTTTTTGCAGGATCTCCGCGACGAGTCGTTGGGAATCCGCTTCTGTTAACGGGAACAGGTCGAGGCGCAGGCTTTGAACCGGTCCTGTTCCCCAATCTGGTCGTTGCTCGAAGAGAGTTGATCTGGTCAGGCCAATGATAAAAAGAGGCAGGTTTGGCTGTGAATCCATGAGGTGGCTGAAAAAATCCAGTGAACCCTTATCTGCCCAGTGGATGTCTTCCAGAAATATGACGCCTGCCTGCTGACGGGTGATATCAATGAAAAGCTGCGACGCATAGTGGAATGCAAGGTCACGAATCTGGCGCGCATCTCCGAGAATGCCCTTCAGGTGGCGACTTTTTGAAAAATCGAAACCAATGAGGTGGCCAATAAAGTGGGCATATAAATTTGCTTTTTTCTTATTGCCTGTGTAATTTAAGATACCCTGCTCCAACTTTTGGCGTACAACTGCAGAGCGGTCATTATCCTGAATATTGAAGGAAGATGAAAGAATGTCTCTGAGCAGCGCGTAGGGGATCTGCGCCATTTCCTGGGTGGCCCGCCCTTTGAAAATGTGAATGCGCCGTTCCTGAACATCGAGCCATTTGCCGAATTCAAAAAGCAAACGCGATTTGCCAGTGCCTGCATCTGCCACGATATTGACTAAATGTGTTTGCCGTTGATCAACTGATTTCTCGAAGGCGGCCTTCATCCTTTCCATCTCATCTTCGCGGCCAATGGTGCGTGTTTCAACACCTTCGAGCCCGCGCGTGGTGACTCTGAAAGAGCGCGGTTTCAATCCGTTGACCGTATAAACCTGAATAGGCTCACTTTTGCCTTTGACAGTGATCGGTTCAAGGGCTGTG
This sequence comes from Anaerolineales bacterium, assembly GCA_045402985.1. Lineage (GTDB taxonomy): Bacteria > Chloroflexota > Anaerolineae > Anaerolineales > Villigracilaceae > Defluviilinea. Next base: position 12,955 of record JAXIPJ010000281.1, read on the forward strand.
ACATCAAAGATTCCGCGCACATGCTGGTAGGTGTTGTGAGAAATAAGGATTCCATCCAGCGGCGCGGCGCTTTCTACGCGGTTGGCGAGGTTCACCGTATCACCGATGGCTGTATATTCCCCAATGGTGCCTACCGTTCCAAGCAGTGCAGGTCCCGTGTTAATACCGATCCGCAAACGGATATTTTTCGCCTGTGATTGTTGGTCGGTGGCTAGCTTTGTTAATTCTTTTTTCCAGCTGCGAACTTCGGCCTGGATCTGGATGGCTGCTTCGATCGCACGTTGCGGATC
>JAXIPJ010000016.1:0-3675 GCA_045402985.1 Anaerolineales bacterium
CCCGGACAACGCATCTTCCATCGTTACACCATCAATGCCGGACCGGTGCATGTGGTCAGCACCAATGGCGTGGACATCTTCACCAGCGAGCGTACCAAGTTCGGCCAAAGTTTCAATGAAGTCATGGGCTATCCTGGGGACCAACTCACGACTGACTACTGGTTCACCTCCTACGACGATGTCGGCATGATCACCTATCTCGTCATCGGCAACCCGCATGACACCCTCACCGCCGAAGTGGACGTGTACATCGCAGGCGTGAAGAAGAACATCACCCCTTACTCCATCGCGCCTGGACAGCGCGTCTTCCCCCGCTACGCCATCAACGGTGGACCCGTCCACGTGGTCAGCACCAATGGGGTGGACATCTTCACCAGTGAGCGAGCCAAATACCTCAGCAGTTTCAATGAGGTCATGGGCTATCCTGGCGATCAACTGACCACCGACTACTGGTTCACCTCCTACGATGACACCAGCATGATCACCTATCTGGTGATCGGCAACCCGCATGCCACCCTCACTGCGGAAGTGGATGTCTACATCGCAGGTGTGAAGAAGAACCTGACTCCCTACTCCATCGCACCCGGACAGCGCGTTTTCCCCCGCTACGCCATCGACCAGGGTCCGGTGCAGGTCATCAGCACCAATGGGGTGGACATCTTCACCAGTGAGCGAGCCAAATACCTCAGCAGTTTCAACGAGATCCTGGGTCTGGCCAACGATCGACTGACCACCGATTACTGGTTCACCGCCTACGACGATGTCGGCATGGATACTTTCCTGGTCATCGGCGCGCCCTAGAGCGCCCACTATTATATAAACTAGCACCAAAAGTCAGGCAGGTGAACCCTCACCTGCTTGTTGTGTAACTTATTGCATTCCCAGGGAAGTTCAATATCGAAACAATTAATAAGAAGTTCAATTAATGTAGGATGCTAAGCTTTTGAATTAGAGCCTATGTAACTTTTTGATATGCTGATGAAATTGTAATTGTAGTTATGTTTAATATAATACTTATATCAATTAGCGGGATTCAGGGAGTAAGAAGCAAAAATCATTTTGGTTACCAGAATGGGAATATTTTCCCAAGGAGCTTATATGTTTTTTACTTATAAATCGCTTGGTGCAAAAATTCTTGTTGCGTTGACAGTGCTTATTGGAGCATTCAATCCGATTCCAGCCAGCTCAGGCACTAATGTAGTCATGCAATCTGGTGGAACAGCACGTTTTGCGATCATCGGCGATTTTGGTTTTTCGTCTCAAAATGAACTTGATGTAGCTAACCTGGTTAAGAGCTGGAACCCGGATTTGCTAATCACAACGGGTGATAATAATTATCCAAATGGGGAAGCCTCCACTATAGACGAAAATATCGGTAAGTATTATCACGAATTTATTCATCCATATACTGGCTCATATGGCACAGGCGCCAGCGCAAACCGCTTCTTTCCCACTATGGGAAATCATGATTGGGGCCCCCCAAATGCGCAGCCTTATTTGGATTACTTTACATTGCCAGGCAATGAGCGTTATTATGATTTTGTTTGGGGGCCGGTACATTTCTTTATGCTGGATAGTGATGTCCAGGAACCTCATGGAAACACAAGCTCCTCCGTCCAGGCAGCCTGGCTGCAATCTAAGTTGGCAGCATCGACATCTAAATGGAAGCTGGTAGTTCTGCATCATCCTCCATATTCCTCTGGTGCTACTCACGGCTCTTTTCCAGATTTACAATGGCCTTATGCGGCTTGGGGGGCAGATGCAGTACTTGCCGGTCACGATCATCTGTATGAACGCCTTTCGCTTGATGGAATTCAATATTTCGTGAATGGGTCGGGTGGTCACCCAAACTTATATCCATTTGGCACACCCTTAGCTGGCAGTAGGGTGCGCTATAACAGTGATCATGGTGCAATGCTTGTCGAAGCAACAGTAACTGAATTGACACTCTCTTTTATAACCAGAACAGGACTGTTGATCGACAGAAAAATACTGACAAAGAGAAGCATTGACCCATCTAAATTGCAGCTTCAGCCTGTGATCAGTGGACTTAGCCAGCCCGTATTTATTACACATGCAGGTGATAATTCTGACCGCCTTTTTATCCTTGAGCGGGCCGGGAGAATTAGAATAGCTAAAAATGGTACGCTATTATCCACGCCGTTCCTGAACATGCAATCGATCGTTAATTCGACCGGCCCAGAACAGGGCCTGGTCGCGCTTGCATTCCATCCGCAGTTTGAATCCAATGGGTATTTTTACACCGTCCACACGAATTCATCCGGCTCATTGGTGTTATCCAGGTTCACTGCCTCACCAGCCGATACGGATCAGGCAGACTTTAACAGCAGGATCGAACTGCTGCCAATCCCACATCCAACTTATAGCAATCATAATGGCGGCACATTGGCATTCGGTTCGGATGGATATTTGTATTGGTCCACAGGAGATGGAGGTGGAACGGGAGATCCTTTCAATAATGCCCAAAGCCTTACCTCCCTCCTCGGAAAGATATTGCGCCTTAATGTTAATTCAACCTTGCCTTATGCCATCCCATCGACGAATCCATTTTACAATAATCCGAATCCTGCCGTGCGCAAAGAGATATGGGCTTATGGTTTGCGCAACCCATGGCGTTTCTCGTTTGACAGTCTGACCGACGATGTTTACATTGGCGATGTTGGCCAAAGCAATATCGAAGAAATAAATTTCCAGGCAGCGAATAGTTTAGGGGGCGAAAATTATGGCTGGAGAGTAATGGAGGGAAATCAGTGTTATAACCCGTCCAGTGGATGCAATCAAAGTGGGAAAGTTTTGCCAATTACTCAATATAACCATACCCTTGGATGTTCGGTGACCGGCGGTTATGTTTATCGCGGATCAAACTACCCGTCGCTTTATGGTCATTATTTTTATGGTGACTACTGTAGTGGCCGACTCTTTGGCATCTATAAAGATGCACAGTCTGTTTGGCAACCATCCGTTGAACTTAAGGATACATCATTCAACATTTCTACTTTCGGTCAGGATGAACAAAGAGAACTTTATCTGGCAGATTATGCAACAGGAACACTATATAACATTCGCTATCAAGATCCTGTTACTGTTTCTGGGAATGTTGGGGTGGCTGGAGTGACGTTGATCTACACGGATGGGATAGCGAAGACAGTCACATCTTCGGCGAATGGCAACTACTCATTTTTGGTATCCTATGATTGGAGCGGAACGGTCACACCCTCCCATGCCTGCTTCACGTTCGATCCGACGAGCCGCAGCTACAGCAATGTGACTCTAAATCAGACCACTCAAAACTACACAGCGACTTTCGATCCTATGTCTGGCTGTGCCGAAGTAGATGTCTTGATCGGTGGGAGCACCGTGGGTACCTACGGTGTTCCACCTAATAAACGCATCTTTGATCGTTATGCTCTGAATGGCGGCCCTGTACATGTGGAGAGCACGAATGGGATGCCGATCTTCACGAGCCAACGGGCGATCTTCGGCAGCAGCTTCAACTCCATCGTGGGCTACCCCGCCGATCAACTCACCACCGATTACTGGTTCACCTCCTACGATGACCTCGGCATGATCACTTATCTCGTCATCGGCAACCCGCATGCCACCCTGACTGCCGAAGTGGATGTCTACATCGGTGGCATCAAGCGGAACACCACG
>JAXIPJ010000087.1:0-14458 GCA_045402985.1 Anaerolineales bacterium
GCGATAAAGTTGATCACGAACAGCAGGATGATGCGTCCCATGCCGATGCCTTGTTCGCTGAAGAAGCGGCGTAAAGCATCCACATCTGAGGTGACGCGTTCGATCAGGTCACCTGTGGGAGTGGTGGCGTGGTACGAAAAACTCAAACGCTGTATATGGTCGAAGAGGAAGTCGCGCAGGCGGCGCGTGATTCCCTCGGCGGTGAAAGCCGCCAAACGTCCCGAAAGAAACGCAAATCCGCCTTCGACGAGTGCCAGCCCAACAAATGCGACTCCAATCCAAAGGAAAGTCTGAGTCAGGCTGTTACCGATCATTTCGCCCTGAGTCAAAACGTCATCCACAAAGAAGCGCAGGAGCATGTAGGTGAAGGTCTTGGCGAGAGCCGAGATGGCAAGCGCGGCAGTCGCACCAATGTAAGGAGCGCGAAAATCCACCATCATCTTCCAGATGCCTTTGAGGCGGTTCTCTGCGATGGCCTGACGGAAATCAAAAGTCAGTGTGGGTTCGTAAGTTGGTTGAACAGTAGTCATTTCTTTTTCTCCGGGACGAAAACATTAAACAAAAAAGCTACGGGCGAGTGCACCGTAGCCTGGACAATAAGGACGAGGTTGACCTATGGACGGTCATAAGGCGCACTGCGATACGGGAATCTTCCAGCTGCATCTGGAACGATAAAAAGCAGGGTGGTGTTGAAGATGAACTGAGACATGCGGTGCGCTCCTTTCTTAGAATTTCGAACGAAGTGAGTTTACACTGACCAAGCCAAATGTGTCAAGGTTTATCCACAAAATTGCTTCGCTTATAATGAAAATCATGATTCGAATCTGGAATATAACTCCCGAACAAAACATCGAAATTAATCTGACAAATTCTTCGTCATTAGATTCCATTACACACCAACTGCCTGATGGCTATTACAGCACCTTCCGAACCTATGATGGATGCAGGCGCGTACTTGGACTCAAAGTACATTTGCGACGCCTCTACGATCCCGTGACTTCACCAGACGTGAGCGCCTCATTTCTCCGCCGACAACTGGTACCATTACTTGAACATTTTCTCCCCGACGAAGCGCGCGTCCGCGTGATCATGACGAAGCAGGGACAGGTTTATGTTGTGGCTGAGCCCCTCAGACTTTTATCAAATGAAGTCTATGAAAACGGCGTGCGCGTGGAAACAACGGAAATACATCGTGATAGCCCGCGTTTGAAATCCACCGCATTTATCGACGCAAGCGATTCAGAACGCAAGCACATTGCCCAAGTGGGAATCTTTGAAGCGCTGTTGGTGAAGAATGGGAAAGTATTAGAGGGGATGACCAGTAACTTTTTTTATATAAAAGAAGCAACTCGCGCTCCCGAAAGAGTGTCGGGACAATGTGAGCGGAGCGGCAAAGCGGCCCAGACGAAGCGCAGCTCTCAGCGCGAAGTATTGTACACCGCACAGCTTGGAATTTTGCTGGGCGTCACACGTAGAACTGTACTACAGTTGGCGCGGGACAGGGGAGTGGATGTGAATTACCAGCCGTTGAAACTGAATCAGCTGTCAGCGGTGCATGAAGCGTTCATCACATCCAGTTCGCGCGGCGTTGTACCAGTCATACAAATCGATGAGGTAACGATAGGGCAGGGGAGGCCTGGTGAGGTCACACGCATGTTGAGATCAGACTATGATGATTATGTATTGAAGCACGCAGAAATGATCTAGTGTTTGAAATTTTGGTTAGATTCCATCCACCTGCGCAGCGAGATTATTGATCCACTTTTTCGAACGATAGCGGGCAATCCCCAGAAACCATTTCGCAACTTCCTCAGACATGGCGCAAAGATAGACCAAGTACACAGGCAGATGCCACACGTTTGCACCGAGATAGGCCATCGGCACGCCGACCAGCCAGATGATGATGCCATCCAGAAACAGCGAGAAGCGCGTGTCACCGCCCGCGCGCAGAATTCCGACGACGATGGTCATGTTATTGACGCGTATCCACAAAAAGAAAGTGATGACATTGATGACATGCCCTGCATTTTCGATTACTTCAGGGGAAACTCTATAAAGCGACAACACTGGCCCTTTCACCAGTTGCAGGAGCAAGCCGATAATGAGGCCTCCCATAATTCCCAACCCAAGCGAACGACCCGCGTAGACGTAGGCTTCATCTTCCTTCCCTGCGCCAATGCGATTTCCCACCAAAACCGATGTTGCATTGGAGATGCCAATAAATAAAACAAACGCCATCTGCTCGATGGTGCTTACAATGTTCATCGCAGCATATGATGCTGTTCCCATGCGTCCATAAATAATGTTGTAGGTTGTGATGCCGAGCGCCCAGAATAACTCATTCAAGATCACTGGCAGCATTGGCTTGATGACCCTGCTAAAAAATTTCATATCAAAATCGGTGAGTTCACGCAGGGATGCCGCCACTGGTGATTTGCCCCGATAAGTTGCAACGAGCAGAACTACACACTCGAGCAGGCGTGCAATGACTGCCGCGATTGCCGCGCCATGAATACCCAGTTCAGGAAAACCAAATCTTCCCAGGATCAATGAGTAGGAAAGAAAACTGCTAAGAATAAGCGCAGCAACGCTGATCGTTGTTGGAGTCCTTACATCGCCCGTGGAACGCATCACAAATGAATAGCTGAATGTGATGGCAAAGAAAATAAAGGTCCATGAGAATGTGCGGATGTAGCTTGTACCAAGCTCGATCACAGCCGCGTCCTTAGAGTAAATATGCAATATTTGCGATGGAAAAAGCTGTGCCAATGTGAAGAAGATCAAACTGGCAGAGATCGCCAGCATCAGGCACAACCCAAGCACGCGCCGCAAATTGGGAACATCGCGCCGTCCCCAAAATTGCGCCGTGAACATCGCCGCGCCGCTGATGATCCCGAAGTGGACCAGGTTCAACAGGAACGCGACCTGGCCCGCCAGTCCAACTGCAGCAACAGAAGCATCGCCCTTTTGCCCCACAAAAACCACGCCCAGCAAGTTCAACCCTGAGAACATCAATTGTTGAATGATGATTGGTACCGCTATCTTTTTAACTTCTGAAAAATATTCAGGATCACGATAAAAATCCAACACCTTGCGAATAATGATAGTCACATTTCCTCCGCGGAAGCATGATTATAAACGAGCGTAAGAGGCCTTTGCCAATCTTCATCTAGATACCGAAGCATGTCCTAAGGAGATACGATGAGAAAAGTCTATTTAATAATATTGATCCTGAGCCTCATAAGCGCGTGTACGAATACAAATGACCTGACAGCGACTCATATTCCTCCATCAATCACATCCACTGATACTTTACCCGAGTCAACGTCCACGCCCGAACCTGAATTGGTTGACCCAATTGCGACTGAATCTGTAGTGACATCCACAATCGCCGCGCCAAAAGATGATTTCTTCACTGAAATGGGAATCACCATCCCGGCGCCAACTTGTTCTGCATTAACGCAACAACAAACCGAAGGTCCATATTACATTCCAAATACACCTGAGAAACACTCCCTGCTTGAAGCAGGTCTGATTGGCACGCGTCTCATCCTGGTTGGCTATGTGCTGGATCAAAATTGCGTACCTCAATCAAATGCCTGGCTGGACTTTTGGCAGGCGGATGCAAATGGCGAATATGACAACGCGGGCTACCGTCTGCGCGGGCATCAATTCACCGACGTGCAGGGACGTTATTATCTGGAAACGATCTTGCCCGGTTTATATTCAAGCAGGCCGATAGAGCATATTCACGTCAAGGTGAGGCCTGAGGGTGGGGCAGAGGTGACGAGCCAATTGTATTTCCCGCAACGACCAATCGAAGGCTTGACCGTAACGATTGAAGATCAAGGCGATTATCTGGTTGGGTATTTTAATTTTGTAGTGCAAAAGTAGGGGAGGGGCGTTAGAGCAAACAGAGCATGGTGTCTGAAACGCCACGCTCTGTTTATTTTCAATGATATCTACAAATACACTACCTGGTTCTTGCCGTTGTCTTTCGCTTGTTTTGCAGATTTTTCCACCGCATCCAGCAACTCCCGAATATTGGCTCCACTTGCCGGGTATTCTGCCATGCCAATGGATACAGAGACAGGGATGCGCCACGCTTTCGACTCTTCTTCCACCGCGGCTCTCAGACGCTCCGCGACATGTAGCGCCTTGTCGCTGGGTGTTTCTGGCAGGATCACAAAAAACTCATCGCCAACGCGCCAACGAGCAAGAAAGTCGCCAGGCCTGAGGTGCTGTGATAGCGTGTTTGCAAGATTGCGGATCATTTCGTCCCCGACCAGGTAGCTGATATCGTTATAGAGCCGCAGGTTGTCACCATCGATGAACAAAATGGAAAAATTGCCATGAGTGCTCTGTGCCTGTTGCATTGTGCGTTCCATTTCCTTTTCAGCCGCGAGAGTGTTCGGCAATTGCGTGTTCGGGTCCAGATAGGCGAGCTGGTTTGAAACGTCCAATCGGCTGGCGAAGGATAGCAGGCGCTCGGTTAAGGTGTTAATGACCCTTATTTGATAATTGTTTCCAGCCGTTACATGAGTATATTCGTTGACAAGAAACCCTCGGCCTCCTTCCACCTTAGCGTCAAAGAGCGCATCGCTGATGGCTATCCAAAGGTCTGCAATTTCAAGCTTCTCATCCCCAAAGTGAATCAGCATCACAGACGCGGGGTTGGACCATGCAAATTGTTCGCTCTCCCGATTCAAACGGTCAAATACGGCGCGGGAAATGTTTTCCTTTTCTGCATTTGTTCCCTCTGAAAATACAACAACCACTTCATCTCCGCCGATCCTGTAAATAGGCAGTTCCGTATCCTTGAGAACAATGCTTATCCAATGGAGCACCGCGTCACCTTGTTCGTGCCCATGCTCTTCGTTGAAGGTCATGAAGTTATTCAAGTCAACAAGCAGCAGGGAAAAACTCGAAGGTATAGCAGAATTCAGGCGCTCAGAGAACGTTTCCAGAAATGAGAGTAGGTTTCCACAGCCCATTAATAGATCAATTCGTTCGACAGAGAGATGATGATCGTTCATTATTTGCGATCTTTCTTGTTGAAGATTTCGTCATATGCCTCATCCGCTTTTCGCTCAAGTTCTATTTCTTTTTGGCTCTTCGGAGTAGTGTCCCTTCCTGGATGCAAATTGTAAGTACCATTCAACGCAGGTGATAATTTTTGAATCATTATTGGTTCAATATCGCGGATAGTTAATCCAGCAGTATCATCGGGAAGTTCGCGCCTGCAAAACTTTATGCAGTCTTTCAATGTCCATAATTGAATTTTCCAATTCAATGAATCGGGCAGATGATTTTCAATTTTTACACCAATAGACGAATCGCCATAGATAACCTTTCCATCCCACATCAAATGTCCACCAAAACCAAACCAACGTCCCCAAATATTTACTGTTGAAATGCCAATATACAAAATATCGCCAAGTCCATTTTTTAACAAATAGAGCTCATATCTCTGTTCACGATATTTTTGGTCATGGAATTGTTGAAAATCTAATTCGATCATTGTGCCCTCCATTTTGAATTTTTCTCGAAAACTTCGTAATAGGCTTTATCCAATTCATCATTGGAAAGGTGGGTATATCTTTTCGTAGTTTCTATGTTCTCGTGCCGGGCAAGTTCCTGTGCGTATCTTAGATTTCCTGTTCCGCGCAATACCGAAGTGACAAAATAATGCCGGAATGAGTGGGGAGTAATTTTGCCTTCCAGCTCCTTTCCTAAAAATTGCTCCACTCGTTCCTTGACGATATTGCGTCCTGTAGTGGGTGTCATCGGTTTGACTTTTTTGCCTGCGCCTTTGTCGTGGCGAGCAAAGAGGGGGAGAGAACTTAGTTGTTTGCCTGAGTTTCCATCGAATGCGGCACGCTGTGATAAATAATCCTTGATGGCTTGCATTGAACGCGTGGTAAAGCGTACAACAGCCTGTTTGTTGCCTTTCCCGATGATGATCGCGTATCCTTCTTTCCAATCCATGTCGCCGCGCCGGAGATTGCAGGCTTCGTGGACGCGAAAACCCGTATCTGCAAGGGTAATCAAAAAGGCTCGGTCGCGATATGCGCGTAGTTTAATGTTTATTACTTCTCCACCATCAGTGGCCGGAAATATCAAATTTTCGACATCCCGAATCTTTTCCATAAGAGTTTCTATGTCTTCGGATCGAGATTGTGGGATACGAGTGCCAGGCCGGCGCTTGCGCTGCTTAATAAGTACTGTCAGGCGGGACTGGTTGACATCAATTAGTTTCTCGGCGTCTGCAAACAAGTAGAAGCCTTTTACTGCCTGCAAATATAATTGCTCCGTGGCAGGGGCATAAGTGTTGAGGTGTTCGATGAACTTCGCAAAAGGCTCTTCTGTCAGTTTTTCGATAGAGGTAGTATCGGGGTCAAGCGATTTTTTCTTGAGCGTTTCACGAAATATTTGTAAACCATTTTTATACGCAAGCATGGTAAGCCTGCTACGCGCGCGTTCAACCATTTGTAGATACTTGCTCATCGAGTCGGAAATCGTTGGTGAATTCTCAGCAGTGTCTGTCATGCGGATCATTATACGAATTTCCTTCTGTTTGTCAATGTTTTTGCTAATAATACTTATCGAAAGCATAAAGCATCTGAAGTAATTTAGGCAACCTATAATTTATAGATCTCTCCCCCACTGACAGAATCTATTGTGGAAAACAAAAACATGTATCGGCATATTTGAAGCGGAAAGATCCTGCCCAACGCTTAGTAAAAACACTATTAACTGATAAGGATTCACTCCACAAACCTCCCCTACCCCATCCTCTTCTGATCTACCAATTACCACTTTCCAATCCCGTCCCTTATAATGTAAGCCCATGCTCAAATATTTCCGCGTCAAAGGACAGGCTGAGAAAGTTGTGCCAGATCTGGGGGCGATCTCTGCCTCTTTGCTGGAGAGTGATGCACATCTCCCGGTTACGATACGACAATTAAATAACCTGCCTGAGAACGTCAAGCGGCGCGTCTATCGTGGGCTCATTCCCCCTGCCCTGCTAACGCGCTTCGGGATTGACGCGATCCAATGGACGGGTGCGAATAAAGAACCGATGGTATTTCTCACTGCTGAACCCAACAGTGAAAAAGTGATGATTACCGCGCGCAATTCTCCTGACCCCAATGATGAATTCTTCGCACTCGAACTCGCCGATAATTCGCTCAACGGCATCGAGTTAAACCTCATTGTGTTGAATGACCCCACTGCGCCGCGTTTCTCGATTGATTACACAGAAGATGGTCAACCCACGATGTTTGGAACGTTGAAGCGAAACTTGAACGCAGAAGAAGTTGCAAAAAATGCAGGGCTTGCGCCAGGTCAGGCACGCGCGGGGCTGGGTGGCTCGCGTGTAGTTTTTGAGCAGATCGATACATTCCTCTCCATGCTTGGGCATCGCGCCTATTTTCTTGAGCCGCTTACTTACGCATCCGCCTGGGTGTTCGAGCGGCGCGGCTTTGCGTATGTGCGCGGTCACAAATTGATGGATGATATCCAGCGTGAGTTCCAATCCGGTGGCGCGCTCGATCAATGCCTGGATGATGAATCCGTTTTCAGGAAACGGGACCAGGCTTCCACTGTGAGAGGGCGCGCCTGGGCGATCCACGATGGAATTCTGGAAGGGCTCGACCTCCGTTGGGATAAAATCAGAATGGTGAAGCAGATCGGTCGTCAGGCAGGCGTCGAAACATTCCCACAGGCTGTCTATTAGGAGACCATATGGCATCCACACATCGCATCACACGCGCCGCATATCTCGAAGCACTGAATGATTTTCGCGAGTTCATCGTGGAGCATTGCACGGGAAACGCAGGAGTCACTGAGGAGATTCTGTATGACATTCAACTGGCGGTGGATGAAGCGTGCACAAACATCATCATGCACGGATATGCTGGCATGGACCCTGGCTCGGTCATCCTGGACCTTGAGATTGACCCCGATAAAATAATCATTTCCCTCACCGACTTCGGTCACGCCTTTGAGCCAGATAGTGCACCGATCCCAGATGTGGACGCCCCCATCGAAGAGCGCGAACTGGGTGGCTTTGGCTTGTTCTTCATCAGGCAATCTGTGGACGATGTAAAATACAACACGTCAGAAGACGGTAACACAATGACCCTAACTAAGAATCTCGCCCAACCCTCTGGAGGATAAGCATGGAGACCGATATCAGGCACGAGGATCGAATTACGACCGTGACAGTAACAGGCAGCGTGGACGCACTCACAGCAGCCGAATTGACCGAAACGATAAACAAACAGATCGAAGATGGTCACGCGAATCTTGTTGTTGATCTCAGTGGCCTGGCGTTTATGAGCAGCGCCGGCTTGCGCTCGCTGCTTGGTGCGGTGAAAGAGACTCGTTCACATGGCGGCGATCTGAGAATTGTTTCAACAAATCCGGGTATCGATAAGGTCCTGAAGATGTCTGGTTTTCATAATATCGCCAAGGTGTTCACATCACAGCCAGATGCAGTGGCGAGTTTTGAGTCGTAATATAAATTACTTTCTTATGTCTTTCTGAGCGTAGCGAAGAATCCCCCACGCGACGAGAGAGACTCTTCGGTCGCAACAGACGCTCTCTCAGAGTGACATAATATAGGTAAATCATTTTATGCCGAATAAGAAAAAGAAGATCGCGCTGGTTATCGGTGCGGGATCTGTCAAATGCGCGGCCGCACTTGGGTTATGGAAAGTATTGGAGAAGGAAGACATCCATTTTGACATGATCGTGGGTTGCAGTGGTGGCAGTATTTATGCCACCGCCATGGCAATGGGCTTCTCATTACAGGAATGTATTGATAACACGAAGAAGCTTTGGAACAAATCCATCACCGAACAACGTAACTGGCGCGGGCTTGCCAGTGTCCTTCTGCCGGGTGTTTTCAAATTCAGCAACCGCTTCAGCATGATGGGTGATGGCCCCATACTCAAAAGCCTGAACTCTGTGTTCGAAGGCAAAACTTTTGCCGATACGAAAACACCGCTCTATATAATGGCGACAGATTTTGAAACCGGAGAGTCGCTTGCACTACATGACGGAAAAATTGTAGATGCATTGCGTGCCAGCATTGCCATCCCATACATCTGGTCCGCCTGGCCTTATGATGGGCGTATGCTGATTGACGGCGCGGCGTCGAATCCCCTACCGGTGGACGTCGCCATCCGCGAGGGCGCGGATATCATTCTTGCGCTGGGCTTTCAAAGTCCGTTGCCGGGCAGGATCAAATCGGTCAGTCGCTACGCTTTTTACATCAACAGCCTCATGACAAATAATTTGCTCAACTCCAATTTTGCTTTTCACAACGCCGTGCATCATGCCGAAATCATTTCCATCTTCCCGGAATTTGAGCGTTCGATCCGGTTATTTGACACGCACGAAATCCCTTATGTGATCGAGCAGGGCGAAAAGGCAATGATGGATCAACTTGATTACGTCAAACGTTTGGTGGCATCATGACCCTGCAAAGAAATCGCTTATCTGTCGTTATTGGTTCAGGTGGCGTCTTATGTGCTGCATCATTGGGATTGAGCAAGGCGCTGCGCCGTGAGGGACTCATTCCAGGCATGGCCGTTGGCTGCAGCGGCGGAAGTATTTACGCTTCAATCATCGCTTTGGGAATTGATCCCGTTGAAGCTGAACAACTCACGCTGAATCTTTTCACCAGCGATGTCTTTGAAGGCTATACATCCAATCTAAAATCAGCGCTTAGCGGCGAGACGCGTTTTACCGAATCGTCCAGCCTGATCGACGATAACATCATGTACGAACGGCTGAAAAGTGTCTTTGGTGACAAATCATTTAACGACACAGTGTTCCCTTTGCACATCGTCGCCACAGAGCTTTATAAAGGCGAGCGCGTGGTCATTTCCACTGGAAAAATATTGGATGCCATTCGTGCCAGCATTGCCATCCCGATGATCTTCTCTCCGTGGAAGATCGGTGAGCAGCTCTTAGTGGACGGCGCGGTCTGTGACCCCCTCCCTATTGACGTTGCAATCCAGCAAGGCAGTGACGTGATCGCGGCGGTCGGCTTCGAGATGCCAACTCGCAAACGGATGAATTCCTATACCGCGGTCACAACTCATTTCAACAGCATTTATATGAATAACATTTTGAGATCAACGTTTGCATTTTACAACGCTGTGCATCATGCTGAGATCATTCCCATTCTCCCGGACTTTGAAAAATCAGTGGGCACATTCGAGACTCAGCAGATTCCCTATATCATCCAGCAGGGAGAGAAGGCGGCTGAGCAACACATCCCATACATCAAACAACTTATGACAGGTGCTGAAATACAATGAAGCCATCATTTACATCTACCGATCTGCTTGAATCTCTTGGGTACGCCTACTTCGAGCTGGACCTTACAGGACGCCTGATTTATGGGAATCAAATATTTTTTAACGGTCTGGGCTTTACAAAAGATGAACTCATGGGCAAACACTTTCGGCGATATATAGATCGGAAGCAGGTTTCCCTCATGTTCAATATCTTTGCCATGATCTACAAGACCGGGATGGTCGAAAAAAGACTCCGTCTTGATTTCCAGCACAAAGACGGGTCGCCACGTACAGCCGAAGGTTCATTCGCGCTGATAAGAGATGAGAAAAACAATCCAATTGGTTATCGCAGCATTCTTTTGGATATCACAGAACGCAAACAAAAGGAAACAACCCTCATTCAGGCCAAGCAAAAGGCCGAAAGGGAACTTGAGATCGCAAGGGAGATTCAATCCAGTTTTCTAGTGGACGATTATCCACAACCTGAAGGCTGGGAGATCGCCACTCGTATCCGTCCCGCGCGTCAGGTTAGTGGTGATTTCTATGATGTGTTTCCAATCTCGGCGAACAAACGTATTGCCTTCCTGATCGCGGACGTTTGTGATAAAGGTGTTGGTGCCGCTCTTTATATGGCAATTTTCCGCAGTCTCCTGCGTGCGTATGCAGACCAGAATTACACTTTACGCTGGGCGGGCACCCCGGAGTATTTGCAGGAGGAAAGACCGAGTGGGATCTTTCGGCGGGATGCGCTTCTCTCTTCAGGCGCACCGACCATCCAGAATGCCATTGAACTGACCAACAAATACATCGCCACCCATCACAGCGACTCAAACATGTTTGCGACAGTGTTTTTTGGCCTGCTCGACCCCAGCAACGGGATGCTGTTATACATCAACGCGGGACATGAGTCTCCCCTTCTGATTTCCAATGGAACTGTTAAAGCCCGCCTCGACCCCACTGGACCTGCCGTTGGCATGCTGCCAGACATGGAATTCAAACTTGAACAGACCGCATTAAACCCTGGCGATTCACTAATTCTTTACACCGATGGTGTCACAGACGCGCTCAATGCCAGGGATGAACAATTCACGGAAGAGCGTTTGATCGCAACTGCCATCAAGCCATCTTCTTCGGCTCAGGCATATTTGATGGATATTGTTTCGGCAGTAGATAAGCACATTGCCGGCCGTGAGCAATTTGACGACATTACTTTACTTGCTGTGCATAGAAAATCTTAGTACATCCTCTTTAGTCTTTTGCTTGACAACTAGAATATCTGTTCTATAATCCATGCATGGACGCGTTGGATACTCTTGCAGAACTCTCTGGCCAAATGGCGCTCGAACATGCAGAAGAGTCGCGTGCCTCAACATCCGCCCAAGAGCCAGCCAAGCCTGCCTGTTTTACTCCGAAAGAAAAAAGAGCCGCCTTCGTTCACCCTGCTCAACTCCCCAACGGCAAACAAGTTAAATTATTAAAAACCCTGCTCTCGTCTGCCTGTGAGCGTGATTGTTATTACTGTCCCTTCCGCGCGGGACGTGACTTCCGCCGTGCCACATTCAAGCCGCAGGAATTTGCAGAGCTGTTCATGAAGTTGAATCAAGCCAAAGCCGCAGAAGGAATCTTCCTCAGCTCAGGCATCGCGGCTGGCGGCGCGAACACGCAAAATAAGATCCTTGATACAGCCGAGATTCTGCGTAACAAACTTGGCTTTCGGGGTTACATGCATCTCAAGATCATGCCGGGTGCAGAGAAGGGACAGGTCGAGCGCCTCATGCAGCTGGCGGACCGTGTATCTATCAATTTGGAGGCGCCGAATACTGAGCGCTTGAAAAAACTGGCTCCGCATAAAGTATTCATCGAAGAATTATTCCGTCCATTGAAATGGGTGGAGGAGATCCGTCAATCCCAGCCAGCTTACAAAGGCTGGAACGGACGCTGGCCTTCAACTGTCACGCAATTCGTGGCGGGCGGTTCTGATGAGAGCGATTTGGAATTATTAACCACAACTGATTGGCTGACGAAGAACGTTCGCTTGAAGCGCGCATACTTCTCAGCTTTTCGTCCTATCAGGGATACGCCGCTTGAAAATAAAGCAGCGGTGGATCCGTTGCGCGAACATCGCTTGTATCAAGCCTCGTTCCTTTTGCGTGATTATGGATTTGACCTGGAAGAAATGCCTTTTTTGCAGGATGGAAACCTGCCACTGCCTACCGACCCCAAGATGGCATGGGCGCAACAAAACCTCAAAGAAAAACCGCTTGAGATCAACAAAGCCGATAAACGCGAATTACTCCGCATTCCCGGCATTGGACCTAAAAATGCAGATGCAATTCTGCTGGCTCGTCGAAGCGGCAAACTACGCGACCTGACCGCTCTTCGCAAATTAGGTATCGTTATCGCACGCGTTGCGCCATTTGTTCTGTTGGATGGCAAACGCGCAGACACACAATTGGTGATGTTCTAAGCGTGTTGCTACAGTGCGATCCATCCGCCGCGCAGACCTGCGCGCAAAGCTTCAGTTCGGTTGGTCACATTCAATTTTGTATAAATGGACGACACGTGAAATTTCACGGTATGCTCGCTAATCCCCAGTGCGAGCGCGATCTGTTTATTTGCCAACCCCTTTGCCAGCAATCCTAAAACTTCAGACTCTCTATCGCTGAGCGGGCCCTGTGATATGAGCTCGCTTTCTGATTCGAATAATAAAGTGGAGGTGCCGACGATCAATCCCTGTGACAACGCGTGGACGGCCGCGGTCAATTCTTCAGCAGATGCATCGCTTGGCAGGACTCCCCAGACTTTGAACAAACGCCTCATCTCGCGGACGTTGAGCGGACGATCGCTTAGAAGCAAAGTCGCGGCTGATGAAGCAGAGTCCGTTTCGATACGCGCGCTGAAGCGTGACGAAGCCGACGTGATCATCACGTCGGCTTCGTTTTCTTCATCCAATGAATCGTTGATGACGCTGATCGTTTTATCCGATGAAAGCAGGGCACGCAATCCCGCGCGCAATGCAGGCGACGACACGTTCAGCAAAACTCTTATCACTTCCTCTCACCTACCGTCACGCTGACAGTTTCAGGGCGGCCACCGCGCAATACTTCCACCGCTACAGATTTGCCGACGGTATCACTGTTCAGAGCGGAGAAAAGATCGTCAGGGTCGCCAACAGGTTGACCGCTGATGGCCACAAGAATGTCACCAACGAATAAGTTGCCTTTTTCTGCGGGGCCGCCCTCTTCGAGCCACGTCACAAGGAGACCATGACCCTGCTCGCGCTTGAGAGCCTGGCGGGCAGATTCGGGGATCTCAACAGGCTGCGTGCGAACTCCCAAATAGCCGCGCTTGACCGAGCCATGCTTCGCGAGTGCATCTGCAACGCGCCATGCGCCTTTGACCGGGATGGTCAGTGCGGAACCGCGAGTCAGACCAGATGTGTTCAGCCCCAGCACTTCGCCATCGGTGTTGACCAATGGTCCGCCTGAGAAACCAGGATAGGGTGTGGTTTCAGTTTGAACATATTCATCCAGCAAACCACCGCGGAATGTACGCGCGGGTCCGCTAATGGCAGTGACAATTCCCCAGGAGGCTTGCATACCAGCACTGCTTGGGCGTCCCAATGCCAGCACCAGTTGACCTACTTTTACATCTTCTGAAGACTTCGCAGGTGATAATGCTTTTTCAGCAAGTCGCAGGAGCGCAAGGTCAGAGCCGGGGTCGCGACCTGCGAGAGTCGCATTGAGCGACTTGCCATCCGGCAATGTGACTTTGATATCTTCTTCGCGCGTCACAACGTGATCGGCAGTGAGAATGAGATCTTCAGCGTATGCGATTCCGCTGGCAGGATAACGTTTGCGCGCATCCACCAGGATGGTGCTTGCC
Organism: Anaerolineales bacterium; assembly: GCA_045402985.1. Classification (GTDB taxonomy): domain Bacteria; phylum Chloroflexota; class Anaerolineae; order Anaerolineales; family Villigracilaceae; genus Defluviilinea. The sequence goes on from JAXIPJ010000087.1 coordinate 14,199, forward strand.
CCGCCTTTTTCAACTGCGGAGGCTAGATCGTTCGAAAACTCTTTAAGTGTGTTACTCATTTGATGCTCCTTTTAAACTATAACATGATTTTTATTTGTGCTATTTCCGACATTCTTTATCTGACGACTTTGTTTCTTCTCTTCAATTCCCCAGCTAATGATTTTGACCAGATGAAGACGAATGATTTGCGGGTCAAGACCGCGAGCGAATTCTTCTCCGCCACTTTCCAACAACTCGGCATCTGCCAGCATTTCAATTGA
>JAXIPJ010000150.1:0-3059 GCA_045402985.1 Anaerolineales bacterium
CGCTTCATAACCCAGACGGCGCCCATCCAAATCCAATCCCATCTCATAACCGAATTGACGATAATAAAAAGGAATGCCGGTAATGGCTTGTATCATCTCGCCGCGTTCAGCACTCCACTTGTGGACCTCTTCGAATTGCAGACGGACGAGTCCACGGTTGCGGAATTCCGGCAGAGTACCCACCAGTTCCGGGCGCCCCACTCCAAACTTGAGGCCTTCATACGACCATGTTTGCGAGATCGTATTCATAGTGGATACGATCCGCCCGCTGGCAGATTCTTCAATGATCGTGAAATCGTTGGGGCTGAAGGTCGGATGATTTCCTGAAAGCAGGTCGTGCGTCCAGACGGTTAGGCATTCGGCATCTGCCGCATCGTCGCTGTGGATGCGGGCGTTGAATTCAGCCAACGCGTCCGCATCAGTTGGCATCGAACGACGCATGATCAGGCCATTACCAATATCACGCAACATGGATTGTTGTTTGGTGAACATGATTTGTCCTGTCGGGCGATCGTCTGCGCTGCTGCCCGCACAGGACGATCGCGTTATAAAAGTTCCTTGAGTTGCAATAAAGCAGACTCGGGATCTCGGAAGTAAATTCCCTGCATACCAACTTTTTCACAGCCCTCAATATTGACCGCGAAATCGTCGACTAAGACCGCTTCATTGGCGTGCACCCCAGCCTGCTCCAGGGCAATTTGGTATATCTTCGCTTCGGGCTTCACCGCGCCCACCTCTGCAGAAATGATCATGTGATCGAAGGCGTCATCAAACTTTTCGCGCACGATATACTCGCGCAGGTCACCCCAGGCGTTGGAGATGAGACCCGTTTTATAGGTGCCACGTAGTGAACGCAGAAATTCCAGCAGCGTTCGATCAATGATGTCACCTGCGAAGAATTCATGGCGGATGGCCTCCAGTTCAGAGGCGGGGCGCTTTAATCTTTTTATCACCGCGGCCCAATGCGCACCCGGCGTGATCGCACCCATGGAGGCCTGATAGCCAGACTCACTATCAAAGACAACTTTCACCAGGTCGTCATATTCCATGCCAAGCTTTTCGGCCAGGTGCTGACGCGGCGCCTGATATTCTGTGCGCAGGATGACTCCGCCCAGATCAAAAAAAACTGCGCGGATGCTCATTTGCCTTTCTTTTTCCCTCGTCCACGCGGAGGGGTGCGCGTGGAGGATGCTGAAGGAGTATTTTTAGCGGGCGCTTTGTTGCCCAACTCTGCTCGAGCAGCAGGGTGCTGTCCAATCGCGCGCTTTGAGGGAGGCTTGGCTTTCGTCTCGCCTTTGGTCTTTGCTTTAGCGGGAACGGACTCCGGCTGGGATTCCGTCTGTTTCACAGGAGCAGCTTCGGGCGCAAGAGCAGAGGCGGCCTGTTGGGGGTTCTCCTTCATTTCCGCTTCCAACTTCTTCAACTCATCCTTCCAATTAGGCATGGCCACTTCCAAACGTTGACGCGGAAGCGCCGTGGCACGCCGGCAACGCGGACAATGCGCGTCGTAGTGATTCAATTTTTGCGCATCCATTTCCTGCAATGCATCGATCATTTCAATGCGGCTGAGCGTATAAGGTGTCTGACAGAAAGAACATCGCAGATTCATAGGTTCTCCTTGTTGGCAAGATTCTTAAAGCGATTGTACACTGATTTCTTTGCCGGGTCTTATTTCTTTTTCAAATAGTTCAAAAGCCTGGTGGACGTGCATTCCGGCGTTCTCATACAGCCGCAACGCGCCAGTTAAGTTTTCCGCATCCACGCCCAAACCGGCTTTGCGCTTACCGCGTCTATGAAATTCACCAAAGGAGTGCAATAGCAACGCCAGGCCAATACCACGTTTACGCCATGCCCGGCGCACTCCCAAAGAGTTGACGAAGCCAACTTCAGGGTTATCGTAAGCCTCTTTGCGACACAGACAGACGCCTGCGATCTCATCACCATCCATGGCAAGGAACCACAGGCTGGGATCAAAGCCTTCGTAACCGGTCATGAAGTGTTTGAAGCGCTCCAGGCCCTGTTCAAATGGTGTTTCCACATAGCCAAAGTGATCGCGGAAGGCTTCAATATCCGCGCGATAAACGGCTTCCAGATCTGTTTCAGGGTTGTAAATTTTCAGGCGAATGCCCTCGGGCCAAACGGGCGCGGGAGGCGGAGCATCCATATTGATGCGCATGTTATATGAACTGCGGATGCGCTGATAGCCCATATCTTCGAAAAGTCGTTTCGATCGTTCGGCCTGTTGGTGGATTCCGACTCGCGGGGCAAAACGCAACTCCACTGGGACTTCATCCAAAGCCTTTTTCGCGCGTGCTTCGCCCCACGTCAACAGATAGGTACCGATCCCCAGCCCTTCATAGCGCGGGTCGATGCGTCCCCAGATCCATGGATGGATGGGGGGCTTGGCAGTCGTCCACACTTCGATATAACCAATCATCTCCCCATCCGGTGCGAAAACAAGGTGAATATTATCCGCCGGGTCAAAGCCTGGGGAGACCCATTCATTGCGAATGGCTTCCGCGTCCGTGATCTCATTTTCGTGAATGACCGATTGTGCCCAGCGGTTTATCAATTGAAGTGCTGGCTCCACATCCTCCATCGTTGCTCCACGAGTAGCAAAACCATCGGGAAGAGAGACTACCAATTGTTCTTGTGGATATGATTTCATTACTTGTTCCTTTTCTTGAATGTCAACAGTCGTTTCGCTTTTTGAAATCCGACCGATTCATACAGACGGATGGCGGCCGCGTTATCATGATTCGTGCAGACGGAAGCTTCGCTCATCCCCTCAGACTTGAGCCTGCGGAGGCTTTCGAATAGCAGTATCTTCCCCAGACCTCTGCGCTGAAAATCTGGGTGCGTGCCCACCGGCTCGAAATGACCAGCCTTGTTCAGTGTATCTGTCCAAACGATGCAATAGGCAGCCACCTCACCTTGCGGCGCGTTGATAAAAATTTCGTGCTGTGGCACATAGATTGGAGACTGCATAACCCGCAGCGTACGCGGCCAGTATTCCTCAAATGGTTTACGCGACCCGAATGCCGCGTGTGAGGCCACCG
>JAXIPJ010000310.1:0-4454 GCA_045402985.1 Anaerolineales bacterium
GGGCGCGGATCGTTACGGACGGTTCGCCCATCCTTGACCGGGTCGTGCTCATCGCGCATGCGCCAGAAAGCCGCTTCGCGTTCACTGGGATAGTCGATTCGATTGGCAGTGACGAGTGGAACATTGCAGGCCGCACAGTGCGCGTGGGTGGGACGACCGACATTGACAAGGATATCCAGGTGGGTAGTATCGTCGAAGTGAAGGGCCATATCATGGACGGGAAGCTGCGGGCAACACACATCCATCTGATTGAAGAAAACGATGAAGGCCTGCCGTTCGGATTCGTGGGCGTCATTGATGAAATCACCGATAGCGAGTGGACCATCTCTGGCATTACTGTCACTGTGGACGAGAACACTCATATTGAGAACGGACTGATCGCGGGCGACGTCGTCCACGTGCGGGGCCGGATCCTGGACGGGACCTGGCTGGCAAAATCCATTGAACGCGCCGAGGAAGATGAGCGCGAGTTCACCATCACTGGCAGCGTGGAGAGCCGCGATCCGTGGGTGGTGGATGGAATCGAATTTGATACCGACGCGCGCACCGAGATCGAAGCAGGCATCGACGTGGGTGACAGGGTCAGGGTCGAAGGCCGCATCCTCGATGACGGACACTGGCTGGCCGAGGAGATCGAATTGCTCGAGGATGCAGAGCCGCAGCACTTCAATTTCACGGGTCTGGTGAACAGCGTGAGTCCCTGGAATGTGGGCGGAGTTGAGCTGACGACCGATGACCAGACTGTCATCGAGGGCCAGATCGTGACCGGTGACCGGGTGCATGTAACAGGCGTGATTTTGCCGGACGGAACCTGGCTGGCCCAATCGATCCAACTGCTCGACGACGACCTGGGCTGCCTCAGCTTCAGTACCGCCGTGCGCGAGAGCAATGTTAACCAGATCGTCTTATTGGATTGGCACGTTGTTCAACTGGGTGGGGAGATAGAGGTCGAAGGTCAGATCAATATTGCCGCGGTGATCATCATCTCCGGCTGCACGCAGATGGATGGAGGCTTTTCCATTACCCATATTATTGTCATCTACCAACTGGATTCGATCCCTGTCATCATCACGCATCCCTCCGATGGAGGCAATGGAGGCGGCGGTGACGAAGATGAACATGAAGACGAGCACGAGGGTGACGAATAAAGCGGACATAACCAGAAAGCCCGTTGGCTGCACGACTCAATTGTGCTAAAAATAAAATTGCCGTCCACTCGACACGGCGATTTTATTAAGATGCTGCGCTCACAATGACACTCTCACAAATGCTCACCGTGTTGAGCAACGCAGGGATTTGATCTGGGGAATATGTAGAAACCAAGTGATAGTCACCTCCAAGGTGATTATCACTTTTTACTCCTCTCCAAATTCAACGCCTGTAACTTCTCCAATATCTCCTCATCGGACTTCCAGCCATACGCTACAAAGACTGCCTCATCGAGCCTCTTGTTGGCGAGATCGAGCTATCTCTTCAAGCCTGCCCTGCACGCCGCGAAGGGGCAGGCTTCACGGGGTACCCACTGGTGGGCTGGCAAGGTATTTCATCAGAGACAGACCAAATATGATCATATCTATTATGCTTCCATTTGCTTCTTCGCGGTAAGTTTTTGAAGCAGCTTATAAATGCCGATTCCGGGCAAGGCGCTAATGAGCAACACCAACACCATTTCGTAATTCCAGAAACTCTCTCTGCCAAACACAATATACATGAATAGTAAATAGATAAATTGAAGGATAAAGCAAATTGCTCCTCCAATGGCTCCAGCGATAAGCCCCGCGAGTCGCTGTCGAATAGATATCAAAAATCCTCCAATGCCTCCAATCATAATAGACAGGAGGATGCTACTCAGTAAATCAAGGGAAGAGCCTATCATTAGCCAGATCATTCCCCCCATCAGGATCAATATCCCGGCAAAAATCTGCATTTCCTGCAATCTCTTTTGTAGCGGAGTGATGTTTTCTACAAAGACCTCGATGATCAGGGTTCCCGACTTGCCGTTGTCTGGGTTTGCGCGTCCGTAGTCAGGAAAGCGATAAGTCGTTCCTGTTTGCGTGCCAGTAGGTATTCTTATAACCAATTCTCTTTCATGCAGAGGCGTGCCTACCCAAAATACCTTTTGGGTTCCCGCTTGGGCTTCCCTTTTTGTGATGGGCAATTGATAATACACGTCGCCAGAATCCACTTTTTGGGATGCATTGGAAGAGTTGGTTGAGTCTGCAACCGGCTGTCGTGCCGAATTGATAAACCAATAAGAGAGGTTCAGGAACAGGGTGATGTTTTTCATGGCTCCCCCGTTTTCCGTGGCCCATGCGCTGCTCCATTTGGCGCCATTCGGCCCCTGCACTCTTAGAGTCGTCTGACCTATGGAGTGCACATCAATGGATTTAACCTGTTCCCATGGAAGGAATATATTGCCCTTATGTCTGATACCAAAGCGGTTGATCGTAAACGCTCCGAAATCACAATCTTCATTATTCTTTAGCAGTTCGATGTAGTCTGGGAGCAGATAATCTGCAACTGCAAGCTGGATCCATCGTCCCATCTCTTCGATCTTTTCGATGGATCGGTCCATTTCGAGTTTTGTTCCGTTCCTTCTAAATATTTCGATCTTATGCCTGTAGATGTGGATAATTCCCTGATAAACGGTCTTTTGCCATTGCTCTTTCACATATTCAATATCCCGCCAATATCCCATGTGCTCCTGACCCGCTTTCCTAAGAATGAATCCTTCACGAAAGATCTCAATTTTCAAATCCTTATTCAAGAACCATGTCGTAAGGCGATATAAAGCCGCCGCCAAAAAAAACAACGCGATTGCTATCAAGGCAAGGGAATTCGTAAACTCAACCACTACCAGAACGCCGGACAACGCGGCAAGCAAGATGAAAAGCGCCGCCCAGCCGAAGATGCGGTTTTCAGCGATGCCTGATTCGGCAATGAATATTCCCAGTTGTGGGGAATTACTCTTCGCATCCATGACCTTATTCAAAATGCCCCAGCCTCTAAATCCATTCGACCAATTGGAAATATCTGGCAGGGGTTGAGCCCGGAACATGGATTCTATTGCCCGAGCTGTTTCCATTTGATTTACTTCAGGGTTTCGCATGCTGCCCATCCTTCATTCACGTTGTAGGAACAAACACATCCATTCTTATTGTAATGAAACTCAATAAAGTAAACATTGCGAATTGCTATGAGTATTTGTTGTAAGAATTTTTATATCTTTTCCTTTGTCACTCGTTACCGAATAGATAAAAAACCCTTCTGCCTTCTCCAAATATCCTGGAGTGTTCTCGATAGGTGGCATCCCTAATTCCAGCAGAATCAGCATCCAAACCATTCAAATGGGTGGTAGACTGCATCTGGGCCAGGTATAGATATTCGAAAGTTATGTTGTAAGCCCGGCTTGAAGCTGGTCCGAAAGAGTGCGCCAAGGCGGGTTGGAGCGGATAAAGAAAGTTATGGGGCATATAAGTGACTGATTTGAATCAATCATCCAACTCAGCCAAGGAGTAAACTATGAAGCTCGGTAATCAGCCACCCGAACTACAAGCTGCAAAGCCCAGGAGCCGTGTATGGGTCTGGCTCAAGCGCGGAGTATTGGGCCTGCTCATCCTCATCGTTGCTCTGTCGCTCGTGGGCGCGACCTATCAAGTTATTGCCACAGGGATGGATAAACGCAACTATGCCGCGCCCGGCCAGCTTGTGGATGTGGGCGGCTATCGTTTGCATATCCATTGCACAGGCACAAACGTCGCGGGCAACCCAACCGTAATTCTCGAACAGGGACTGGGTGGCATATCTTCAGCCTGGGCATTGATACAACCTGAGATTGCAAAGGTGACGCGCGTTTGCTCGTACGACCGCGCTGGCATGGGCTGGAGCGACCCGAGCCCCGAGCCGCGTGATGCGCAGCACATCGCTGCCGAATTGCATACCCTGCTGCAGAATGCGGAGATCCCCGGCCCGTATGTTTTGGTTGGCTGGTCATTTGGTGGTTTGTATGCTCGCCAGTACGCGGGTCAATATCCTGATGAAGTGACTGGCTTGGTCCTGCTTGATAGTTCTCACCCCGATCAATGGACCAGCACGCCAGAGGGACAGAGTCAATTTGAATCGAATTCCAAAATATATTCCGTATCACCTGCACTGGCGCGGTTGGGTGTCATGCGAGTGGTGGGGAACCTGCAACCAGCGCTGAATTTTCCAATGCCATATAGTGGAGCCATCAAAGCTTCCTTTGCCGCCAGCAAGGATTGGGATGCTCAAAGCGCCGAGTTCCTGGCTTCACCCGCGACCACCAGACAGGTGAATGAGTCTGGGTCATTGGGCAATACGCCGCTGTATGTATTGACCGCCACCGAACATGGCACGCCTCCCGAACAGGAAGAACTATGGCAGAACTGGCAAACTGGCCTGGCTGCGCTTTCAACGAACAGCATCCATCACAT
>JAXIPJ010000011.1:0-6294 GCA_045402985.1 Anaerolineales bacterium
CAATAGTCTTCTCACTGCAGGGGCATTTCAGGCGATACGCGACAGTAAGTTATCTGTACCGAATGAAATCGCGCTAGTCGGATTCGATGAGACCACCTGGGGGGCGCTGGTGGATCCTCCGATCACGATCATTGCACAGCCCACCGAAGAGATTGGCCGCACCGCCACCGAGTTGTTATTCCAACGCATCACCGACCCCGAGCGTTCACAGAAGACTGTTATCCTTAAGGGGAAATTGTTGACACGCGGTTCGAGCGCACCACGTTTATTCTGATATCCACTTAAATTTTCCTCACCGCTGCGAAGCCTAATCCGTTCGGGCCGACGTGTGTCCCAATGACTGTTGTGACATTGACCATCAAAATGTCGCGCGGCACAGACTGGCTGGCTTTTTGCATGAGTGTGTTCAGGAACTCGTGGGCGCGCGGCTCTGCTCCCGTATGAAGGATCGCCAATCTTTCCAATGAACCGCCTTCCAATAAAAAGTTCATCATTCTTTCATTGGCTTGTCTTGTTGTACGCACTGCACCGACAGCTTTGACCTCTCCATTTGTTATTTCTATCAACGGCTTAATATTTAGCAAACCACCAAGGAATGTCACCGCGGCAGGGACGCGTCCACTACGGCGCATGTTTTCCATGGTATCCAACGCGGCGAAGAGGTGCAATCGCTTGCGTGTTGATTCAACCGCATTCAAGGCGGCCTGTAATCCCATCTCTGCGGCTTCAGCGGCGGCAATGACTTGAAAGCCCAGCCCCAGTGACATGGAGAGGCTGTCTATTACTGTGATCTTTTCCGGAAAATCCTGTGCAGCCTGGCGCGCGGAGTTGATGATAGTGGTCAATGCCCCGGCCGCGTGGATGGAAAGTATATGGTCATGACCGCGCGTGAGCAGGGAGTCGTAACGGGCTGAGAAATCGCCAATGGATGGCGCGGCAGTTGTCGGCTGGGTATGAAGCGAAGGTAATCGTTTGTAAAAGTCCTCGCGCGAGATCCCGATCCCATCCGCATATTCTTTTCCATCCAGGATCAAAATGGAGGGAACCGCTTCAAGTTCATATTGCTCCATTAAATAATTTGGAAGATCGGATGTCGAGTCGGTGACGATGCCGAGTTTCATGCTTGTTAAATGAGCAAAGTCGTTACTGTAATTAACAGTGAAAAGGCAATGACGGCCAAGCCAAAAAAGGCGAAGGTTAATCGCAGGCGCGCATCCTTCAATGCCTGTGCCAGGCCGAAGAGGAAGAAAGCCACGGCAATGATCGTCAATGCGGTCACGTACAGATCAGCTTTGCGGTCCCAGTTGTGATAGTCGTCTGCAGCTTCATTCTGCTGGGAGACAATCTCATTTGCTCTCTCAAATACATCTGTAACGTATTGTTCTGCCTTGGGCTGGTCACCATCATTTTGTGGGGCATAACGCGGATCGGTGTAGAGGATGGAGAACTTTTCTCCGACACCCGCGCGGGCCTGTGATAAAGCAGCGATCTCCCGGCTAGCTTGAGCCGCCTCTTCATTCCCGGCGGTCTCCTGCTCGAGGGCGGTGAGTTCCAATACCGTTCCTTCTTGCAGGTTTTGCAGATAGTCTCCCAGGACACTGAACTCATAATTCGATTCCAAGCCAGCGCGCTGTAATTCGCCGGAAGCGAGAATGGCAAGATATTGCAAATCGCGGCTGGCAACACCCTCGCGGATATTTGCATCTGCCTGCAAGGCGGCCAGTACTGCGGCCAGCACGGTGGTGAAGACGATGAGGACGACGATCAGATTTTTGTACCGTTCGGAATTTTCAGTTTGCTGCTGTTGTGTCAGAATGGGTTCATTCATCATCCACCTCTGCGTATGTAGAAGAAAATAAGCTCAACACCTACGAACCATAAAATGCCCAACAGATAGACAGCCAGGCCGAACGTGAATCCGCTGGTACGCAGGCGTCCCGTGGTCACTTCTGCCAGCGCAAGCCAGAAGAGACTCACTGCCAAGAGTACGCTGCCGACCACAAGCCAGCGTTGTTCAGCAAACAACGAATCTGCGCGTGCAAAAGAGGCAGATGGGTCCAGCTGATCCTCCTCGGCGTTTTGCATGTCGGCGAGCCGTTTTTGCAGATCGTATGTTCCATCTGCGTTTTGATATTTTTCATCGGTTGCCAGTGGCTGGGCCAGCAACTGCATATTGGGAAGTAGATATTGCTGGATGTTTGCGGCGCGCTCCTGCGCGGCGGGATCATCACTTGCTTCCAATGCCAGTGCTTCGGCTTGTTTCACCGCAAATTGATAGGCAAAGCCCGCCTCCTCATACACCTTGCGATGGTACTCATTGTCGAAGGCCTGCTTCTTGACCGCGTCGATCAACCCCTGGCGGTTCTCATTGTCTGCATTCGAACCCACCAGATTCGTGCGCCAGACGGCAAAGGCAGTAGTCAGCGATACAACAGCGATAAGGATGGCGTTGATGACTTCAAAACGCGAGGTAAACCAGCTTGATCTTTTCATAGGTTCTCCATCATGATCTTGATCTGCCTCTGCTCGCGAATGAGACAAGGCCAAAGGCTAAGAGTTTCATAATACACCAACTCAAAATGCCCGAAAAGTGTTTTACCTGCGATGCAAAATAAGAATACATGGGGACTTCACGTTCAGTCCAGATTACGAATCGCGGGATGAGCTAGACCAACCAAAGTCAATACGATTGTGCCGAAACCTCCAACCAGAAATACAGTTGGCGCGCCGAGTAAATCCGTGGCCCAGCCTGCAATGGCAAAACCTACGGGCAATAGCACCCAAGAACCCAAAGCATCAATCGAATAGACGCGCCCAAGTAGTTCATGAGGAACCATTTCCTGCAGGGTGTTCGTCCATATCAGGCTGAAGATGGACATACAGACCCCATATATGAACATGCTCGCAATCAGGATCGGAATAGGGAATTTCAACCCGAACAACAAAAGCATGATGCCGTTGAGTGCTATGGCCATATAACTAACGCGACCGCGCCAGCGCAGGCGCTTATACTGCCCAAGCCAAAGCATACCCAATACATAGCCGATTGAAAATGATGAGCCAAATATTCCCAATAGACCTACATCCGCGCCGAGATCGTTCTTGATGAAAAAAGGCATGGCTACTGCGCGTGGACCGGCTTCCATAATGTTGAGGAAACCGAAGATCGCAATGGTGATCCAAATCCACGGCACGGTGATAATCGCATTCCAACCTTCACGCAGATCGGCAATTCCCTGTTTGACCATGTCTTTAACTGTTCTGGGTTTGTTGATGACCCCAGTTTCATTTGTATCTCTTCGATTTTTATCAATATTCATTTTGAGCAACGGAAAAACAAAAAGCGCCGAAATAAAAAATGAAATTGCATTCAAACCAAAAGTGATAGATGTACCACCTGTTGCAACCAGTGCCGCCCCCAGCGCGGGGCCCACGATCCCGGTGACACGCTGGCTTAGTCCATTCAATGAATTGGCACTTGTTAACATATCAGGCGGCGTGATCTGCGGGATGACAGCCTGATAGGCTGGAAAGAAAAATGCTTCCACAAAACCAAAGATCAGGCTGCTGATATAGATGTGCCAGATTTGTAAAAGATCAAACCATGAAAAAACTGTGACAAATGTGATGACCAACCCACTTAGGATATCTGAAATAAACATGACACGGATACGCGGCAACCGATCCACAACCACGCCGCCGATCAGCAAAAACAGCAACAGCGGAATTTGAGTAAAGATAAGTACGGTTCCCATTGCGACCGCGGACCCGGTCTTTTCCAATACCCACCAGGCCAGCGCAATACGATATAAGCTGTCACCCAGCCGCGAAGTTGTTTGCCCCATCCATAGCAAAGCGAAAGGGCGATGCTTCAATGAACGCAACACATTCATAGGGGGCGAGTATAGCATACGCATTTATAGATAAATAAAATCTGCCCATTATACGAAATGGGCAGATTTTATTTAAAAAACTTTGCAATATTGTTATCGACCCTCTGAATAAGCGTCGGGTTCCCATGACCATTGTATTACGTTTACAGATGTGCAAATGGATTCTGGTCATTATTTCTATGTCCATTCTCTGGTTGCGAATAACATAAAGCCAGATTTAGCACTGCATTGTTTGAACACTCCACTTGTCAATTTACAGATCTGGTCCGTGGAAAAATTTGTCCTGCAAGCTTGCCATTTCCTGCAACGACCTGATCAAGCCCGTTCGGCCTGGTTGCGTGAGAAGGAGAAAAACATGACTAAAACGATCCATCGAATGACAGGCATGCTCTTAACGTGTGCCATCCTGCTGGGAAACTATGTCAGCGCGAAAGCCTATTCAGATCAACCATCCACGTTGAGCGCAACTGGCAGTGTCTATTACGTATCCACAACTGGAAATGATTCCAACGCCGGCACATCTTCAGCTCCATTCAAGACCTTTGCGAAAGCTACATCCATGTTAGGCGCAGGAAGTACGCTTTATATTCATTCGGGCACATACAATGAACAACTGAAGATCTTAAACAGTGGTGCAGATGGCGCCTGGATCAACGTGAGGCCATCTGGTGGGGCGGTGATTATTGATGTGCAGAACACCACCAACGCAGTTGTGCAATTATTGGGCTCCTATATTGCTGTCAGCGATCTGGAGGTGAAAGGTTCCACGGATATCTGTGTCAGGGCATTGGGGAGTTATCTACGGATTTCCGGTCTTAACGTCCACGAATGTCAGACGCATGGTATTTTCATGAACGGCAGGCATGTGGAAGCGGTGGGCAATACAGTTTATGCCACGGCTCTGGCCAACCAGGCGCGGACCATGTCCACGGGTTGGGGATCAGGCATCAAGGTCGGCCTGGGCGGGGATGACATTCTGGTTCACGGCAATAACGTTTACTACAACCACGGTGAAGGCATGGCCGTCACGCGCGCTTCCAATGTAATTGTTCGTAGCAACTCAGTTTACGATAACTACAGCGTGAACATTTATGTGGATAACTCGTTCAATACTCTGGTGGAAAAGAACTTTGTCACCTGTCACCCAAATAGCGGATTTGAACGCAATGGCAATCCTGCTTCAGGGATCGCCATGGGTGAGGAATTTTATGAAGGTTGGAGCGCACAATTGCATCATGTCAGCATTACAAACAACATTGTCGCATTTTGCAGGCAGGGTGTTTATTACTTCGGGGCCGACCCAATTCTGATAGGCGGTGGGTTGAAGAATTCGACCATCGCATACAACACACTTTGGGGCAGCACCGATACTGCCCTCGGCGTTATATATGCAAGCGGGCAGGCTGGCTCGTTGATCACCAGTAATATCATCTGGCAGGCAAACAACAGACTTGCCTACATAGAGAATGCAACCGGCCTGACGTTCCAAAATAATTTATGGAAAGCCTTGCCTCCATCAAATGTACGAGGAACTGGTGACAGAATAAGCGACCCACTTTTTGTATCAACTCCCGGTTATGTGGCACAGAGCTTCGCATTAGGTGCGCTCTCACCAGCCATTGCCGGAGGCGCGAACATCGGCGTGGCAACAGACTATTTCAATAATCCGCGTGGTCCCTCCTATGAAATGGGAGCGCTTCAATATACAAATGTAATTCCTTCTCCCACCCTGTTGAGCTCCACAAACACATCTACACCGATACCCGCGTCGATAACTCCGACTCAAATCATTATGCCAACTGGAACGGCAACCACCTCCCCAACAGCAACAAGCACACCCGCCTTCGTTTCCACCAGCACGGTGCCACCCACTTCCTTACCGCCTTCATCCACAGCGACATCAATCGCTTCAACACCCGTTTCAACTGCTTCTCCCGCGGCAACTTTGGAAACAGTTTACGACGATACTCGTCCCGGCTTCGTATATTCCGCCAACTGGCAGGATGTATCGAAAGCCAAAGCCTATGCAGGTTCATACAAACTGACAACCAGGACGGGGTCATCTGTCACACTAAATTTCACAGGGCGGTCATTCAGTTTGCTTTACACTACCGGGCTGAATTTTGGCAAGTTGGACATCTATGTTGACGACCAACTTATCACGACCTTGAATCAAAAAACATCCCAAATTTATTTTCAGAAACGATGGGATTCAGGCCAGTTGTCTGCGGGAGCGCATGTATTAAAACTGGTCTTCACCGGACGTAATAATTCGAAAGGCACGCTCGATGCGGTGATCGTTCGTTAGGCGAGCCATTCTAAATTTCACAATTGATATGGGATGGGGATTTCATCCAGAAAATAGACGCTGGATCAATGATATCCCCCAGCCTGATCTTGT
>JAXIPJ010000099.1:0-4702 GCA_045402985.1 Anaerolineales bacterium
GCCGAGGATAAGAATGTTCCGATTGTTGATCATTTTTTTAACACAAAGGACACGAAGACCACAAAGGCTCTAAACCATTTCCTTCGTGCCCGCCTGCCCCCCGTTCTTTGGGGGTTGTATTTAACTCTTTTCTTTACCGCCAACTTCTTCAGTCCGCAACGCGGGAAATAACAAGACTTCGCGGATGGAATGCTTATCCAGCAGCAACATGGCGAGGCGGTCCACGCCCATACCGAAGCCGCCGTTGGGGGGCATACCATAGCGCATCGCACGCAGATAATCCTCATCCAACGGATGTTTCTCTTCGTCATCCGCCTCGTAGTCGCGTCCCATTTCGACGAAGCGTTGTTCCTGGTCGAGCGGATCATTCAATTCAGTGAAAGCATTGCATAACTCAAAGCCTGCCGCATATGCCTCGAAACGTTCCACTGTCAGGGGGTCACCTGGAATGGACTTTGCGAGCGGCGAAATATCACGCGGATAGTTATACAGGAACGTTGGCTGAATGAGAGTCGGTTCGAGAAACTCGGAGAGCAGAAAATCGATTAGCTTGCCGCGCGTGGCTTTAGGGTCAGTCGTTTTGTTTGGGTGTTTGGCTTGGATGACAGCGCGCAGAGATTCGGCGGTCTTATATTCAGCAATATCAATGCCGGCTGTCTCCAGAATTCCCTGTCGCATTTCAAGCCGTTTCCACGGAGGTGTGAGGTTAATATTTTGACCCTTGTATGAAATTTCCTGAGTGCCTAAAATTTCCTGCGCTGTGAAGCAGACCATTTGCTCGGTGAGTGCCATCACCTGCAAATAATCTGCATACGCCCAATAGAATTCAAGCTGAGTGAACTCAGGGTTATGTTTGAAGGAAACACCTTCGTTGCGAAAGTCGCGTCCGATCTCGTAAACTTTTTCGAAATTGCCCACCAGCAAACGTTTGAGATACAGCTCAAACGAAATCCGCAGATACATATCCCGCTCAAGTTCATTGTGATATGTCGTGAACGGTCGCGCGGCCGCGCCTCCATATAAAGGCTGCAGGATGGGAGTCTCCACTTCGAGAAAACCTTTATTGTCGAGGAAGGTCCGCAACGCCTTAATGATCGCGGCGCGCTTGCGGAATGTCTCGCGTGCGGCGGGGTTCACTGCCAGGTCAGCGTAACGTTGTCGCGCGCGCAGTTCAGGGTCTCCCAACGCCGCGTGGCGGACGATGGTTCCATCTGCGAGCGTTTCATCCTTGGCAGCGGGTAGCGGGCTTATTGATTTCGCAAGCATGCTAAAGTCGTGGACGTGAAGCGTGACTTCTCCCGTTTTGGTACGGAACATGACGCCCTCCGCTTGAATGAAGTCCCCAATGTCGAATATCTTGTTGAAGAAGTCCAGGCGTTCCTTACCAATCTCGTTCGCTCGAAAGAATAGTTGAATTTTGCCTGCGCCATCTTCGATATGGGCGAAAGAAATTTTGCCCATGACGCGTATCGCACGAATACGGCCAGCCAGAGTGACTTTGACCTCGCGCGTCGAGCCGGATGAAACACCTTCACTCTCAGCGGCTTCAAATTCGGCAATCGCTTCCGCGCTGGTATGAGTCCGCCTTGAACGCGTGGGATACGCGTCTATACCCTCAGCGCGCAGTTCATCCAGTTTTTGGAGGCGGATCTTTTCAAGTGAGTTGTATTCTGCCATTCAATTCTCCCCCTTCTCTTTTGATGGAGAAGGGACGGGGATGAGGGCATTGCAGAGACTTTCCCTCACCCTGCCCTCTCGCAGTGGGAGAGGGTAAAAATAAAAACCCCGCGCACCTGGACAGGTGCGCGGGGTATGATGACGCTCCTGTATTTAGCCGACCTTCAGGATTTTAACATTATATGTGCCGCCCGGGGTTTCCACTTTTACGGTTTCGCCCACTTTGTGATTAAGAATGGCTTTACCGATTGGCGACTCGTTCGAGATCTTGCCCTCGCGCGGGTTGGCTTCCGCCACGCCCACGATCGTGAAGGTTTCAGCCTCAAAGCTGCCTTCCTTGATGGTGGCCTTTGAACCGAGCTGGACGATATCACTCTTGTTCTTGCCGTTCTCTATGATCTTGGCAGTGGCAAGCAGAACATCCAATTCCTGAATGCGCCCTTCCACAAATGCCTGCTCATTTTTGGCGGCCTCATATTCGGCATTTTCGATCAGCTCCCCACCTTCCATGGCCTCGTGGAGACGGTTGGCAACTTCCTGTCGTTTGGCAGTGCGCAGATAGTCCAGCTCATCTTGAAGTTTCTGATAACCTTCTTTGGTCAAAAAATTGTTAGGCATCTTTAGTTCCTACTATAAGAATATTGCATCTCTTTTAGAGATGCAAATGAGTAAAACCTGGTTCGTTCCCGTCAGGCGCGCTTAATATATCACGATTCCGGAGTCAGTACAAGACGATAAGCATAGGGGATTTCCCTACGAAATCCCTCTGAAAATTTTACCTATAATCAGGCTGCAATAAACGGATACCCTTGTACAAAGCCCAGTAGGAGCGTATGGATTCCTGGGCCTTTTCCGGGGTGTCGAAAACGTCTCCCAGCGTTGGAATTTGGGATTTATAAGCCAAAACCGCCTCCTGCCAGCGCTTTAAGCTGGTCTCCGTTATCGACTGAACAGATTCCTTCATCCCAGCCGCTTTCGACTCCAATTCCCGAGGCTTGTAGAAAATATAAGGGACATCAATATCATAAATGAGGGGACGGCCAAGTAACTCGGCAGCCTGGCGCACAAGGACATGGTCAACGTGAGAACCGACCGACAGTTGGCAGACCAGCACATCATCCGGTTTGAGGCGGACGGAGACGGCTGCTGCAATTTGGGCAGGCAGATCTACATCCGCTGGGTGAGGCGGCACAGAAATCTCGGAATACAGCCAGTCGCCATTTGTCCCGGACGCTTCTTGAATTAGAAGTGAGGCGTCCGGGATTGTCCTGGACGCATCCTGAATGGGAAGTGAGGCGTCCGAGATTGGCGCGCGGCGGTAGATGCAGTCCAGAAAGTCAAAGTAGACGGTGGTTGCGCCAACAATAGACGCGGCATTACTATCCTCCACGCGGCGGCCCCGAACTACTTCCTCAGCAGAGTCAAATCCCCATATTTTCTGCAGATTCTGCGCGATCGGGGAGTACTCGCCTTCGGGTGAGTATCCGCACATGAACGTCCAAATTTCGACGGGAATGCCAGCCTGGGTTTGCCCATGGATCAGGCCACCCGCGGAGAGTACAGCATCATCGAGATGAGGGGAAAGGTATATCCAGCGCATGGCGTCGATTTAACCACAGTTATAATAAAACGAGAAAGATTTTAAGACGGCAGTGCAATTAATTTTTGTCACAAATCTAGTAAACTTAACCTGGAGGCCCATATGGATGAACGACGCAGGCAACCACGCAGGGATTTGATGTCTTATTCACAGGTGTTTGACCTGTATACCGGCAAGCTGATTGGCTATCTTGGCGATCTAAATCAATTGGGCGCCATGGTGATCGGTGGTGAAGCTATGGAAGTGAATTCGACCCTGACGATATCCATCCAACTTCCGGAACTGCCCAAGATCAAGGCCACACGTGTGGCTCTACCGGTGCGCGTTGCATATTGTCATAAAGACCTCAGCCCTGAATATTTCAACATCGGGATGCAATTCAAACTTGTGACAGATCACCAAAGGACTGTGATCGAAGCGGTGATAAAAAATTACGAGTTTCGGCGCGAAGTGCCTGAATATCCTCCACATCCAACAGAACTGGAATGAGAAACTTCGAATTACAAAAGGACCCCGCGGCAATGAAAGCCTGAAAGTCCTTTTTGTTTACCTATTCATATTTTATCCTATAATGCGGGGATACCAAAAAGTGAAAGCCTATTCATGAGCGCTTCATCTGGTCGCCATTTCTTTATTAGCTACAGCCGCACAGATACAACCCAACAACAGAATTTTATTAAGCAGTTACGCGCACCCGGTATCAACCTGTGGGTGGATATCGAGAATCTCGTACCGGGCAGCTCGGCCTAGGAACGTGAGATCGAGCGCGCCCTTCGCGACGCGGCTGGCATTATTGTGCTGCTCTCGCCTGATTCCAACAACTCGGAGTGAGTACGAAGAGAGATCAGCTTCGCGCAAGGGATCTCTACAGTAGTGACAAGTGGCAGTTGACAAAGAATGATTATTGCGACTATCAGCCAAGTGGGGAAATTAGATAATTTGTAATTGCTGCGCGCGGTAAACCCCGAGGGCGCGCTCCGCGTCGCGCTAATCTGAGAACGTCTGATTTACCCCCTACCAATACCCTGTTTAGAGGCTTATAATCTGTCTATTGTCGTATCGCAAGTTTAGTTTCAGGGTTTTCTTTAGCAAAACTAGACGGGTAGAAGAGAGGATAGCCCTCATGAACAAGCCTGAACTTACCGAATTAAATATAGAAATCTTGGCCACTGATGCCTCCGAGGATGATCTCGACCGGATGACGCGCCAACTGCTCTCTGAATTGAGAGATATGGAGGTCGAATCGGCAGAGCTCACGAAAGGCGGCCCCGCGCCTCACGGGACAAAATCCGTTGACCCGGTAATGATGGGAAATATTGCGGTTGCCGTTCTGCCATCTATTCTGCCCAAAGTTGTGGAGTTTGTGCAGTCATGGGCTATGCGTGGACATGGCCGCGCTGTTAAATTCAAAGGCAAGGTGGGAGG
>JAXIPJ010000212.1:0-3425 GCA_045402985.1 Anaerolineales bacterium
GAGTTCAAGACAAGGCAGAATTGCTGCAGGAACTCCCACCGGACGTGCACTCACCCCTTGTGTCTCCAGCCAGCGCCGCCAATAAACGCGAAGCTGTTCGCGGACTGAAACCCCGACAGATTCCCAGGTCCTTACATTGAGATACAGGCCTCCAGGCTCGAGCACTCGCCGGAACTCGCGCAAGGCTTCACGCCAGGGGGGAATCAGATGCATCACATGCACAGTCAGCACCACATCAAAATGAGCCGTGGGGAAGGGAAGGTGAGCCGCGTCCGCCTGGGCGGTGCGAGCTGAGGGGGATTTTTCTTGTAACCGCATTAACATCTGTTTTGAGAGGTCACATCCAATCAAGTCCACGCCGCGCTCAAGCAGGGGAACGCTAATACGCCCCGTACCTGTCCCCACGTCAAGGATGTGAGCCGTGGGTCCAGTAATATCAAAAATTGCTTGAAGTCCATGCTTGGCGATGGGCTCAAACAATGGGCGTGTCTGGTCATAGATACTTGCGGCGCGGTCGAAAGAACGGCTATTGTTCATCCATGATTATCCTTTGAGTGAAGTAAGAATCGCTTTTGGTAAAGGAGAACCTGCAGGGTGATGATATTGTCAAAGATCCCTTTGCCTGATTTTACATAGTTCCAGTCTAAAAGAGGTCGCGCTGGAGTTGATAAGCCTCCTGCGCCAGGCCAAGGATATAATTTGTCGTTCTCGCCCATTGCGACACCAATTCTTCTAGAGGGCGCTTCCAATGGTTTTCGAGCCCAGCCGGCTTGGTTGGGTCGCCCAGATCCTGCAACCACCACAAGCCTACTATGCCCCAGCGTAACGCGCATGCGGCGGTATAGCCCAGGCGCACGAGTCGGGAATCTTCCCGCCAGCCTGCATCGCGCAGTCCATTCAGGTAACCATTGAATACTGCCTCATCGAGGTTCCTGGCCTCAACGGCATCATACTCGAACCAGATCAAGCTGGCAGCCAGCAGGTTGGCAATCTCCTCTCCAACAGAGGCAATACCGGTAAACACCCAATCAACAGCCACAGTCTGATTCGAGCCCTGGGCATCACGGCGAATAAAGAGGTTGGGACGATACGCGTCCAGGTGACAGAAGGTCCGTGGCAGTTGGCCGAGCGCTCTCAACAGTGCATCGTAGCTCGCCCACAGTTGCAAGATCTCGTTTGTAATTGAGCGTGGAAATGAAGAACGCAACAAGGGCTGTTCCCAAAAGCGCTCATCCTGGCTGAGTTCTAAAACCTTCTGAGAATCTTCCTGATAATCACCCAGCCAGCCTCGCATCCAGTTTTGACTGAGCCACGGCAGGCTCGGCAAGGCGTGCCCGGTGAGGTACGCGCCATTGAACTGACCAAGATGACGTGCGACCAGACGATACTCGGTCAGTGACCAGGCGGGGCTTGCAGGATTCAAAACATCCTCAAGCCACAGCCAGCAGACTCCATCCGGGTATTTGGTAACACCCAAACAACGCGGCGCTGATACGCCACCCGGCAGATCATTCAGCAAGCCTTCTTCATAAGCCAGGATCTCGCGGCGATGGTAATTCCAATAGGTGAGGTCAGTCTCATTGACCGGGGCATGCACAGCCTTCAGGACAATGGACCAGAGATGATTTTCGCCTTGGTCTAGTGCGATTCCGTTAAAGCGGTGCAAGCCTAAATTCGACTCTTCGGTATTGATGTAACTGATAGGGTGGTGTTCCCAATGACGAATCTCGGCGGTTGTGCTACCCAGTGCCTGCCGAACAGGATCTGTTAACATTGCCGAATCAATTTCTTTGATCTCAGGTATGTCATTCATTGGTTTATAAGAAGTATACAGAAATTGAGGCTGATTTCAATACTTGATTTGAAAAAGAGATAATAAAAGACAGGCAACCAAAACTGAATTGCGCGGAGTGATTAAGAATCGGAAGCCTTACTCTCCTCCTTGAGCAAGCAAACCTAAGCTGTCCGGTTGAGCCTGGCTTCCACGTGGTGGGCAGGTTGGGAAACGGCAGTTGTGTGCATGTCCTGCGTGTAATGCAGAGTATCTCCATCCACGATCAGCGTCCGTGAGGTTTCCAACATGCGAGGATCATTTAAGAAACCCGTGCTCCGCAGGCGCAGGATCATTCCTGTCTCTGTTTGCTCGAGTGAACCGGTCAGCCTCTCCAGTCGTCCGCCTGTCTGTGCGCTGATGAGCTCGACCTCTCCACCTGGCAGCAGGCGGATAAATCCGCTCTCCCAGTGCGAAGCGATGTAGTCAGTCTGCCCTATATTCCGGCGTTTCGCCTTTTGTTCGAAGTGTAGGAATAGACGGCCGTCTGAAGAGAAAAGTAGTGTTTCAAGATACTCAAACGGCTCGATCGTGGGAAATTCCCCGCGTCCTGTCCCCGACCATTCGCCGAGGAGCAACTGCAGTGTGTTCTGGTTGTTCATCTGTTTCTTCCTTCTGAATCGCCGAAATACAACGGATGTAGGAAGTTATTATATGCCTGTTTGGTATGCCGTTGTCGCTGCATGCCCGCCTGAGCGCGTGGGTGAGGGAAGACTTCTGAAGTCTATGAAAATGATCCTCTGTGAATTTATGCTATACTTTTTAATAAGTACTTACCGAATCTGGAGGAGATCTGGAAACAGAGAGCGAATCCTACAACGAGAACGAAGAGCGCAAACAGCCTGGCGTGGAGCGAGTGTACCGCAGCGACCAGATCGCCGTCTTATGGGAGCCGAAGCTGTGCATTCACGCCGGTTACTGCTTCCGCGGCCTGCCGGAAGTCTTCCAGCCCCAGAGCCGACCGTGGGTCAAGGTCGATGCAGCTACAGCGGATAAGATTGCCGAAGTGATCATGACGTGCCCGACCGGGGCACTGCACTTCGAACGGCTCGATGATGGTCCCCAGGAACCGAAGCCCGAAGAAACAACGATCAATGCGCGGCCCAATGGTCCGCTGTATGTCCGAGGGCCATTGCGAATTACAGGGCCAGGTGGCAGTCTCATTCGGGAAGACACGCGTGTAGCGCTTTGCCGATGTGGCCACTCTGAGAACAAACCCTTTTGCGATGGGAGTCATCGTCGGGTCGGGTTTCGCACTGCGAAGCAGCCCGAAAGTTCAGGATAAGCAGGGCAGTCTCCCCAAATCCGACAGGAAAATTTGTTGTGTATTCAGGGCGGGAAATAGAAAGAAGAAAAAAGGATATTCCATGAAACAGTATAGAGTCAAGCCAGAAGGCAAAATAAAACTCTCAAAATGGGACCCGAATGATACGGAGGATTTTAAAGGTGGCAAAAAAGAGGCTCTGGCCCAGCTTGAAAAGCTGAACGTCAAACTGGAAGAATTGCAGGAATTGTTATTTGCCGAGCATAAGCACAAGGTGCTGGTCGTCTTGCAAGCCATGGATACCGGTGGAAAGGACGGTGCCATCCGCCG
>JAXIPJ010000303.1:0-7361 GCA_045402985.1 Anaerolineales bacterium
GGATGACGGCCGCGGTTGTAATCCTTGAACTCCAGGACTCGTGTTTCAGGGTTCCATGTAATGCGGATATTCTCAGCGGCGGCGCGATAGGAGTTCTCGAATAGCTCTGTCAGGATGGATTTGGAAGAGCCGAAGAAACGGGGCGCTTTCGTCAAAATGGCGTCCGAGACACCCATGGCAATGGTTTTGGAATTAGTAGCAGTCTTCATAGCGACCTCCTTGTGTTTTATGAAATATGAAAACCGGGCACATGCTGGGTTGTGCCCGGTCGTGAGTGATATACGTAGTCTGGGGCTATATCCCTACGTCTATTCCGTCCAGGTGTGTTGGATATCAGTCTGCATCTCCCATAACCAGCCCTCTGTATCGTCGCAGCAAATATGAACGGGCCCGATGGTCCAACGACCTCTCGATACAACCACGCCAATACGGTCGAGCATATCGGCCAGCAGGAAAGAGCTGGCTATCCGTATGTCGCCGTTCAGGATGAGTTTTGTGATGGATGCCAGCCGGTTCAAATCCGCGATGTGAATGTATCTGTACTGTTTGTGATTGAGAAAGAGAAGCCAGTCATTCACGACATCATAGGAAACGACGAATGGGCCGATGAAATACTCGTCCGCAAAATCGTCCGCTTTGTGTGCTAACTCGAATTTTGTGCCGAGTAGTATATTGAGTGACCCTATGAGGCAGGTGGCTGGTTTAGCTCTATAAAAATCCATAGCTCACCTCCATTGGTTTAAGTATTTGCTCAAGAAGCGCTGAAGATTTCGCTTGAGATAGTCTTTCACGATGATGTCCTGGTTGAATGAATTTGTCTCAATGGGGAGGACCTGGCCAAAGCAGCAGACCTTCAACCGAATCGAAAATCTCGCCGCATGGACCTCAACTGCGTACATCTTTGCATCCTGCGTGATGGGCGCAAAGTATTCAGCCAGCACAGCGCTGGTCGCGTATCCTCCAAGATTCGCCAACTCGCCCAGGGACAAGCAATCGTATGGGGCTTCATCAGTGGATGTTTCATCATTGGCGCCAAGGATTTCTTTGCCTTCATATTTGAGACAGGCAACATCGAGCGCGCCGGCCCTGGTTTCGAAGACTGCCATCTTGATCCCGCACCGTCGCAATACAGATGTCACCAAATTCATCCCAACCAAACGAATCAGTATTGATGGACCAAGCTTTATCGATACGTGAGTACAATCAAGCCTTCCTGGATTTTCGACACACGCAAGATAGTGGCTCAGTTGATCAGATAAGGGGAAAGAAAGAGAGTTATTGTTTTTCATATTTACATCTCCAATCTGCTAATGATCTTCATGTCAGGTTCTGCCGCCTAATATTCCTCGGGCAATAGGATGATCAGGCATAGCTTCCCTGGTTCCAATTCATCCCGTGATGCATAGAGCAAAGTCTCGCCGTCCAACAGGAAGTCTGTGAATTCGATCTCCTGTTTTATGATGGGCTTTTGGACTTCGCCGCATATCAGAACAGCGGAACGGGATTTGTTTTCACTTTCAGGCGTGACAATCAGCCTCCATGTTTGGAAGTGATGGCGCGCAAGCTTTTTCTCGCCTTGATAGGAGGCAATGGCATCCATCAACCAAAACGCGGATGGACCCGACCCGCCGCCGTTCTCGGCCAGATATAACGCTCCATCTGTCAGAAGAATGGGCAGTGGCGAAAAACACCGATGACGGTGCCATTGCTCCGTGCCATAGAATCCAGCCAGCGCATGCCTCAAGTTTTTTGCCATTGCTTTCCGCAGGCATTCTCGCTCTGCGTGACCTCCAGCTGCAAGCAAATCCCTTTTCGTAATGTCGGTTTCAGAAAGAACCCAATCCAGCTTTATTTCATTTTGACCGATGCCATCCAGCATGGCCTTCAGGACGGCCTCTTTATCGTCCGGGCTGGGCATGGCATCCTGCGAAGTACCCAGTCGCCTGAGCAATGCGCTATACGGATGACACACCTGCCCATCCTCGATTTGAGGAGGGGCTTCTTCCAGTACCTCTGGGGAGTTATGGGAAAAATCGAACAGGGAGAGTTGTGTATTGTTCATGAGCCGCTCTCTTGCTCTCGCCTGATCAGAAACTGGCGGATGAAATTCTCATACTCAGAAGTGCCAAGTTGAAGTTCCGGCTCGTTGTATTCCAACGCCTTGCCATCCACATAAACCGCATCGTTGATTACCCATGCCACCATACCCAAACTCCCGTCTGCGAGAATTTTTGGCGACAGATAGCAATGGCTGGTGATGTACGCATTCACAACTTGCAGGCCGTACGCTCCCTTTGCGATGGTCAATAGAGACTGTATGGCTCGCGCGGTATCCTTGTTTGGGCAGGTGCAGATCAAGTGCGGGAGATTATCTTTGCCCAAGGCAAAGATGTTGAAGCCTTCCACCGAAAAGTTTCGGTAATTGGACACCAGATCTTCGATATTTACATTTTCAAATTGCATGGGGACCTCCTGAAAATACGATCAACCCGGATGTTCATCCGGGCTGACCACTAAATATGTTACGAACACGACAACGCGGGAATCTAGAACAAACTTAGTTGTCCTGTCAGTTGCTCCTTTTTTCTCGCAGACTTTTTCACTGGGCGAGTAGCAGTCTGGCCCAAGTCCAATAAATCGGTAAGCCTCAGCTGCGTACCACTCAGGATGCTCCGGCCAAACTCCGCCATCACAAGCGCGTTTTCTCCCTGACGTTCGAGGGCTGCCACGGCTTCCGGCGTAAGGAGAATGCTTCCTGAGGCTGGTAATAGAATGGGCGCAGCTTCTTCTTCCATGGGTGCCATCGAGGCATGTATTTCCTCAATACGAGTCAGTATTGCGGTGAGGTCAAAGCTGATTGACTCTTCCTGTTCAGATTCATTAACTACTTCCTCCACCGCATCGATCTCCACTACGCCGTCATGTACCTCATCAGAATCCTTCTCTTTGTCCACGCTGATGCCTGCGGCAATTAATTCCTGATCCAGCTGGGCCAGTTTCCCTGCCAGGGATTCCAATTTCTCAGCGTGTTCCCACGGTTCCGTGAGCAACGCTTCCAGAGTCTGAATTTCCCTGGCCAGATAATCCCGGCGCTCGACGCTTTTATTGATTTCGCCATCAATCGAGCGGATGGCCGAATCGATGCTGGCAATGGTCCCGGTATCAGACTCTGAAACATGCGCCACCAATACCTGCGGAACGTTGTAATCCAAAAGGATGTCGACGCCGCCCATCGGGTCTTCTACGAGGGATTGCATACTGCGCTCGCGGTTTGGCTTTGCGCGGAGCCATACGACAAAGCCTCGATAAGAGCCGACCTTCTTTCTGGACTCATTACCGGTGCGCTCGGTCTCGAGCTTCACGCCGCGCGCCAATTCAATCAACTGCTGGCCGGCAAGTCGTCTTTCTGAGTAGCAAGTAGCTCCAATCTTCATTGAGAAAACTTCAGTAGTATTCGTGTCGCGCAGCTGTGCGCCTGTGTTCAAATGCTCAATTCGGACTTTCACCTGCTCAAGTTCTCCCTGAGTCGCAGAAAGCCGGCGCTGCGAATACCTGCGTTCGTTTTGCCAGGACAAACGTAGTTGTTCCAACTTGAGAATTTCATTCTGTGCCATGACGCGCTCCATGATTTTTGGATTGCCACTTGCGAGCGCTTTGATCTCCGCCATGGAAAGCACGGTCTCACCAACGTCATCCATTTCGCGTACATCGGTCTGCCCATTCAAGAACTGTTCGATGAACCTGGCTTTTGTCTCTAGGATCTGCCAAACATAGCCGTCAAAACTTCCCTCAACGATATACACGAATGAGAATACTTCCGGGTACATATTACCTTGTCGCAGCAGACGGCCCTCTCTCTGTTCGAGGTCTGCTGGTCGCCACGGAGCATCCATATGATGCATTGCCAGTGCCCGTGTCTGCACATTCATCCCTGTACCCATCTTTTCGGTCGAGCCAATCAATACGCGGATGCGACCTTCGCGAACAGCCTGAAAGAGTTGGCTCCGCGCCGCAGGACTTTTTGCATCGTGGATAAATGCGATCTCAGCAGGATTTACATCATGCTTCACTAGTTTTGCTTTAATATCGGCATAGACGTTTTCGAATTCAGGTTCAACATCTTCTGTATCGAAAGGTATGATTTCCTCTCCTTCTTCACTCTCCTTTACGACCACACTATCTTTATGAGGCTTAGGTGTGCCTAGATCACAGAAAACAAGCTGTGCAGACTTGCGCATCTTGGTATGATGGTAAATATCCGCGATGTTGCGAGCAGCGGTGTTGATCTTGGATATCGGCAGGTCAGCAATATTGGGCATTACTAAACGCAGGTCCAATGCCGCCTTTCTTCCATCGCCAACGATCTTGAGCATGTTGTCGTCCTTAGGTTCCACTCGTCCAGATCGCACCTCATCCGCCCGTTTTGCTAATGATTTGACATACTCCTTCAACGACTTTGAACCAGGCATCCTGATCGGTGTGGGCTTACCGCCGTATAACATGGGTCGCTCCACCTGGCCAGACACTTCTTTCCACCTGCGCATGATCATAAACTGAGATAACATCGCCGAGAGTTCGGGAATATTGGTGAAACGAGCGAGGCGGGTGTTCACACGGAAACCACTACCGTCAGGCGTCATTTCGGGCATCATGACTGCATCGGCAAACATCTGCGCCCATGAGTCAAAGTGAGATAGTCCCATGTCAACTAGCTGGTCATAACTAAAATAGCGTTGCAATGTGAATACCTCCGCCATCGTGTTTGCGATCGGTGTGCCAGTCAGTCCAATGAAACGGCCTTTCCGTTGTAAGATGTCACGAACCTTCACGAACATGTCGAAGGCGCGCTGCGAGTCTGTATTGGGGAGTCCCGCAATGCGAGTCATCTTGGTGTGGAAATACAGATTCTTGTAGCAGTTGGAAACAAGGACTCCCTCGGCGAAGAAGTTATGGGTTTCCGCTACTTCGAGACAGTAAACTCTCTTATTTCCTTGAGAACTGCTTCCAGATTGGAATCTACTCTCTGATTCGAGAAACGTAACACTGACCAGCCGAGAGCGTTCAACACCTCCGTCTTCCGTTTGTCCAGGAATTTCCATTTTTTCGTGTTGTGGGTCGCTCCATCGATTTCTATTGCCAACATTCGCGTCGGGTCCGCTATGTCTACTTTGTAGCAATTCGGGAGGGATTTGAATTGATGCTTCACAAGACGGGTAGGAATTGCATACTCCATGGGCAACCCCAGCGCGTTTGCTACGGACTCCTGCTGTGGAGTTAGTTTTCCGTTTCCACCCCTTGCAAGAAAAGTTCTGCCAGACATTGATACTGACATCTTTCTTCTCACTTCGGGGTTGGCTTTCATGCGTGCTGATGCTAGAGGATTGGATTTCCCCGTTGTCACTGCCTGTGCCGCGGCCCACATACGAGGCATATATTCTTTCATCAACTCTCTCCGCTCCGGCTGTGCCATTCGCCATGTTGCGGCACATGATGTGCCACAAAATCTTCTTTTGTCGTTGTTTCTTTTGCCTGACGATCTGAACGTGAACTCCTTTCCGCATTGAAGACAACTTTTGGTCACCGTTTTGCGTTTGCGTTTCTTCCAGCACTCTCGTGAACAGTAAATCTGATTTTGCCCTGCTTTTCCTCGCTGGCTCGAAACAAATTCCTTCTTGCATATCGGACAGACTTTTGAGTGTGTGCTTTTGCGTAAGCTTTCCTGCTTCAACGTATCCTTCTTCATAGGTCCAAACCTTATGATTGGCGGTACATTTGAATACTCCTCTTTCATGCGTGACGCGGACCATGGGAGCCGACTGCGGGTTGTTAAACCATCTGGTGACTGGCATCCACTTGGCTTCGTTCGTGGACAGATCTACAGATTTCACAAGTACCGGGAGGCGCTTTTCAATGATTTCACCAATGGGAAGAAATCCACGGTCGGTGAGCACTTGCGATTCATAGGGCAGGCAGTGAAATTCATCCACCACCATCATGTCGATACCCATCTGATCCCAGGTAATCGTCTGTACACTATCCTTGCTCATGTCAGACTTGATTACCAGTTTTGATTCGAAGCGTTTGATCGCTTTTTCAATTTCTTTCTTAGCCCTGCGGTCTACATCCCTATCCGCCTTGATCTTGTTCAGGAAATCCCTCAACTCTTCGATCTCTTCCTCGATAAAAGCATTCAATGTCTCTGGCTTTACCGGCAGCAGTTTGAACGAAGACTGCGGGACGATCACCGCGTCCCAACGGTTCGTTGCGATGCGACTTAGGAATTCTCCGCGTTTGTCTTTCTTGAGATCATTCTTTCCGGCGCAATATACTCTGGCATGTGGATAAGCAAGCAGGAAGGCATCACGCCAATCCCCGGTTAAGTGATTAGGCACTACCACGACTGCCTTGTGTGCGGCACCTAAGCGAATGGCTTCCATCACGCTGACGATGGCGGTTAATGTCTTTCCAAGACCAACCTCATCACCAATGAGAGTAGCATGACGCTGTAAGCCAAACCAGACTGCATCCTTTTGAAGCGAACGCAGGGTGAGTGACTTTGATAGACCCGGGAGCGTTAAGTGTGAGCCATCATAATTCGCACGGGCAAACACATTGAAGCGCGCGTTATAGATCTGGCATAGGCGCTCAGCGCGCTCCGAATCCTGCCAGAGCCAGGTGTCAAAGCGGGCCTTGAGTTCTTCGAGTTTTGCCTGCGCCGCAATGGTTTCCTGTTGGTTCAGGACACGCTTTTCGCGACCATCCTCATCGAGGGTGTCGTACACAACCGGGGTTTGCGCGTTCAGGCCCGCCTCCAGCAAAGCCAAGGCGGAATATCGTTTGGTGCCATGCTT
Organism: Anaerolineales bacterium; assembly: GCA_045402985.1. Lineage (GTDB taxonomy): Bacteria > Chloroflexota > Anaerolineae > Anaerolineales > Villigracilaceae > Defluviilinea. Next base: position 6,852 of record JAXIPJ010000303.1, read on the forward strand.
CGAAGTGTTTTCAGCGGGGACAAAGCCTCTCTTCACATCCAATGTCCACGAACCCAATTTCGGGATATATGTAGACTGCATTCTGACACCCGGCAGAAGTTCCTCAACGAATTGGCAGACATATTCTGCGGGGATCCATCCAGCGCCAAGCCGTGCCCGGATCTGTCCAGGTTTCAGAGGCTTGGGCATGGCGCGCTGCAGGGCTTCAATCGTATTCTTCAGCCGCGGCTCAATGCCAACCAGCTCTTTGGCTTTATCCAGCTTATCGGCGATGTTTCCTGACAGGTATACGTCACTGGCAACCCATTCGCGTTCGGGTGTCCACAGGATCCTGTCACCCAATTCTGCGAATGCCTGTTCTTCAGAAAGATGCGCGAGTTTAGCGATGAACCCGATATCAACATGCCCTCTTTGATTGAGACAGAACAGGAGCGCATCATTGCAGTTTTGGATATCCTCGGGTGAAGGTGTAGCGCGGACTGTGGACTCCTGAAAGATCAGTGCCTTTTG
>JAXIPJ010000407.1:0-5246 GCA_045402985.1 Anaerolineales bacterium
TAACGCGAGTGTCTCATCGTCGCTATTCTCAGAGACAAGTAGTGAAAGAAAAATACCTGTGAACTCCGCCAGGATCAAGCGGAGTTGGTGAAGTTGAAACTCTGAGTACTCTTCTACTTATTAATAACCTGGAGGTTTAAATGTTGAATCAAAAAGTTCGTGTGTTGGTGAATGGCTACGGCGTCATTGGCAAGCGCATTGCCGACGCAGTGGCCATGCAGGATGATATGGAACTGGCCGGCGTGGCCGATGTGGTCAGCGACTGGCGTATCATGGTCGCTGTCGAAAAAGGTTATCCGATCTTCGCATCCAGCGCCGAGTCGGCTGCGCAAATGCGTGCCGGCGGCATTCCGCTAGCTGGGAATTTGGATGACACCTTGGGCAAGATTGATGTGGTCGCCGACGCGACGCCCAAGAAAGTCGCCTCGGCCAACTTCGAGAAGTACAAGGCCGTCGGAGTGAAATCTATCTTTCAGGGTGGCGAGAAACACAGTCTCACCGGCCACTCGTTTGTGGCGCAGGCCAACTACGAGACCGCCATTGGCCGCGACTCGACTCGTGTGGTTTCGTGCAATACCACCAGCATCGTCCGTACGTTGGGCGCACTTAAGAACGCCGGGCTGCTGAAGAAGGCGCGCGGGGTGCTCATCCGCCGTGCGACCGACCCGTGGGAATCCGACCATGGCGGTGTGATGAACACAGTTGTTCCGGAAAAGAACATCCCCTCGCATCAAGGCCCGGACGCCCAAACGGTCCTGCCCGATCTCGATGTGATGACGATTGCGGTGGTGGCCGCGCATACCACCAGTCACCTGCATTCCTGGAGTGTCGAACTCACCCGACCTGCCAGCAGAGACGAAGTGCTGGCCGCCTTCCGCGCCGCGCCGCGCATTGCGTTTTTGCGAATGTCCGAGGGCGTGGTTGCCCTAAATAGCACGCTGGAGATGATGGCCGATCTGGGCCGCCCGCGCGGTGATATGTGGGAGGTGGGTCTGTGGGAAGACGGCCTGACAGTGGTGGGCAGCGAGTTGTTCTATAACTGTCAAGTCTACAATCAAGCTATCGTCGTCCCGGAGACCATTGATGCTATTCGCGCGTTGACCGGCATCGAGAAGAATGGCGCTGCATCCATCGCGAAGACTGACGCGGCACTCGGCCTGGTGCGCGAGTTTCTGACGCGCAAACCCGCACTGGCCAGGTGAAAGCATGATGAGCAATAAACTAACCGTCGATGCCGAGTTGGAAAAGCTTCAGCACGAATCATTTAACTACTTTTTGCACGAAACAAATCCAGCCAACGGGCTGGTGATCGACAAGACCGAAGCGGATTGGCTTGCCAGTATTGCCGCCACTGGCCTCGCATTGGCATCTTACCCGGTGGCTGTCGAGCGCGGATTTGTGCCGCGCGCCGCGGCGGTGGAACGAACGCTGACGACGCTGCGTTTTTTCTGGAACAGCCCCCAAGGTCCCGAACCCGACGCGACCGGCTACCAGGGCGCTTTTACTATCACTTTCTCGACATGCAGACCGGGCGGCGCGCTTGGCAATGCGAACTGTCAACAATAGACAGCGCTTTACTGCTGGCGGGTGCGTTGACGGCAGGAATGTATTTTGCCGCCGATACGCCGGACGAGCATGAAATCCGTGCGCTTGCCGATGCGCTCTACCGACGTGCAGATTGGCAGTGGGCACAAGACGGCGGCGCAACGGTCACGCACAGCTGGAAGCCCGAAAGCGGATTTCTCAAATACAGGTGGGAAGGCTACGATGAGGCGCTGCTGCTGTATATCCTGGGACCGGGCTCGCCGACTCATCCTTTGTCCGAGAGCAGCTACGCAGCGTGGACTTCGACTTATCGGTGGGAACACTGTTACGGATATGAATATCTTTATGCCGGGCCGTTGTTCACGCACCAGCTCTCGCATGTCTGGATTGACCTTCGCGGCATTCAGGATGCATTCATGCATGATAAAAGCATTGACTATTTTGAGAACAGCCGACGCGCGACCTATGTACAGCGTCAGTACGAAATCGACAACCCGCTCAAGTTTGCATACTATGGCGGGCATTGCTGGGGACTGACTGCGAGCGAAGGTCCCGGCCCCGACACTATCAGCATTGCCGGCATCGAGCGCCAGTTCTTCGATTACATGGGGCGCGGCGTGCCGTACGGACCCGACGACGGAACCATCGCGCCGTGGGCCGTGGCGGCCTCGTTGCCGTTCGCACCTGAGATTGTGCTGCCCGTGCTCGATTACTGTATTCATGACGTCAATTAATGGAGTCCAACCGCTACGGCTTCAAAGCGTCCTTCAAGCCGACCTACCCTGCTACATCCGGCAATCCCCACGGCTGGGTGTCGCCGTGGCATTTCGGGATTAATGAAGGGCCGACTATTCTAATGTTCGAAAATTATCGGACTGGATTATTGTGGCAATTGATGCGAAAGTGCCCATACATCGTTGGTGGCTTGCGTCAGGCGGGTTTTGGCGGAGGATGGTTATGACCTCTGTCGAGGCTATTCCTTCACACGTAAACCATTAAAGATGAACGCATGAAACAGGTCTGTTGCAGACCCGAGAAAGGTTATGACGAAAGATGACTACCATTGAAATGAAGGAAACACTTCCCCTGTCCGCGGAAGAACTGCGACGTATGAACGCCTATTGGTACGCGGCGAACTATCTCTCCGTTGGGCAGATTTACCTTTACGACAATCCACTCTTGCGCGAGCCGTTGAAGCTCGAACACGTCAAGCCCAGGCTGCTCGGCCACTGGGGGACAACGCCGGGGCTCAATTTTATCTACTTGCATCTCAATCGCATCATCAAGCTGCATGATTTGAACGCGATCTATGTCGCCGGTCCGGGACATGGCGGACCTGGCATGGTTGCCAACACCTATCTTGAAGGCACCTACACTGAGTTCTATCCCGACATCTCGCAGGACGCCGAAGGCTTGCAGAAGCTGTTCAAACAGTTCTCATTTCCCGGTGGCATCCCCAGCCATGTCGCTCCAGAAACGCCCGGCTCGATCAACGAAGGGGGCGAACTTGGTTACTCGCTGATGCACGCTTATGGTTCGGTCTTCGACAACCCAGACTTGCTCGCCATCTGCGTCGTGGGCGACGGCGAGGCGGAAACGGGACCGCTGGCGACTAGCTGGCACTCCAATAAATTTCTGAATTCGGCGCACGATGGCGCGGTACTGCCGATCCTGCACTTGAACGGCTATAAAATTGCTAGCCCGTCAGTGCTGGCGCGAATCAGCCACGATGAATTGGCGAGTCTCTTGGTCGGTTACGGCTACAAACCCTACTTCGTGGAGGGCGATGATCCCGAAACGATGCATCAGCTCATGGCGGCAACGCTCGATACCGTGATCGCCGAGATTCAGGCGATTCAGAAAGATGCGCACGAGAACGGCTTTTTGCATCGCCCGCAGTTTCCAATGATTATCTTGCGCTCTCCGAAAGGCTGGACGGGCCCGAAGTTTGTAGATGGTCTTCCGACTGAAAACTCGTTTCGCTCGCATCAGGTTCCATTAGCAGAACTGGCAACCAAGCCGGAACACTTGAAGATACTTGAAGAATGGATGCGAAGTTATAAGCCCGAAGAACTCTTTGATGAGAACGGGAAATTGATGGCGGAGTTGGCTGCGTTAGCGCCGAAGGGCGAGCGGCGGATGGGAGCCAATCCTCATGCCAACGGCGGGTTACTGCTCAAGGATTTGAAACTGCCGGATTTCCGCGATTACGCCGTTGACGTTCCCAAGCCAGGGACAGTCGAGGGGGAAGCGACGCGCGTGATGGGACAATTCTTGCGCGATGTGATGAAGCGCAACGAAGACTCGCGGAATTTCCGCGTGATGGGACCGGATGAGACGAATTCAAACAGACTCAACGCCCTATTTGAAGTGACCGACCGGGTTTCGACCGCCACGATCCTGCCCACCGACGATCACCTCTCGCCGGATGGTCGGGTGATGGAGATTTTGAGCGAGCACATGTGCCAAGGCTGGCTCGAAGGTTATCTCCTGACCGGGCGTCACGGCTTCTTCTCCTGCTACGAGGCGTTCATCCACATTATTGATTCGATGTTCAATCAGCACGCCAAGTGGTTGAAGGTCACCCGCCACATTCCCTGGCGGCGCCCCATCGCTTCGCTCAACTACCTTCTGACCTCGCACGTCTGGCGACAGGATCACAACGGTTTCAGCCACCAGGATCCCGGCTTTCTTGATCATGTCCTCAACAAGAAGGCTGAGGTCGTGCGCGTGTATTTGCCGCCCGATGCGAACAGCCTGCTGTCCGTCGCCGATCACTGTTTGCGGAGCCGTAACTACGTCAACGTCATCGTCGCCGGAAAACAGCCCGCGCTGCAATTCCTCAATATGGATGCAGCTGTCAAGCATACTACCGCCGGAATCGGTCTGTGGGACTGGGCGAGCAACGACGCGCACGCCGAGCCTGATGTAGTGATGGCGTGCGCCGGAGACGTGCCGACCTTGGAGACGCTGGCCGCTGTGGATATTCTCCGCCAGCATTTTCCCGAATTGAAGATGCGTGTCGTCAACGTCGTTGATTTGATGACACTTCAGCCTGAGAGCGAACATCCGCATGGGCTTTCTGATAGGGACTTCGATTCCCTCTTTACGACTGACAAGCCAATCATCTTCGCCTTTCATGGTTACCCCTCATTGATTCACCAACTGACCTATCGGCGAACGAATCACAAGAATCTTCATGTGCGTGGATTCAAAGAGGAGGGAACGACCACCACACCATTCGACATGGTCGTCCTAAACGATCTCGATCGTTTCCACCTCGTGATGGATGTTATTGATCGCGTGCCGAAGCTCGAACGAATTGGCGCGCAGGTGAAACAGGCGATGCGCGACAAGCGGCTCGAGCACAAGCAGTACATTCGTGAACACGGCGATGACATGCCGGAGGTGCGCGATTGGAAGTGGCCGTATTAGGCTGGAGCCCCGTATCAGACCCAATTGCAATTGGCGCGCTTCGCTATCATGAACCATCAGCATAGGAGTTTAATGGAGTGAATATTCTTGTTCTCAATCCTGGCAGTTCCACGTTGAAGTTCGGCTTGTATCAAATGGCCGGCTTGAGCCAAGCATCTACCACAAGGGATTCTGCAACAGTATTAGTGAGTGGTATCATCGAGCCGATTGGGTCGGCGCAAGCCAAACTTACAATGTCTGCGGCGACCCAGAAGGCCGTGAGTGAG
>JAXIPJ010000308.1:0-14373 GCA_045402985.1 Anaerolineales bacterium
AAATGAAACCGCAAAGTTGCCTTTTGTATCAGAACCTGATCACACCTGGTGTTATTACTACGCAAAAGCAGAACTGGCCCGTCAGAAAGGTGATTGGAAGCAGGTCAATGATTCAATCAATGAGGCCATATCACTTGGTTACCAACCTGAAGATGCATTCGAATGGCTGACTTATATTGAAGCGCAAGCTATGATTGGTGACATAATCACCGCGGAAGAATTATCTGATAAAACGCTTGCAGAAGATAAGGGGATCCGCGCCGGGTTATGTGAGCTTTGGAAACGGATTCAGCTTCAGGTCGACGCGGGAAGCGAAGCGCAGATGCGCGTAAATCAATTATTATCTGATTTTCGATGCGCGCGCTAGTATCCCTCTAATATCCCATTGCATAACTTGACGCGCTAAACGGGATGTGCTACCATCGTTGAAACTTTTGTTCGAGACTGAGGAGAAGACTATGGCACGTATAAAACGAGGCTCTGTGGTTGCCTCCATGCTTATGCTGGTGGTGATCATCACTTCTGCATGTAACCAACCATATTCACAGCAACCAAGTGTCACAAATACTCCGATTGATACAAGTTTGTTTGCTACACCACTCACCGGAGCCACACAAATGACTGATGTGGAAATTTTTGCAACAGGGACAGCCGCAGCGTTGCAGACCACCACGCCAGCAACGGCGATATCCACTGCGACTGGCGGGACGCCTCAAGCCAGTGCAACATCCACACCCATTATCGGTATTACATCCCCTGCAAATACTTCAACTGCCACTTTGGCTGTGAGCGGCACATTACCTACGGCATTGCCCGCCGGTTCGAGACCAGCAACTTATACATTGCAAAATGGCGAATTTGTATTCTGCATCGCACGTCGCTTTAATGTAGACCCCGATGAAACACTGGCTTTGAATGGTCTCTTTGATAGCCAGACCGTCTATCCTGGTCTCGTTTTGAAAATCCCCCAATCAGGAAAAGCATTCCCTGGCAACCGAATGTTGAAAACCCATCCTGCCACGTATACAGTTGCGTCCGCCAATGAAACAATTTATGGTGTTGCCTGTGAATTTGGTGATATTGATCCCTCAGCGATCGCGCAAGCCAATGGTCTCTCAGTGGGTGCGGCGTTAACCTCCGGACAGCAATTGAGCATACCCTAAGAGAATCGAATGATGAACAAAGACCTGGGCAAATGAACTGAACCCGTAAAAAACGGACACGAAAAGAAAGCACCTCCTGAGATAATTTCACGGAGGTGCTTTTATGTCTGGAAGAAAAGGAATGTTGCATTACAGTGTTGAAATCAAGCAAGAGGGAGAAATCTGCATATGTGGAGACTTTGATGATTGGAGAGATGCAAAGGATAGAGCAAATTAGATAGCATCTCTGCTAAATCAGGGCACAGCAAAAGATCAGGAATAACTCGCAACTATATTCCACTTTCTCATTTTGTATTGCAAAGATGTTTGCGAACAGGATTTGCTCTAAAAGAAGAAATAATAGAGACTCAGTATAATACGACACGAGGCCGCGTTGGTCTGCTAGTGCAAAACACTTCAAGCTTATTTGATTATGCGCGAACACCTTTTTGTGTTTAGAAAACCATTCGAAAATGAAGATCTAGCGAGGATTTGTTATAGCACTTGGAAAGGTGTTCAAAAGATTCGAGCAGTAGAAATTGATCAGGGATCGCGCGGCTTGCTTGATTGGGAAAATAAAAAGACAAAGAAAAAATAGATTTTCCCAAAAACTCAAAGCCCCTGAAAGTCTTGCGACTTTCAGGGGCTTTTACTACTTTCTATCTGACTTTGGCAATGTTATTCCCACACAACCGGCCCAGTACTCCGATAATTCTTCGCCAGAAGCTCCAGGTCAAGCACGTTGATTATGCCATCATTGTTCAAGTCTGCTCCGGGCGGTTCGGCGGTGTTGTAACTCATACCAATAGTCATGGCGTCGAATTGATCGATTTCATTGTTGTCGTCGATATCCCCGGCGAGTAATGTGATCACAGGCATGGCGCGCACGTCTCCCTCTGCGAGTGTGATCGAGCCCTGGATGCGGAGGAATCCGTTGGCGGTGGCTACGATGGTATATGTGCCGGCGGCGACCTCAAACCTGAATGTTCCGTCCGGGTTGGCATTGACCGCCGCGACTAGAGCATCACTTGTGTCATATAACCGAACTGTGACAACCTTGGATGCGATCACCTCTCCCGTAAGGACAGCGCCCGATATGGGTGTGGCTGTAGCTGTAACAATGGATGTGGACGTAAATGTAGGCGTCAACGATTCAGCAGGCGTGGGCGTGAACGTCGCGAAGGGTGTCGGCGTATCGGTTGGCGTCTGCGAAGTGACCGGCGTGCTGGCGAGCGTGGAGGTCGCGGTTGGCATTGAGGCAAGCCACATATAGGTTCCAATGATTTGATCAAAGATGGCAGTCTCAGTGGCGTAATCGTAGGGTGGCTGCGGTGTGGCGGATGCACCTGGAGAAATAGCGTGCAGAATGAAGTTCACACTCACACACACGCCATTTCTGAGAGTGGCGTATGCGACCCACTGATAAATACTGCCTGCGGCGCCTTCCATTCCGGTTTGTTTCAGGAAGGAAATGCCGTTGATCGTGACGGTCACGCCCGGATCCTGAGTCTGGAATAGGCTTTTACATTCGGTGGCGTTCGCGCCTGCAGCCACCTCGAGATACTTATCTGCGAGATTGGTGCCAGACTGGACGATGGGCAAATTTGTGATGATGGTATCTCCAGCGGTGCTGTCTGACCGAATTTGTCCCTGCGGCGGATACTGGAACTGATAACCAAATGTGGAGTTGGTAAAGGTCAGCCAGCCGGCGATGGGAGTCTGCGTGGGTACTGTGGGAGTTGCAGTAAATATCGATGTAGGTGTTGCAGTCGGAGGAAGAACCGTCGGCGTAAGAGTTGCATCAAGGATTGTCAGAGCAGACCCATTCGAAGGCAGAGTCGTGAGCGTATTGTTCCCTTGAGAGACGCGCGCCACACAATCAACCGTCGTTTGACCGGCTTGCAAGCCTTTGACATCAAATGTGAATGCAGCTCCGCTAGTCGTGGCTTTGTTACTGTCACTGCTTGCAATCGCAACGATGAAGGTCCCGTTTTGAGGCACATTGATGATAGAGACCGAATCCGGTCCGAAGAGACTCGTGATCACAATGCTGCTTGTTTCAACCAGATTCGCATCGAAGGTACAAGTGAATTCGGCACTGGTATACCCTTCAGTTGGTACGTTGTTCAAATTGACTGTCGCCAGAGTCGTGTCACCCACACCGATATTCGGCTGGCTGATCACAGTGGATACATACGCGCCAGTCGTCGTAGGTGTGGAGGTCTGCGTAGCGCTCGCGGTTGCAGGAGTTCCAGTGGTGGATGAAGGCAACGTGGAAGTCGGTGGAAACGGTGTAACAGAAGGCGTCAGCGTGACTGTACCCGGTCCCGGTGTTATCGTCGCAGGAATGGTAGAGGTGGGTGTGGCAGTAGGCGGCACAATAGGCGCATTCAATAACGGCTTGAATAACCCCAGGGTCTCACCGTTCTTCGTAAAAGTTGTTTTGTTTAGAACCGGCAGATAGTTAACTTGCCATCCGGCAAAGGTTGCATCTCTCATCGTAGGGCGCAGCATGAAATGCAAATGCGGGACATTAGGCTCCAAACTACCAGGACAAAACTTTTGTCGCACGCCATCCGCAATAATCCCCAAGCGCTGGTTGCGGGAAACAGCATCGCCCAATTTCACCTGAACGTTGGCAAGGAATTGATATTGTGTGATCCATCCGTTGCCATGGTCAATGATGACGTGACAACTTGATGTTCCTACCACCGTCCCAGCCGCGGCAGCGGTCGTCCAAAAGGTGGATGTGTTTTCGCCCCTGACCATATTATTATGCGGAGCAAAATCAATGGCACCACCCACTGTGAAATTATGTGAGCTGCTTAACGGTCGTTTGGTGCCATTATCCAGCCCATCAATGGCGACCCAGGAAAGTCCCTGTTCCCATGGCAATTGAAACATATCCACAGGTGGAACCTCTGTTGAAACAAGTGCGCTGGCATCCCCTGCCGGGATGAACGAGGCAAGCAAAGCCAGCAGACAAATAGCCCGAAGCAAATATCTGGATTTCATTTTGCATACTCCTCACTTGGTTGAAGCCATCCTAAAGTATGGCTACGAAACGCAAGTCTTTGCGATCATATGATCAACGCTCATGTTTTTTCAAAACATTATTATCCGAATACGAACAAGGCACTCTTTCCCAGGCGCACCACATCACCCGGTTTTAAGATGGCAGAACTTTTTTTAACTGCGCGGCCATTGATAAATGTCTCGCCACCCAGGTTCATCAGGTAATAACCGTTGTCTGTGGCAAAAATTTTGGCGTGCTGGCTGATGACGTGTGAGTCATTGAGGCAAATATCGTTAATGGGGTCGCGCCCGATCAGGAAGGGCAATTTGTTTATGACAATACTTTTCCCTGCCTGTGAACCGTGTTTAATATGCAGCGCGGCGCTGCGTGAAGGCGCGGATGTTTTTGGCGTGCTTGCAGACCTTGCCTGTAAAAATTTGAAGGCACTAAACACAATGCCAACCAACAACAGCGTTGCCAGTAAACCAATTGCCCAACCGGGGATTCCCTGCTCAGTGGCGGGCGGATCCAGCGGAAGGATCGAGCCGGATATTGGCTGGGCAGGCTGCGCCGCCGCAACTTCCTTATCAATATTCAGGGCAATATTTTTTTCACCAATTGTTACGGATGTAAGTGGGGCCGCGAACCCCGCCTCATTACGGATGGCAAGCGCGGCGCTCTCCAGCGAGAGTCCCGTCTGGCAGCCGCCTAGGGTGATAAAACGTATCTCAGCTAATAGACCATTAACTGTTTGAGGCGTGGTGCTGGCATAGGTACCATCCACCTGGCCGGTGAGTTGAGGTAATGGCAGACCATTCATACCGGGGACAGGGCTGGAGGCGTTGACTGGCCGCAGACAGGCCGGGTCGTAGCGGATCTGAAACGTAAATCCCTGAATGGGCGTGGCAGATGTGGCATTGAGTGCCACTGTTACAGTCTCCCCGGTTTTATATGCTGTCGTACTGGCTGTCAGCCAGATGCTTTCGGTAGTTTGGGCATTAACATTTACCGCAATCGCAAAGCTAAGAACAATCGCAAAGGTAACTGCATAAATGGATTTCATATGGTACTCCAAAGACAGGGGCGTACAATTTCGTACGCCCCTGTTTCTTTATGTGTTTCTACTCCCAAAGAACAGGGCCGGTTTCTCGATAGTTATGGGCCAGCAGTTCCAAGTCCAGAACGTTGATGACACCATCGTTGTTCAAGTCTGAAGCAGCCGGTTCCGCACTGTTGTAGCTCATCCCGATCGTCATGGCGTCAAATTGATCGATGACGTTGTTGTTATCAATATCACCAGCGAGCAGACTGATGGTGGGCATCGTCGTAGTGCTGCCATCGGTCAGCGTAACGGAAGCCTGGGCGCTGAGGTATCCGCTGGCTGTGGCACGTACAGTGTAAGGTCCAGCAGGAGCAGTCAGACTGAAAGTGCCATCCGGGTTGGCAACTACCGATCCGGCCAATGAGCTATCCGCATTCAACAAACTGACGGTAATGGGTTTGCCTGCAAGCACTTGTCCAGTGAGAGTGCCTGAGCCAACAGGCGGAAGTGTTGCGGTGGGCGATTCAATCGGCGTGGACGTTTGCGTTGCACCTGGCGTCGGTGTGAATGTTGCCGTAGCAGATCCATCTGGCGTGGAAGTTACTGTAGCTGACCCATCTGGCGTGGAGGTTGCTGTGGCTGAGCCATCCGGCGTGGAGGTTGCTGTGGCTGAGCCATCCGGTGTGGAAGTTGCAGTAGCAGATCCATCGGGTGTGGAGGTTACTGTAGCTGAACCATCAGGCGTGGAGGTCGCTGTCGCCGATCCATCTGGTGTGAAGGTCGCTGTCGGTGATTCGGCTGGTGTAGGCGTTGAAGTCGCTGTGGATACACTTCCGTTTATGGTCAGGTTGGCACCAGTCGATGGAAGATTCGTGAGGACATTGTCGCCTTTCGAAACGCGCGCCGTGCATTCAATTGCAGTCTGACCGGCTTGCAGGCCCAGCACACTAAATGTAAATGCCGCGCCGCTGATGGTAGCTTTATTGCCATTACTACCCGCGATCGCAACGATGAAGCTTCCATTCTGCGGATCATTAATGGCTGTGGCAGCATCAGCTCCGAATAGACCTGTGACAGCGATATTGCTTACCTGCACCAGGTTTGCATCATAAGTACAGGTGAATTCTGCGCTGGTGTAACCTTCGGCAGGCACATCATTCAAACTGACAGTGACCACGGCACTCTCGCCCGCATTCACACTCGCGGGGTTGACCGCTGTGCTGACGGATGCCTGGCTTGGATTCGGATTTAATTGCCGGATCGTGAGAATATAAAAACCACTGCCTGATTCAGGTTGAACTTGAACCGAATAATTTCCAGCAGGCTGTGTGCTGGTTAATGTGCCTGTGCCATGCGAAATTTCGCTTCCACTCGCATCCTGCAAAATAAGCAGGGGCACCAGGTCACCAGCAACTGGGGACACAGTCACAACGAAATTGTGGGACTCGGTGAACTCAAAATGCCATTTTTCATAAATAGTGGCACTGACAAAACCGATGTAGGTGGCATCCCAAAAATTCAGATCGCGGTCGACGATCATGGCATCTACTGGATGCATCAAATTGGTGCTGGCACGTACAGGCTGGCTGGTTCCCAATGGACTGAATAACAAAGCAAGCAGGACTAAAATTTGAAACAGACGTTTGGATTTCATGGTCATTTCTCCTTATGGGGCACAAATTTTACGAAACAAATACCAGACGGGTAAAATCTAGATCCTTCTGACATCATTACACCTTCAAGCATCATCTGTTTTTCCCACTCAAGTTAAGCGGAGGTGTGTATGTCTATGGAGGGCTATCATCTTTATTTATAAGGGGATCTTTTATCTTTTATATTGTATGACTATATGTGAGTTCTCGCGTTGCAGTAGAATTGCCAAGATGTTGCAAAATGATTACGAAAAAAATTAGTACCTTTGTATGATATGTGAATCAAAAAGGCGGTGCGCTTTCTAAAAAGAAAGCGCACCGCCTTTACTCACTTTATGCTGATCGCTGAATTTACACCACCACGCTGACCAATCTTTTGTTTGCCACGATCACCTTCTTCGGTTCCTTGCCCTCCAAATATCTTTGGACAGCTTCAGAAGCCAGCGCAGCAGATTTTATTTCAGCTTCACTCGCCTCAGCCGGGATGGTGATACGGTCGCGTACTTTCCCGTTGACTTGCACTGGGATCTCGATCACGTCTTCTTTCGCCGCGGCTTCATCCACGTTGGGCCAACGTTGTTGATGGACCGAATACGGCTTGCCCATGTGATTCGTCCACAACTCTTCGGCAATGTGCGGAGCGACCGGAGCCAGCATCTTCACATATATTTCCTTTGCTTCCTGCCATGCCGCGCTGCCCACTGCGCCATTTTCGCGCGCTTTGTACATTTCGTTCAAGAGTTCCATCAGGGATGAGATGATGGTGTTGAACTCGAAGTTCTCGAAGTCACTAGTCACACGCTTCAAGGTCTGGTGGACGCGTCGACGTAGAGTCCGCTCATCGTAGGCGGACCCACTTCCGGCTGCGCGTGATGCGTTCTCGTCATCAGTGAACAGAACCCAAACGCGGCGTATCCAACGGGCGGTGCCTTCAATGCCTTGCGAGTCCCATGGTGCACCCATCTCCCAACGCGCGAAGAACATCAGGTAGGCGCGCACAGTGTCCGCGCCGTATTTGTTCACCAGCATGTCTGGCGCGACCACGTTGCCTTTGCTCTTGGACATCTTACTGTTATCCTGCGCCAGCACCATGCCCTGGTTGCGCAGTTGCATCATCGGCTCGTTGCCTTCGGTGATACCCATGTCGCGCAAGGCCTTATGGAAGAATCTTGTGTACAGCAGATGCATGGTGGCATGCTCAATGCCACCCGTGTAGGTGTCGACGGGCATCCAGTAGTTGTATTCGGCGTCATCGAACGGGCCCTGGTCGTACTTTGGTGACAGGTAGCGCAGGTGATACCACGACGAACACATGAAGGTATCCATCGTATCGGTTTCGCGGATGGCGGGTTCACCGCACACGGGACAGGTCGTGTTCTTCCACGTCGGGTGCAGCTTCAAGGGCGACTCACCCGTCGGCTTCCATTCCACGTCTTCGGGCAGGGTCACGGGCAGTTGATCTTCAGGTACGGGATTCCAGCCATGCACGTCGCAATGGATCATGGGAATCGGTGCGCCCCAATATCGCTGGCGGCTGATCAACCAATCGCGATAGCGATAATTGACGCTAAATTTGCCAATGCCTTTTTCCTCCAGCCACTCGATCACAGCTTTGATGGCGGGATTCTTCATGCCCTTGTCATTCGTTGCGCGGATACCATTGAATGGACCGCTGTTGATCATCACACCTTCATGCTCGTAGGCGGTTTCCATTGTGTCGCTGTTCGATTCAACACCTTCGGGCTGGATGACGGGAATCACTTTCAATCCGTATTTGCGTGCAAATGCAAAGTCGCGTTCGTCGTGCGCAGGCACGGCCATGATCGCACCCGTGCCGTAACTCATCAAGACGTAATCTGCTATCCAGATCGGGATGCGTTCGTTGTTGACGGGGTTGACCGCATATCCGCCAGTGAATACACCCGTCTTTTCCTTGTCCAAGGCTTCGCGTTCGATATCCGATTGACGCGCGGCTTGCGCTTTATATGCTTCGACCGCGGCTTTGTTTTCGGGCGTTGTGATCTCACTCACCAACGGATGTTCAGGGGAGAAGACCATGAAGGTCGCCCCCCACAACGTATCGGGGCGGGTGGTGAATATCTCGATGTCGTCGCCAGCTTTATCATCCCCGATAGGGACGGTTTTGAAAATGACCGACGCGCCTTCGCTTCGTCCGATCCAATTCGTTTGCAGGGTCTTGACGCGTTCGGGCCAGTCTATTTCATCGAAACGCAAAAGTTCATCGGCATATTTCGTGGCTTTGAAGAACCATTGCTCCAAAGCCTTTTTAATGACGGGCGTGCCGCATCGTTCGCAGACGCGGTTATCGCCGATCACCTGCTCACGCGCCAGTGTGGTGTTGTCCTTTGGACACCAGTCCACTGCGGACATCTTGCGATATGCCAGTCCCGCTTTGTACAACTGGATGAAGAACCATTCTGTCCATTTGTAATAGGAAGGCTCTGCTGAAATCGCTTCGCGCTCCCAATCGAACATGGGACCCATGGATTTCATCTGTGTGCGCATGCGTTCTATGTTCGCAAATGTCCGCTTCATTGGGTGGATGCCATCCTTGATAGCGGCATTCTCGGCATTCAGACCGAACGCGTCGAATCCCATCGGGAACAGCACGTTATAGCCTTTCATCCGCATGAAGCGGGCGCGCGTATCAGGGGGAACCATCGAGAACCAGTGACCAATGTGCAGGTCGCCGCTGGGATAAGGCAACATTGTCAATGCGTAATGCTTTGGCTTGCTCTCGTCAATGACGGAGCGATACAGCTGATCCTCTTCCCATTTCTTCTGCCACTTCGGCTCGAAGACCTGGGGGTTGAAAGACTTGTCTGTCATTGCGGTCGTAGTCTTTTTAGAGATAGCTTTTTTTCTGGTAGTGGATTTCTTTTTTTCCACGGATTGCGCTTTTGTTGTAGTCATTCTTTCCTCATAAATTAATGTGTCTGGTATTTTAGTATCCGGTATCAGGTCTTCCCCTAGACCCTTAATTCGAATTGCAGACGAGGCGTGGAAGAAGAGGCCCCTGTTTCCAGAAGATATAATTGATGCGAATTTTCATGCGAGCCTCCACTTCTATTTCTGGAGTCGTGGAGCTTGCTCCACAAATTCGTCAGCAAGCTGACGGACTCCAGAGTTAAAAAAACAAAAACCCTTCATCCACAACAGGGACGAAGAGTTCTCTCCGCGGTACCACCCAGTTTGTGTTAGTTTTGTAGTTCCCTAGTTTCGTAGCCAAATGGTAACAACCAAGTAACTACCGAACTAATCAACTATCGGACTAACACCACTTTATTCATGATAACGGATGATGCCGTTGCTGGCTATTTGATTCACCAGCAAAGTCTCTCTTGCGAGAAAACAGGCGAGTTCGGTCTTGGGTCCCCGTTAGGGGATTTTGGCATTCCCGTTCGATGCCGTTGCTGGGCTCACACCTTGCTCTCCCAACTCGCTGACGGGATGACTTACTACTCCTGCCATGACTTTTTGCAGGTCACATTTCTGACGTGACCTACTATTTTGTGGACCCAGAGGGATTCGAACCCTCGACCTTCTCAATGCCATTGAGACGCGCTCCCAACTGCGCTATGGGCCCTTCTGGATTTTCGATTGTTGATTTCAGATTTCTCGTCAATCCAAAATCGTTAATCTAGTGGACCTGAGGGGATTCGAACCCCTGACCTCCTCAGTGCGATTGAGGCACGCTCCCAACTGCGCTACAGGCCCAATTATTATCCCGCATAACTCGCGGGGCAAGGCGAGGAATATTCTACTGTAGGCATAATGCCATGTCAAGCAAAGTATTTCTTAAGATTCGCTGTAAAATAGGCTCACATCTTTCCTAAAGGGAATTCCTATGGCTGAAACTAATTCCAAACCCATCTACCGCATCATGGACTTGCACGAGGCGGACCGTCCACGCGAGCGACTGGCTTCGTTAGGTCCACAGGCTCTCACGAACGCCGAGTTGATCGCCATCCTATTGCGCGTGGGTGTAAAGGGAGAAAGTGCGGTGGCGGTCGGGCAACGCCTACTCAACAAATTTGGCGGGCTGGCTGGTCTGCATCGAGCGCCGCTCGCAGACCTAAAAAAACAACACGGACTCGGCGACGCTAAGGCCGCACAGATCAAAGCCGCCATCGAACTGGGCAGGCGGTTGACTCTTGAAGCTCCGGAAGAACGCCCCACCATCAACTCCCCAGCCGATGCTGCCGCGCTGGTTTCGTATGAGATGTCCGCTTTGGAGCAGGAACACTTACGCGTCGTTCTGTTGGATCGAAGGAATCGGGTTTCAGAGATCGTTGAAGTATATAAAGGATCGGTGAATTCTTCGCAGATAAGAGTTGGAGAAGTATTCAAGGAAGCCATCCGCAAAAACGCTTCGGCTTTGGTTGTGATCCATAATCACCCCAGCGGAGACCCGACTCCCAGCCCAGACGATGTGGCAGTGACGCGCGCGATCGTGCAGGCAGGCAAACTATTGGATGTGGAAGTGCTCGACCATTTGGTGATCGGTCACGGGAAATGGGTGTCGTTGAAGGAAAGAGGCTTGGGATTTGCATGAGAATCAAAGTGGTTGGGCGCTTCATGCAACGCCTGTTTTGGGAGAATTTACATGAATAATGTGCTCGTTACCGGTGCAAATCGGGGGATTGGACTTGCCTTCGTATCGGCCTATCTTGAACGCGGGAAGCGCGTCATCGCGACCTGTCGGCAGCCATCTCAGGCAAGCGAGTTGCATGAACTTCAGCAGACCTATGGTGAGGCTATTATCATCCTGCCAATGGATGTAACTGACCCTCAACAGATTACAGCCTGTCAAGCCGAAGTGGCAAAGCGCGTCGATGCGCTACATCTGCTCATCAATAATGCCGGGATTCTTCGACAGGCCATGCAACTCGCTGAAATTGAAATGCATGACTTGCTGGAGAGTTTCCAGGTCAACGCAGTGGGCCCGGTGATTGTGGCAAAGGAGTTTTTAGAGTTACTCCACGCTGGGGCGCCTTCCAAATTAGTGAATATCACCATGCCAACGCCACCCATTTCCAAATGGGACCGGGTAGAAAACCATCCCTACATAGCCAGTCGGTATGCGCTCAACTCGTTGACCAAGATGCTGGCACTGGAGTTAGGAGACTACGGAATCACTACAATCGGGCTCTATCCGGGTATGATCCAGACTGATATGAACCAGTATTCCGTGGAGGCAGTTCCAGCGGTTGAAGGCATCCCCAAAGCCATCAGCGCTATTGAAAATATTACGCCAGATCATAATGGGCTAGCCATTCTGCCGGATGGAACCATTTACGATTGGTAGCGACCGTACAAATCAGTAATCGTTCATGGAAAGTGGCTGTCGTGAAAAGAAGAGGCTTGAGTTCTGCGTAATAAGCATAATGGTTGTGTAGTTGACGTGAATGAAAACCTCTTGATTAATTGAGATAAAGGGTGTATCTTTGTTGTAGATACAGACAGGAGATGATCTTATGCGCACAAAAGTTCAAAGATGGGGTAATAGCCTCGCCTTACGTATACCGAAAGCGTTTGCTCTTGACGCTCAACTGGAAAACGATTCGTTTGTGGAAATTTCCCTTGTTGATGGTCAGATCATCATCACGCCCGTCGTCACGCCAATCTGGACACTTGAAGAATTGCTGGCAGGTATCAACAAAAATAACATCCATGACGAGATTGATACTGGGTTTGCGGTGGGAAACGAAGTTTGGTAAACCATGGCATATATTCCCAACAGCGGCGATATTGTTTGGATTACATTTAATCCACAGGCGGGGCATGAGCAGGCAGGCCGCCGACCAGCGTTGGTTTTATCGCCAGCGGCCTATAACCGCAAAGTTGGATTGGCCATTCTTTGCCCGATTACGAGTCAAATTAAAGGATATCCCTTTGAAGTCATAATACCTGATGGCCTGAAAATCAGCGGGGCAATATTATCCGACCAGGTGAAAAGCCTCGATTGGAAAGCAAGGCAGGCGGAATTCGTTGGTAAATTACCGTCTACTACATTCAATGAAGTTGTGCAGAAATTAAGTACCTTGATACGTCAACAAATACAAAGCCCATAGCGCTGTGATAGTTAAAATGCCTTACACAATGCAAATATGATGGCTCTCACTGAAGGCACTAGGCCCAGGTTTTTTGTGAACATCAAAACCAGAGGGAAACGGCATTAATGCAAGAGGTTGTAGCAGCTTTGATCGTCGAATCACAGATGATTTTGCTTGGCCTAAGGGCCCCAACGCGCACATTCTATCCCAACGTCTGGGATGTATTTGGCGGGCACATTGAGCCCGGTGAACACCAACATCAAACGTTGGTTCGCGAGTTGCGGGAGGAATTAGGCATCACTCCAACAAAGTGGACCTTTTTGGAAACACTGGTGGCATCTATTCCCAAAGCTCGCGGAGTCGAGACCTATGATTTATACATGCATCTATACCTCGTAACTGCCTGGTCGGGAACACCTTTCAACAGGCAAAACCATGAACACGCTTCCATTCAATGGTTCTCACTTGCTCAGGCAGTGCAGTTGGACCTCGCTCACCCAACGTATCCACAGATCTTTACTAAATATCTTGCTCCTACTACCTCACACTCACCATGACGGCAACGCGTTATGCATTGTGCAGGTAGAAAACTATTGGATGTGGAAGTCCCCGATCATTTGGTGATCGGTCACGGGAAATGGGCGTCGCTGAAAGAGCGAGGCTTGGGGGTTGTCTAAAGCTGAGGGTCAGCGATCTAGCCGAAATGGAGGAGGAAGCGGTTCTTCATCCCATGATATGATTTCCTGAGCGTAATCAATATCCACATACGGGAGTGAGCCTCATGGATTTCTTCTTCAAAAAACGCAAGCCAGCAGGACCACAACAATCAAACATCTCAGCAGGGATTCCGAAAATGGGCGATGCGATTCCCGAGTCGTTGAAAGCGCACTCGCGGTTCATCAAGCGCGTGAGTTGTTCGCAGTGCGGCGCGCCCAAGTCGCGACCTTCAACGACTGCCTACATTTATTGTGATTTCTGCGGCTCGCTCATGGACTATGACTTCCGCATGGCAAACGCCAACACGAATGCGGGCATCACCAACACGATCTATCACCGCATCATGCAAACAGTGCAAATGCCGCTGATGCAAGCCAAAGCCCGCAATGATCGCGAGGCGGTTCGTCAGATCTATAAACAAGTATTCACGCAATGGTTGCAGGAATGTCCGAATGCCGCATCGCCGCGCGCCATCAAAGACGTGGATTTTCGCAGGCAGTTAATCGACTATTTCGCGGAGTGCGCGGTGGTCAAGGATATGGACCCGCACCAAGCCACACTGCAAGTGAAAATGGATGCGCTCGTCGCCGCACTGCAACGCATCCCCACACCTGGCGGCGCGCGGCGATGCGGCATTCGGACATTCCTGCAACCATTGCGTGAATACTTGCTTATAGATCTGACGAACTGCGTCGCGATCATTGCAGGCTTTGGCTTGCATCAGCGG
>JAXIPJ010000028.1:0-17887 GCA_045402985.1 Anaerolineales bacterium
AAAATGGGTATGATAACAGTTCATCCAAACAGGTAGACGTTTATAGCCCACCTATCAGCGGATATTACACCGGCGATCCAACTTATGTGCAGGTGATCATTGATTCAGACGTCAATACCACATTTTCGCGCGTTGTCGGTATCGATCAAACCCATAATCTTGTCGAGGCAGTTGCATTGACCAAAGAGGGTGGAGCCTTAGGCAATGGCGCGATGATTATTTCTTATGATCCAGATCCGAGTTGCAGCAGCGGTGTAGGCAGCGGCGGTGGCAGTGTCGATGTGAGCGGCAGTAGCACCATTACCCTGAGTGGCGGCGGTATCTTTCTCAATTCGGATGAAACTTGCGGTTATTCAGCGCCGAATTGCCCTACCATGATTATAACCGGCGGAGGTATCAACACTGTGGGAGGAGATAATATAGATCAGGCTTGTCAAACCGCCCCTGAATACTACAATCAGGATCCAGTTGTCATCCCGGATGATATTTACTGGCCGGATGTCCCACCTGAGTGTAGCATACCTGCCACAGCCGATTATCTTGGAGTAGATTCCTCAGATAACAAAGGTGAATGGCTCATTCACCCCGGTTATTATGAGCAATTTCCTCAGGCAAGTCTGGTTGCCAATAAACAACACATTTACATGGAGTCCGGAGTTTATTGTATTGATCCAGGCGGTACTAGTCATGACTGGGACCTCAGTTGGAGCCCCGTCGACTTTGTGTCTCTTAACGGATCAACAGACCCCGGCGAAAATAAGTACCACGCCTACAACCCCGACGGTGTCACGCTCTACATTAAATCCGGTGGTGGTTTTTCCATCAATGCCAATAACCCTACCTACCTTGACGGTTCTACTACGGGCGATTTACAAGGGTATCTGATCGTCCTGGAAGGGACTCATACAGACCATCCGACTTGTTCGATCTCGGGCGGCGCCGACGTTGATATCAATGGGCTGATCTTTGCCCCCTATTGCAACTTAACGATCAATGGCGGCAGTGGAACTAGTGCTGAAATTAATGCCCAGCTTATTGTCTGGGATATAAATATCACTGGAGGTGCTGATATCAACTTTAATTATGACCCGTCTAATCAAGTCATAATCAAAGACAAAATCGGCTTGATGAAGTAAATATTGGCTAAGAGGGCGAACGATCGTGTTTTCAGTTCGCCCTCTTTTGATTTCAATCTTTAACTCAAAATAAATTACAGTTCGGGAGAATAATATGTCGAAGAAGTCAGCTGCGCAAAACGTTCCGGGGATTACAGATCCCCATCTATTGAGACCCAGAGTCCTGAAATACCTTATAGAATTGACCGAAGTAACCCCAACCCTGGGTGAGCGCTATGAAGAATTGCTAAGAGGCTTGATCTTTCAAGCCTATGAGATGGCAAACGGTGATTTGGGGCAGGCTGAACCGGCATTTCTGAATGAGATCTATGATTATGCCGCCGGCTATGGCCCCATGGAGGATTTCTTCAATGACCTGCAGGTCAGTGAGATCATGGTAAACGGCCCCAACCAGATCTTTATAGAGAAAAATGGGAAATTGATCCTGACAGATGCAAAGTATGAAAGCGAGCTTCAACTGCGCCTCGCCATCAATCACATTATTAATCCGTTTGGGAGATATGTGAACTACAAACATCCAATGGTGGATGCGCATCTCAAGGATGGTTCCCGTATCAACGCGGTCATTCCACCCGTGGCGCAACAAGGATCCTGTCTTTCCATCCGTCGCTTTTTGAAGGATAAATTGGCCGTTCAAGACCTTATAGATAAGGAAGCACTGACCCAAGGCATGGCAGATTTTGTGGCGGTCTGCGTCGCCGCGCGGCTAAACGTCATTGTGGCGGGCAATACAAGCTCAGGCAAAACGACGTTTCTCAATATTCTGGCGCGCGCCATCCCAGATCACGAACGAATTGTTACCATCGAAGATTCTGTCGAGTTGCAAATGATGCAGACTCACAAGGTGTCACTGGAAGCGAGACCGCCCGATTACAATGGCGATGGTCAGGTTACGATCCGTGATCTGGTTAAGAATTCCCTGCGTATGCGTCCAGACCGGATCATCGTAGGTGAAATCCGCGGTGGTGAAACGCTGGATATGCTACAAGCCATGAACACCGGTCATGATGGCTCAATGACCACCGTCCACTCCAATTCCCCGCGTGATACTCTATCGCGTCTCGAAACAATGACATTAATGGCTGGTTTTGAATTACCTGTCCTGGCCATCCGCAAGCAGATCTCGTCCGCTGTGGACTTGATCGTTTACCTAACGCGTTTCCCGGATGGAACGCGAAAAGTGACGCAGATAGCCGAAGTGGGGGGCATGGAGTCTGAGGTCATTACGCTGACCGATCTCTTTGTCTTTCAGCAGACTGGAACAAACCCGGATGGAAAGCCGCTTGGTCAATTCCGCCCAACCGGGTTACGGCCGATGTTCTCTCCCAGACTCGAAGCCATGGGATACCGGCTGGATCGTCAGATGTTCATGGGCAGATAACTCTGACTTAAATAAAAAGAAATGCGCGACACAGTCGCGCATTTCTTTTTTTATGGCAATTATCATTCAAATATTGAGTCGCTGCTTTCATCCAGCCTGGCAACCTCGGCTTCCGTCATCCTCCATCCGAGTGCGCCCGCGTTTTGTTGGGCTTGTTCGGCGTTCTTCGCGCCGGGAATAGGGAGCGCGCCTTTGCAGATGGTCCAATTCAACGCCACTTGCGCGTTGGACTTGCCTCCATGATCCTGCCCGACCTCAGTCATCAATTTGATGAGCGGTCCTAATCTGGGAAGCAGGCTGGCATAATTTGCGGCACGCGAGCCGGGTGGAGGAGTTTCAACAGTGTATTTTCCCGAAAGCAATCCCTTTTCAATTGGGCTATAAGCGATCAGGCGAATCCCCAACTCTTTGCATCTTGCCAGTGTGCCATCCTTTTCGGCTGTGCGGTTCAATAAACTATAGTGCACCTGGTTGGATGCCAGTGGGACGTTATGACGCGCAAGCGATGAATAAGCTGCCAGCATGCGGGTTTGTCCAAAGTTGGAAACGCCAACAGTGCGCGTCATGCCACTTTTAACGCACCCCGCCAACGCTCCCATTAAACGATCCGTATTCATGATCGGGCTGGGCCAATGGATCTGATATAGATCCACACTTTCAACCCCGATGCGCGCCAGGCTTCCTTTCAAGGCTCGCTGCAACGCGCCTTTTGTAAATCTCCATGGCCAGGGGAAAAACTTGGTGGCGATCAGGATCGGCTGATCCGTCTCTTTCAGAAACTGACCCAGCAGACGTTCAGAGCGGCCATTGCCATAGATCTCCGCCGTATCAACAAAACGGATGCCTTCATTCGCAGATACTTGAAAGGCCTGGCGCACTTCCTCCTGTCCATAGCCATGCCCATATTGCCAAACGATCCGGTCGCCCCACTGCCATGCCCCCAATCCCATTTCTATCGCGTGTAAAAACCTGGTTTCGCTGCTTAATTCGGTCAAGGCTTCTCTCCGCAAGCAATAAAATGGATTGTATCTTAAAATATGATACCATCATAGCCAGCAAATCCAATTCAGGTTAAAATTCAATCAATCAATTTATCGGAACTGATGGAACGCTAATCTCTCACTCTTCCCGGCTTACCGGGAAGATAGGGGTGAGGGAATGCCGCTCCCTGAGTTCCGGGGAGGCTCCTGTGACATCTCTATTTGCATCGCGGGATTTCGAACCCGCATCTGACCTAAGCCGGCGCCTGGGTCTGCGTTTTTCAAATTTATCCATGCTGACGCGCGCGCTTACTCACCGCTCGTACGTCAACGAAAACCCCAACGCCGTGGAGGATAACGAACGGCTCGAATTCCTGGGCGACGCGGTGTTGGATTTCATTGTTGGCGCCTGGGTGTATAACCGCTTCCCAGAAATGCCTGAAGGCGACCTCACTAAGATGCGTTCAGCCCTCGTCCGCAACGAGCAGCTTGCCGATTTCGCGCGACACCTGAATCTCGGTCCCGCGCTTCGGTTGGGACGCGGCGAATCTGCCTCAGGAGGAGGTCAACGCGATGGGCTGCTGGGTTCAGCCTTTGAGGCGCTGATTGGAGCCTTATACTTGGACTCAGAACTCAAGGCGGTGGAAGAATTCGTCACGCCACTGTTGGAGGGAGTGCGCGAATTGGTCCTCACGAAGATCCATGATCCAAAGAGTCAATTGCAGGAATGGGCGCAGGCACAAAAGTTGGGTGCGCCGCGTTATAAAACCATCGCAACGACTGGCCCGGACCATGCCAGGGAATTCGATGTGCAAGTGGAAATTGGCGGGCAGGTGGTGGGGCAGGGTCACGGCACAAACAAGCACGCCGCGGAACACTTTGCCGCGAAGAACGCACTAAAATCTTTGGGAATAGAATAATAAAAATCTGTCATGGCTCCGTCGCCAAAAAGGCGGATGCAATGATAATATGGAACCCTATGCCTCTTCGACTTAAATCACTTGAACTACAAGGCTATAAAACGTTTGCATCCAAGACGACTTTCGAGTTCGCGAGCGGGATCACCGCCATTGTAGGACCGAACGGGTCTGGCAAATCGAATATCGCAGATTCGCTGCGTTGGGTGTTGGGCGAACAATCCTATTCATTGCTGCGCGGCAAAAAGACCGAAGACATGATCTTCAACGGTTCAGAGCATCGCGCCCGTGCCGGCATGGCCTCTGCGCACATTGTCTTCGATAACAGCAATGGCTGGCTTCCCGTGGATTTCACCGAAGTCGGTATGACGCGTCGCGCCTTTCGCGATGGACATAATGATTATTTGTTGAACGGTCAACAGGTACGTTTGCGTGATCTGAACGAATTGCTGGCTGCCTCTGGTCTATCAGAAAGAACTTATACGATCCTGGGGCAGGGACTTGTAGATGCTTCGCTGGCATTGAAAGCCGATGAACGCCGCAAATTATTTGAAGAGGCGGCCGGTGTAGGCCTGTACCGTGTGCGCCGCGAAGAAGCCATAAAGCGCCTCGATAATACCGCCCGCAACCTTGAACGTGTGCTCGACATCATGTCTGAGTTGGAGCCGCGTCTGCGCAGCCTTGAACGGCAGGCAAAGCGCGCGATTGAATATTCCCGCGCCCAGGCGAATCTCAAAATCATCCTACGTGAATGGTATGGGTATCACTGGCACCGTTCTCAACAGGAGCTGACCGGGGCGCGCGAAACTGTGAAGGCGCAGGAGATCCACGTAAGTCAAACACGTGAGGCTCATCAAAAAGCACAGGAGCAATACAACAAATTCCGTGAACGTTTCATAGGTACGCGTACGCAACTCAATGCCTGGCACAGGCAATCTGCCGAGTTGCAGAGTCAACGCGAAGATGTACGCCGCGAACTGGCAGTACTCGAAGAAAGAAGACGTTCATTGCTTTCTGCACAGTCCTCCGTTCTGGCGGATAAAGATCGCGCCTCTGATGAGGAAAGAATCGCGCAGGAACGTCTGGCAGAGGTAGAGCGGGAAACGGCACGTCTGCAGGCAGAATATGATGAAGCGCAGAAGCAATATGCAGAGATTCAGCAGGCATTGCAGGCCCGGGAGGCTGAGCGCACACTGGTTGAAGAGAAATTGCAAACGGCGCGGGCTGGGATCGAAAAACGAGCAGCCCAACGCGCTGAGTTCCAGGCGCGTTTAGACGAGCTGAAAGCGCGTTTGGCAAATTTACAGGCGCGTATTGAAAACACCAATAAAGGCATCGAAATTGCTGAAGCAAATGCGCGTGAAGCAGGTGTGAAATATGCACAGGCGCGCAAGTCGCGTGAGGCTGCCGAAGAAGAGTTGAAAAACATAGAAGAGAAGGAAGAAATCGGCAGGAGGAAAATTGCGAGTCTTGAGAATGAGAGACGTGCAAAGAACGACGAGCGCGCAACTCGACTTGCCGAACACACTCGCTCGAAAATCCAACTGGAGATGCTTGATCAGGCTGAACAATCGCTGGCTGGATATGCAGAAGGTGCACGCTTCCTGTTGGACGTGGCGCGTCAATCCAAACTAAAAGGCGTACGCGGTGCTTTGAGCGCCTCGCTGGATGTGCCCGCCGAACTCGAAACCGCGGTCGCGGCTGCCCTAGGTGATACGCTGGATGCCATCCTGCTTGATGCAAACGAAATTGACGAAGCCTTGCAATTGCTAGAGGGGGATAATTCTGGGCGTGCGGCATTACTTCCGCTTGGCAACAATTCCCGTCAATTACTGGTACGACCGAACGATGAAAATTGCCTCGGAGTAGCCTCCGAGCTGGTGAATGTTTCGGATGAATTACGCGACCCCGTACATCTCATTCTGGGACAAACATTAATTGTCCGTGATCGTGAGAGTGCGCGGCGATTGATAAATGATCTGCCGTCTCACGCCCGCATTGTGACTCTGCGCGGAGAAGTCTTCCGCGGAGATGGATTGATCATCGCCGGGAAGACTGCCTCATCCGGTGGGTCGACCCTGAGCAGGCCGCGCCAAAAACGCGAGTTGACCGAATCTCTGGCGGTGGTGGGTGCGCAGATCGAGTCTTTGAATGCGGAAGTGGATTTGCTTTCGGCAAAGATAACGGACGCGCAACGTGAGCAGGCTCAAACCGAAGGCGTGACGCGCGAATTACGAATCAGACTGGATGAGGCTCAAGGGAACGAGCAACAGGCTGGTCTTGAGTCTGAATCGATGCGCCGGCAGTTGGAGTGGCAGAAGAGTCAGCATGAGCAGTTAAAGGCTGAAGCGGATGAAGCAGCTTCGATCCGTCAAAATTTAATTCATTCTCACTCGGAACTTGAAAGCCAGTCTGCAGAGGCATTGGATGATGTGCACGTGCTTTCGGAAAAATTGGGCAGCATGGATCTTGTGGAGGCGCAAGGTAAGGTTTCTTATTGGGGAACGCGTGTTGCGGTGGTTGAGCGCGCCATGGAGGATTCACGCGCAAGGAAAGATGACAGGCACAAGGATGCCGCCAAATTTGACACGCGGCGCTTCGAATTGACAACACGCTTGCATGAAGCTGAAAGTTCATTGAGCGGTCTGGATATTGAAAAATCATCTCTACGCGAGCGCGAGCTGGCATTTCACACGCAGATCGAAGAGTTGCATGTGCACATTGATCCTGCCGAAAGGGAGCTTGAGAGTGGTGAATTGGAGGAAGCGCGCTTGCAGGAATCAGAGGCGAATGCGCAGCGCGGACTGGCAGCAGCGGAACGTTTGGCGGGCCAGCTTCAACTGGAGCAGTTGAGGAAGCAGGAGGGCTTGGATAACCTGCGTCAGAGAATTATGGATGATTTTGGACTGGTAATGTTTGAGTACGCTGCGGATGTTTCGGGGCCTGTCCCTTTGCCACTTGAAGGGATGGTGGAAGAATTACCGGTGGTGACCGAAGTTTCACCTGATCTCGAATCACAACTGGCGCATAATCGCATACAGTTGCGTCGGATGGGGCCGATCAACCCGGAGGCCAAGCAGGAATTCGACGCCGAGTCTGAACGTTATTCGTTTATGCGTACGCAGGTGGATGATCTTCGGAAAGCGGAAGAGGACCTGAAGCAGGTCATCGCGGAGTTGGATGAGCTTACCCGACGGGAATTCTCAAAGACGTTCGATGCAGTCGACAAACAATTTCGTGCCATGTTCACACGTTTATTCGGAGGTGGTTCGGCGCGTCTTTCGTTGACCGATCCTGACAATCTGGTTGAGACAGGCATCGAGATCGAGGCGCGTCTGCCTGGGCGGCGTGAGCAGGGGCTGGCATTGCTTTCAGGAGGCGAGCGAAGTTTGACAGCTGTTGCGTTGGTGTTTGCGTTGCTGAAGGTTTCGCCCACACCCGTCTGTGTGATGGATGAAGTGGATGCAATGTTGGATGAAGCCAATGTGGGCCGCTTCCGCGATCTGCTGCAGGAGTTGAGCAAGGATACTCAGTTCATCATCATTACCCATAATCGTAATACCGTTCAAGCCGCGGATATCATCTATGGCATCACGATGGGGCGCGATTCGGCGAGTCAGATCATCAGTTTGCGGCTCGATCAGGTGACGGATGAGATGTTGAAAGCGGGGTAGATGGAAAATGAGAAGATCGGTAAATGTAAATCGCCCGCCTGATGAAAAGGCGGGCGATTTGTTTTGAATGCAATCAATTTATTGAGGAATATTGGGTTGTTGGTTTAATGTTGCGGGGTCTGTTGGCACGATTCCCTTCCAGATATCGTACGTGACAATGGTGTTGGCTTCGGTGCCAGCGGCGCGTGTTTCTGCCAGCCAGTCTGTGACCACCTTTTCGCGTTTCTGTTGATAGGCGCTTTCAGTGAGCGCGCGTTCCTGGCGATCGATCACCTGAATGATGTGGTAGCCAAATTCCGTTTTGACAGGTTCGCCGATCTCTCCTATTTTCTGACTCATTGCTGCTGCTGCGAATTCAGCCACATAGAAGCTAGGTGGATTCCAGCCGAGGTCGCCGCCATTCGCACCGGAACCAGTATCTTTGGAATTCTCTTTTGCCAGTTTTCCAAAATCCACTCCCTGAAGCAAAAGGGTGTGCACAGCTTTGGCAGAGACTGCATCATCCACGAGAATATGACGCGCCCAAATCTGTTCTTCGACTTGTGGCACGTCCGCGGCCATTACATCCAGCAATTTCTTTCGAAGAAGCTGGTTCTCATATACAGATCGCAAAGTTGCTTCACTGATGTTATAGGATTTGAAATCCTTCAGTGAAGTTGAATATTGTTCCTTGAAGCCTTCCTCAGTATAAGGTGTGGAAGTGGCTGTTGGAAGATCCGCGACAAATGTAGGTGTAGGAGGCGCCGCGGTAAAAGTGGGTGTCCGAGTAACGGAGCGATCTGGCGTATTGGTCGCCTCCACCGTGGCGGTAGCCGCCTCGGTTGGAGTAGATGTTGCAGGGTATATCTCCAATTGCTGTGCCGAAAGAGTGGGTGTCAAAAATTCCGTGGGCGTAATTGTGGGCGAGGGAGTGCCATCCGGGAAAAACCCATATGAATCCTGAATTTCTTTTTGCACTTCCGCGTCGCTGAAAGTGATGCCGCGTTTTTCTGCTTCCTGACGGATCAAGCCCTCGTCGATCATTTGATCAAGCACTTGCTGGCCCAATGTTTCAGGAGTATCCAGGTAGAAGGATATCTCCTGTAGCTGTTGGGTAGTGTCCATTCCGAAGTTTTGCTGATACAAAGTGTAGGTGTTATAAAGGTTCAGCAGGTTCACTCGTTGGAAGCGGACGCGTTCCTGCCATTGCCCGGCGGTGATCACGTCTCCATTTACTTCAGCCACTGGTTCGCGCAATTGCAGTACGTTCAGTTTCAGATAGCCGTATCCCAACAGCAGAAGTACGATCACGATCCCGGCGATTGCGATTGTGCGGATCAGGTTCACCTGGCGTCTTTCGCGTTCGAGGCGGGCTATATGTTTTTTTGTAACAGCTCTTTGTGGTGTGGAACTTGGTTTTGCCATTCATTTTCTCCATGACGCAAAGACGGGGCATGGCGCGATCAAATCAGCGCGTGCCATGCCCCGCGAATGCGTTCCGGTGGGATTAGCGCATCTCTTCCAGGTGTTTTCCTGTGAAGGGGAGCAGGGCAATATGACGGGCCTGCTTCACTGCCGCAGCCACAACGCGCTGATGTCTTGCGCAGGCGCCGGTCTGGCGGCGTGGGCGGATCTTGCCATCTTCAGTGACATATTTCCTGAGCAGGTCTGTTTTTTTGTAGTCAATTATGAGGGTCTTATCTGCACAGAATTGACAAAATTTGGGCTTGGCAAAGAAGCGGCGTTCTCCGCCTCCTTCCGAGCCTTCTGATGATCTTCGGTCTTCAGCCATTTAGTACTCCAGTTTTGTTTCGATTGCGGCATGAAGTTTAGCATCCATGTCGCATAAATTATTAGAATGGGAACTCGTCCTCATTCGTGCTCATCTCGGTTTCATTCGACCCCGCTTCCAAAGGAGGCTGGGCCTGGTTGTTTTGGTCGCGGCGGTCACCCCGATCACCAACCATCATCATCTCGTTGGCGACGACTTCAACGCTGGTGTGTTTGACACCTTCCTTGTCGTCCCAGCGGCGAGTTTGCAGGCGTCCTTCAATATAGACCTGCTGGCCCTTGGTGAGATATTGTTTGCAGATCTCTGCCAGGTTTCCCCAGGCCACCACATTGAACCACTCCGTTTCGCTGTGACGTTCGCCATCGCCTGTATTCCAGGTGCGGCTGACTGCCACAGTAAAGGTTGTAACGGGCCGCCCGGATGGGGTGTAACGCATTTCGGGTTCACGCCCAAGATGACCAATAATCTGAACTTTGTTTAAACCTCGGCTCATATCAATCTCCTTTTAATACAATAAAAACGGGAAATTCACCAAATCAATTGGTTAGACAGCCGATAACATATGACGCAGGACAGGTTCGAGATAGCGAATGTTTCGCTCGAGATCGCCAGCGGATTTTGGGTCAAGAGTGATGTTCATCAGAACATATTGGCCTTCTCTTTGTTTATGAATAATGTAAGCAAGTTTACGACGGCCCCAAATATCCACTTTATCCACGCTGCCACCAGTGTCGGTTACCCAACCTGAGACGCGTTCGACCACACCTTTAAATGCAGTTTCGTCCAGTTCGGGCTGGACAATACAAATGAGTTCATAGTTGCGCATGAGGGATTTTCCTCCTTTCCATGGGATTGCTCCAGTTCAAACCGCAGGTCTGCCAGGAGCGGAAAGGCACGTATTCAGACGTACCTATTTCAAACGGGTTGTAGTTTATCATGAATGGCAAAAATAGGGAGGGTTATAATCAAAAATAAAGCCAAAAGAGGCATCTACGATGTTTGATCTTTCTGATGACGAAATCTTATCTCTTTCGAAAGAGCATGTTTTTTATACCTGGTCCGCACAGGCAAGGGTGAATCCAATTGCGGTAAAACGCGCTCAGGGAGTTTATTTCTGGGACACAGCCGATAAACGATTTCTCGATTTCAACTCAATGACCATGTGCGTCAACATCGGTCATGGCGATCAGCGTGTGATCAGAGCCATGCAGGAACAAGCAGCGGAACTAACCTACGCCGCGCCGGGGATGACGACCAAAGTCCGCGCGTTGGCGAGCAAGGCCATTGCGGATATCACCCCACGTCAAGCCCTGACGAAGGTGCTATTCACTCTCGGAGGCGCGGATGCCAACGAAAACGCCATCAAACTGGCACGTGGTTACACAGGCAGGCACAAAATATTGACGCGCTATCGGTCCTATCATGGAGCCACTGCCGGAGCAATGGCC
The DNA here is from genome assembly GCA_045402985.1 of Anaerolineales bacterium. Classification (GTDB taxonomy): domain Bacteria; phylum Chloroflexota; class Anaerolineae; order Anaerolineales; family Villigracilaceae; genus Defluviilinea. The sequence goes on from JAXIPJ010000028.1 coordinate 11,308, forward strand.
GCGACAGGTGACCCACGCCGCGTCGTTTGGGAACCGAATCTGATGACCGGCGTCGTCCATTTTCTCGACCCGTATCGTTACCGCTCAACTTTTCATCGGACGAACCCTGAGATTTCAGAAAAGGAGTTTGCTCAGGATTATTTGAATCATCTCGAAGAGATCATTCACTATGAAGGGCCAGACAGCATCGCGGCAATTATGCTTGAATCAGTCACTGGCACGAACGGGGTCATCATTCCGCCCGAGGGATATATGCAGGGTGTGCGCACCTTATGTGATAAATATGGCATCGTGATGATCGCCGACGAAGTCATGAGCGGATTTGGCCGCACGGGCAAGTGGTTTGCTGTTGACCATTGGGATGTGGTGCCAGATATCATTACAATGGCCAAGGGACTAACCTCGGCCTATGCTCCGCTTGGCGCGGTGGCGATGAAGCCCGAGATCGCGGCGGCTTTTAATGAAACTGCTTTTGAAAGCGGATTAACTTATACATCTCATCCCATTTCTTTGGCGGCTGCTTTGGCAAATATCGGCGTGATCAGGGAGGATAAACTTGTCGAGCGCGCGGCAGGCTTAGGTCCAGCTTTGAAGCGCATGTTGACGGATCTGGGCGAAGCGCATCCATCCGTTGGGGAGATCCGCTCTATTGGGCTTTTCGGAATTATCGAGTTGGTAAAGGATAGAAAGACAAAGGAGCCGATGGCGCCCTGGAATGCATCGTCGCCCGAAATGGCCGCGTTGAGAAAACATTGTCTTGATAACGGATTGTTTTTATATACGCACTGGCATACTGTGTTGATCATTCCGCCGTTGATCATTACAGAGGAACAGTTAAAGGCGGGTTTTGAGATTTTGGATAAGGCGTTGGAAATAACAGATGCATCGGTGATGGGATGAGGCGATGTATAAATTCAGCTTGCTGTTTGTTTTAGAAGCATGTGGCGCGGTATGTGTGGTATCCTTTCGTTCAGTGACAAACCAGACTTACACGAGTCATTAATTAATATTTAGCATGGATAATCAGCCATCCTTTGACCGCGGTCTCGTGATCCCAGCCCTCATCGGCGTATTTTCTGTTATCGGTATATTCTCTGTCCTGCTCTTCAACCGCTACAATACAGCGCGTGCAGCTGTTACAGCTACCGCAACAGAAACGCCTTTCAAGTACATATTTCTTGGCACTGAACCTGGGATTTCCACCGAAGCTTTGCCGGAAGAATCTGCGATCGCTTCATCTTCAGACGAGCCTCCTGCGCCCACTGAAGAGCCGGTGATTTTGGTCACACCCACCAACCCAAACACTTCCACCACTCCTACAAAGCCAAATACAGGGAATACTGTTGTTCCTACGCCGAGTATTATTGGCAACATTACGCCTTCACCTACTTCTGCCTCCGCGCCGCCGCTCAATTCTGGTACCTATGACGATATTGACTTTCGGCTTGTCTATAATGGCAACTGGTCGAACCAGACCAATGTGAGTGGCGCCTATCAAGGTACTTTGCATATTTCGACCACGCTCACCAGCCCCGGCAACTCTGTCACGTTTCGGTTTATCGGTCAGGAGGTGCGCATTTTATATCAGTCCGGTGCCAGCCTGGGCGTAGTGCGGATCACATTGGATACAACCCAAACTCTTTTGAATCAATCTGCCACGTCCAATGAGTTGGTTCTCACTGCACCCACTTCTGGGACACATACGGTTACCATTACACACTTGAGCGGCGGGGCAGTGAATCTCGATTCAGTGATTATTCCCAGCGCTGGCACACCAACTGCAACTGCAACGGCAACAGCCACTCCATAAAAACTGTTTATAAGATCAACGTGTCGACACTTGCACGCGCGAAATGTGCGCGGTAAGCGGCGGTCTCTTCCAGGATTCCCTTCACTGCAATAAACAATTCTTTTTGGAGGTAGGGATTCGGCTCTCCTTTTTCGGCGGATAAATGAACCGCCTCTCGCTCCTCCCCGCCGACGATGGATACGTGGCCCCCAGCCGCCAGCCACTCCAGGCCCATCCGAATCACGCTGACGCGCTGACCGGTCACTGCTGCCAGCTCCTGCAGTGTGACTCTGCCTCCACGTTGGCTGAGCGCGTATTTCGTGAGGCCTGCCAGGCGCGCTAGAAATTCGTCTGTCAGCCTAAGCGGAAACGCAGTATTTCCCTGCTTAGGTGAAACTCCCAGCAGATAGATCTTGCGGGGCTTCACAACTTCCAGCGCAGCGCGCAGATCCGTTGGCGATGGGGGAGTCGTATAGACCGCAAATTCATCTGCCGGATATAACTCGAAACGATTCCTGCCTTTTGCTTTATCTGCGCCTTCTGCCCAGATCAAAACGTCCTTTTTCAGATCACTGAACTTTTCGGGTGCGGCTCTCCAGTCCATGATCTCCACCCTCGCTGGCTTCAACTCAACAGACTCTGCGCCCACTACTCTGAAGTCTTCAAATTGCAAGGTTAATTGTCGCTTGCCGCGAAATGTACTGGCGCGTAAAGAATATGCGAGATCGATAACGCTTTTTTCTTCGGGCAACTCTTCGCTCGCGCCACCCCACCATAAGATACTTTGTGCATTGCCATTGTCATCTTCAATGGTCAGGCGCAGATGTTCTTTTGCCTTTCCGATCGTCGAAATGGCTTTTACGTGCACATTCCTCGAAGCCAGTGTGAGTGCAGGATTGCCCGCGCCAAAGGGAGCCATGGTTTCCAACGCGTTGGCAAGATCCAGGTTGATCTCCTCCAACCCAAGCCAGGCATCGATCTGCAAAGTTGGTTCCTCCTGGACGGTTTCGCCAAGCTGCTTCTCAATTGCTCTCCCTAAACCTTTTCTGAATTCGGTCAATTTTTCTGCTGGGAGCGACAGACCGGCGGCCATGGGATGGCCACCAAAGCCCAGCAAAATATCTTTTTGTGTGGTGATGGCTTTGGTAATATGCAGGCCCTCCACCGAACGCGCCGAACCACGCAAAATACCATCTTCTGATTCGGTGAACAGGATGGCAGGCTTGTGATAGCGTTCAACGAGTTTGTTTGCAACGATTCCCACCACACCGCCCGGCCAGTTGGCATGCGACAGAATAATGGCAGGTTCAGTCAGCAGGTTTGGCTTCTCGCGCAGTTTGGTCTCTGCGGCTTCATATACCTGGCTCGTCAATAATCTGCGCTGCGCATTGAGGCCTTCGATCTGTGTAGCCAGAACGCGCGCCCGTGCTGGGTCCTGCGTAATTAGCAATTCGACGGCGGGATTTGCATCGCCTAATCTTCCCAGAGCGTTCAAGCGCGGCGCGAAAGTGAAGCCGATAGTTTCCTCGGTCATCGTTTCAAGATTGGTGCCGGAGAGTTCTGCCATTGCTTTCAAGCCGGGGCGCTGTGTCTCTCTCAGCGCCTGAATTCCTTGTTGCGCCAGTAAGCGTGTTTCGCCTTTGAGCAGAGCGATATCTGCAATGAGGCCAAGCGCGACAAGATCAAGAAGATTTTCGATTTCAGATTTATGATTTTCGATTAATAGCGCCTCTGCCAACTTGTACGCGACTCCCACACCCGCAAGATTCGCCAGCGGATGGTTTTCTGAAAGCAACTTCGGATTGATGACTGCGCTCGCATTCGGAAGTGTCTCACCCAGATCGTGATGATCTGTGACCACTACGTCCACACCGCGTGAGTTGGCGTAATCTATGGCTTCATGCGCAGTAATGCCCGTATCGCAGGTGACGATGAGTTTGGCGCCGTTATCAATAATTGGCTTAAGAGTCTCAATGTGGATGCCATGCCCCTCCTTGCCGCGAATCGGGATGTAATAAGTGACATTTGCTTGCATTACCCCAAGCATTTGCACCAATAAGGCGGTGGAAGTTTGTCCATCCACGTCAAAATCACCCCAAACGCAAATAGACTGCCTAGCTTGTATGGCTGAATGGATGCGCGTTACTGCCTTTTCAATCCCGGGAAAAGGCGTGGAGGAAATTGAGCCAAGGTGGAGAAATGCTTGCGCCTCGATAGGCGATTTGATGCCGCGTCGCATGAGCGTCTGCGCCACCAATGGGTGAAGTCTGAGATCATCCAGTGAAGAGGTATTGATGGGTTGTGGGTCAAGCCAGCGAGTCATATTTTGCTCAAGCCGCCGTTCTCAGTGGCGCCCCCTTCGGGGATGCTCCGCGAAGGACACTGCCGGGAGAATAACAAGGAAAAGATCGTCAAAAACGTGCGGGAGCCATGAGTAAGGTAGGGATTTCCCTACCTCAAGGAAGGCAAGCCCGTATTGACGGTGATTACTATAATAGTTATCGTTACTTTTATCAATAATCCAGTATCCTTTGGAGTGTAGCACGCTTTTGCGAAACCGAGATATTGAGTCCATTCGTTCAATTCTGCTCGGAAAAGGTCTGCGTGCCGAAATGAGTAATTGAATAATAAGGATGGTCACTATGAATGAAAGGATCCAATTAAGCATTTGCCAATTTCCAAAGGGATATTCATAAAGGAGAAGAAGTTTATCCCGATCAGGTGGGATGGTAAGGGGCGAGGATGCAGTCTATCTTCGCGTAACAATCGATTCGATCGAAGAACTTGCTGATGCTTTGATCGTCCCGTAAGGAGAAAGCTCATGGCAATGGAAAGACAACATCAGACAGATAAACAGAATAATAAAAAGACTCAATCGAAGGATATGGTACGCAGGAAACCTGGCAGCAGCGGCAAAGGTGACTACTATCATGTTGAAGTTCGGCCTGGAGAAAAGTTTGTTACCTTTAGAACACAAGATGTGGGTAGGCGCGGCCATATTCAAAGAGTAGCGGGCCAACGATCCAGTGGATACTGGACGACGGTCAAATGGTTGATCGGCAAGGAGGAGGCGCATGTTCAGGATGCGAAACTCGTCCCGGATACAAGAGCAGCAAAAGAGGTTATCAATCAACTTGGCTCCGAACCGATTCATTTGGTTGGGGATTGGTTTAAGGCCAGGCCACAGCCGAATGCTCCCGAGTCTACCGATCTGACATCCGTCAAACGGCGAGCGCGGCGTGAGAACATCAAGAAAGCGCCAGCCGCTCGACGTAAAAAGAAGTAGGAAAGGAGGTACATAATGGATAAAAAAAGGAATACGATGGGAACCGACCGGAACATAACATGCGAAGTGTGTGGCAACATCTATGATAAGAGTTTTGAGGTGCTCATGGCTGGCGAGACACATGTATTCGATTGTTTCGAGTGTGCCATCCATGCGCTGGCGCCCACCTGCGCCCATTGTGCCTGTCGCATTATCGGCCATGGCATGGAGACTGAAGGAGTCTTTTATTGCTGTGCACACTGTGCCGCCCAACATGGCATCCACGAATTTGAAGACCGCGTAGAGGAAAGGAGTCCAGCATGAAACTCAAAGAGATTATGACAAGTAATGTTGAGGTCATTCACCCGGATGATACTTTGCAAACCGCAGCCGAAAAAATGCACGACCGTGATATAGGATTTCTGCCGGTCTGTGATGGTGACCGGTTAATAGGCGTATTGACAGACCGCGACCTTATCACGCGAGCATTAGCCGAAGGCATGGAATCAAAAGCATTGTTAGGACGCGAATTGGTGACATCCCCAGCCATCTATTGCTTCGATGACCAAAGCGTTGACGAAGCCGCCAAACTTATGCACGATAACCAGATCCGCCGACTTGTGATCTTAAGCCGCGCTAAGCGTCTGGTGGGAGTCGTCTCATTGGGCGATCTGGCTATGAACATCGACGATAAAAAGTCTGGCGATGTTTTGCAGAGTGTTTCGGAGCCGTTGAGTGCCAGCCGGCCCGAGCCTGGGTGAGTTTCACATGGATCGAAATTTAGACTCCGGAGTTTAACAATCTCCGGGGTCTTTTGTAAATCGTTGGTATCATAACTCTTAGATTCTTTCATAAGCGTCTCAAGTATGGGGATCTGTAATCGTCTGCTCAATCTTATATGTAAAACCAATTCTATAGGTGGTATTATTTCTATAATCACTTAAACTGGAATGATAACTGAGGTAATAATGTTTGGATTTTTCAAGAAGCGCGAAGATGTGTTTCATAAACTTATTCAGGAACAAGCCTCCATTACATTTGAGGGATTAAAGCTGCTTGTCAAATATTTGGAGACACAGGCACCTGAGCTCGCAGAGGAACTCACGCTGAAGGAGAAGGAAGCAGATGAAGTTCGACGCATTTTGATCGATGAGTTGAACCGTTCCTTTGTGACGCCCTTTGACCGCGAAGATATATTTGCCCTCTCGCGTTCAATCGATGATGTGATTGATTATGCTGATAGCACCGTCAGTGAAATGGAGGTGCTGAAAGTTACGCCCACTCCATATATGCGGCGGATCGCATCTCTTCTCAAAGACGCGGCGTACGAGATCTTTCAGGCTGTTCAGCGTTTGCAGAAAAACCCCGCGGTTGCCACTGAGCATGCTCAACGTGCCAAGACCCTCGAAAACCGCGTAGAGGGTGTGTATCGCGAAGCTATTGCTGATCTGTTCCGTGGCCCTGAAGATGTGCATCACGTGGTCGAAATGTTGAAGTTGCGCGAGGTGTACAGGCATTTATCGAAC
>JAXIPJ010000319.1:0-3726 GCA_045402985.1 Anaerolineales bacterium
TTGGGATCGGCGGCATTACACTGGGTGGGGGTGTTGGCTATTTGGTGCGAAAGTATGGGCTGACGATAGACAGCCTGCTGGCTGCGGAAGTTGTGACAGCTGATGGAGAACTATTGCACCAAATAGCCAACACCCCCACCCAGTGTAATGCCGCCGATCCCAACCGAGCCGGTATCGCCGAACCCAACCGCAAGTCCATGTGCGCCCGCGGCACTTGTGAATTCGCCAGCAGTCAAGCCTGTTTCAACCCAGGTAGTGCGGCCTTCGATATCAATTTGCAGGTCGCGCATGTTCGAAAGCTCCAGCACAATGCCGCCTTCAGAGACGCAATGGCCGGCAGTGCTGTGGCCCCCACTGCGGATGGCAAGTTCCAACCCGCTCTCGCGCGCCAGTGAAATGACGCGCGCTACTTCGTCCGCATCCGCAACACGTATGATGACTGCCGGATGCCGATCAATGCCGCCATAGAAGACCGTGCGCGCCTCATCATACGCGGCGTCACCCGGCGCGATTACCTGACCTTTGAAGGCCGCGCGCAACTCTGGGATCGAGAGGTTTGTCTCAAGCGATGTTTGATGATTTTTAGTCGTCATAATATTTCTCCAAATTTATTTCAGTATTTATTTTCGGATTTAGTTTAGAACATTCCAAACTGGTTTGGCGAATCCTCTGGTACTGGCTGCCCCAGGTCCCAAAGTTCCACGATGCGACCATTCTCAAAGCGGAAGATGTGGACGACAGCCGCGCCGCGCTCGCCAGGCTTTTGTTGCACATGGGAATGGACTGCTACTAGCTCTCCATCGGCGATCACACGCTTCACTTCCAGGACCTTGTCCGGATTCTGCAACGCATTCGCCTCCATCCCTGCCTGCAGAGACTCCGCCGACCCTTCAAAAAATGGATTGTGGTGCCTGAACCCCGCGCCAACAAATTTCGAGTAAGCCTCGTGAACTTTCCCGCTGGCCGCCAGTTTGAGGAACGAAACAGCCGCATTTTTGTTACTATCTGCCATCGTAGTTTCTCCTTTACTTCTAAGGCATCAGCTTTGTTATCTGATTGAATTTAAAATTCAGTGGGTGAGCAAAGAGACAGTCCTTGCCCACCCACTGATAAAAATTCGCCCTAATTTTAGAATACATGTTCTATTCCGTCAAGATAGGAATTGCTTAATTTTGGTATGCCACTACCCGAACTTCTTCATACTCAAGTAATGATCTCGCTGGATTTTATCGAAGTGTTCCAACGCATATCGCAATGTGACGCGCGGCATGGATGCGGCATGCTTATCTAAAAAGTTCATAAGTTGCGGACGGTCCTTATCGCCTGCGAACCGCAACGCCCATCCATTCGCTTTATGAATCAAGTCTTCTTTGTCATAAAGCATCATTTCCGCAAGCTTGAAGGCATCATCCACATCTCCTTTGCCGATGAAATAGAGCGTAGCCACGATTGCCGTGCGGCGTTCAGGCATGGATTTGGAACGCGCCAGTTTATACAAGACCTTGCGTGGCTTATCAAACAGATAACTGCCAACTACATAAATCGCACTACGATCTACCAGATCCCAGGTGTTGATGCGATCATGTCGTTTCATGTAAAGATCGAATAATTCTTTTCTTCGTTCAGCGGAGGTTTTCTTGCTTCGAGCCTGAAAGTCCATGATACTGACCGCGCCGACTCTTACCTCATGGATGTTACTTTCCAGCAATTTCTCCACTTCGGGGAGCGGCATATCCATGAACTCTTTGGCCAGCGCGAACACCTGTCCCATCCGCACACCAATAATTGCATCGCCTTTATCCGAGGCAAGATGGCTGTGAGATTTTGCCGCCTTTGAAGAACTGAGGGCTTTCAACCTTTCAATAAACTGTTTTGTGTTCATCGGCTTTTCGTTACTCATGATCATTCCCTTTCTCCATCAGGGCAAGTAGTTTCGTCGTCGTGTTCCAATTGCGGATGGTCATATTTTGATACATGGGAAGTGCGATGATCTTGGTTAAGTGACTTTGTGAGGCTTTGCTAATGAGGCGGGAAAAGTAAAGAACAGTTTTTCCTCTATAGGCACTATCAACACCATCTTTTATGCTGACATTCCTCATCGCTTCGGGAGGGGAAAGCGGCTCTTTCAAGAAGATAACATCGTATCTATATTTATCAAGCTCTTTACCAAATCCCTTTGGCGCACCTTCAACAGCCTTTCTTAGTTCCTTGTGTGCGACAACCACCAGACGAGACTTGTAGCTAAATCTTTTGGACAACCCCTGCTCTATTTTCTGGGTCAGTTGGGTTTTATCATTTTCAGCCAATCTAAACAAAACATTACCGCTTTGAATATAGGTTATAACATCAGTAAAACCCATGTTTTCAAAACATGCTTTCAGGTCTGCCATTTTGATAATATTATTCCCACCCACGTTAATTCCGCGTAACAAGGCCAGGTATTGAGTGTCTGCCATGCTTTCTATCCTCTATAAGATTTCACCTACAAAATCCGGATGCCTGATTCATCAAGCGGGTGTCATTGGTGATTTACTATTCTTGGTCTCGACCAGTCTGCCACCCAGCCACGCACAAGGAAGTGTAACCAGCACCAGCAAAATTGGATACCAATTGGCCGATCTGTCCCAATTTGCGATTGCACCGAGTGTTGCGAATACAGTTCCGATTATTCCGAGTATGATGGCATGCCGCAGGGGTGCACTGGGCGCCAACCTTGCAGCCAGATAAAACCCTGCCACCGAATAAATGCTCCGATAGATAAGCGCAAACATAAGCATCCATCCGGTGTAGGCTTCGGGTTCATTCGCCGGTGGAAAAAAACCGAGTTTTTCCAATATAAAATCCGTCCCAACACTTAAGACGAAAACCGTGATAAAGCCTGCAAGGACGGCCCCGATACTTTTTAATGTGTTCTTATTCATGATCTCTTATCTCCATTCAAAAGAGTTTTCGTTAAATTTTCTGCTGGTAACCGGAATTGCCATATTATGAGTTGCAATTCCGGGCACATTTTTTTGCCTTGGCTTACGACGCACGCAAAACACTTCTAATCCTTGGCAAAACTTGCAGCCATCTTATCGAGGCTTTGGTTCAAGCCGATCTCCGCATTCCGGCCTATCTCTGTATCTGCCGCGGGCATGCGGTATTCTATAACCGTCAGTTCCGTTCTGCCATTGCCCAGGTCTTTAAGAGTTACTACAGTGCGTATATCGCGCGGGAACTCGGGAGGCAGGCCCAGTTGGGCAGGGTCGATCAGATTGCCTTCTTTATCTGCCAGGTTTTGGATGAATTCGATCCGTTCCATGGGCACAATTTTTTGATAGAGCCAGGTGCTGTACATATCCTGGCCGCCAAGTTCCTTGGGTGCACGCATGCAGACAATGGATGTACCACCCTCGCGAAAATCCATTTTGGCACTGGGCGATGTAAAGTGGTCTGGTCCCCACCACCGCATCACGTGCACGGGATCGGTCCAGGCCTTCCAGACAAGCTCAAGCGACGCATCAAAGACGCGCGTAACGACGAGGTCCCGCTTTTTTAGAGCCGTATTATTTTTGATCATAGGCCTTCTTCAAATCTGCGATGATGATCTTGTTCATCTGAAGCATCGCTTGCATGACCCTTTGAGCCTTCTCAGGATCCTTGTCGCCCAGCATCTCACCTAAGGCCGAGGGGATGATTTGCCATGACACGCCAAATTTATCTTTAAGCCAGCCACACCTTGAT
>JAXIPJ010000207.1:0-2980 GCA_045402985.1 Anaerolineales bacterium
AATAAACCTCTGCCGAGACTCAATCAATTCCTTATAGCGCGCATGTAAGTCCAGGCTATAGGTTTTGACTTCGCCCAAATGCGCGTAACTCTCGACCTGTTCATGCAGATTTTCCAGTTTCACATTCAGCTGCTTTAGTCCGATCTCAGTAAAAAGAGCGTAAGCCTTCCAGCCTGTACCCTCGCCGACATGGTTCTTGAGAAGCCGGTGAGCTAGATTAACATCCGAGCCAACAAGTTCTGTGATGCCGGACACGTTTTGTGGGAGGTATTCGCCAAAGTGCAGAATGAATTTCAAGTCGAGAGTGGGGATCGCCTTGCAGGCGTTGCATTGACAAAGGGTGCGGCGGCGGATGCCTTCCACTCGATCCCTGAATGAGAGATAGGTGGACTCCAAAAGTTCCAGCAGAGTCTCGTCGCGCACGATTTTCGTTTTGGGAACGTGGGCAAACACCGCGTCGCCTTCGAGCTTCACGATGGAGAGAAATGGCTTGAAGTGCTCGACGATCAACTTTAGCAATTCGGTGAGGATATCTCGGGCATGAGTTAGTTCCACGCCAGCCAGATAGGATGTATAACCGGAGATATCCGCAAGGACAAGATAACCATGTTGCGTTTCCTGATTCATCGGAATTGATTGGTTTCTTGTAAATGATGAGATGCAAACAACGTATCTTCAGCAAGCTGTGGAGCGAGTGAACCCGGCCATATGTAGAGGCTTGACTCTACGAGGGATCCCCGTCTCCACGAGTGGCTGATTCGCTTCCAAAAGGGCAGCGCTGGGCGTCCCATAGATCTCGATGTGTTTGGGCTCAAGGAAATCAGCCCGTTCGATCCACTCAATCATCTCTACCTTGAGCACTTGCTGGACCACTTGCATGTGGAAATCCATAGAAGCAGCATCAGGGTGGATCTGGATGCTTGTCATCTCGGTTTCGTCTTCGTTGAGGAAGACATTGAAAGCGATCAGTTGAGGCTCCTTTCACTGATTAGCTCATATTGGTGATACGGAATAAGTCACGATGTTAAGATCTTCTACCTGCTGGATTGTGGCGGCGGAATGAGGCCAAGTTGCTGCATCATGCCGATCTGGTCATAGCTGAGCCAGCGCTCTACAATTTTGCCGTCCTGGATGCGTTCGATGCTGATCCCGCTGGCCGCAACCCGCTTACCGGTTGGGGGAACGCCCTGAAAGTCGCCAGCACTATGGATGGCCTGCCAGGTTGTGCGCGTGGCGACCTTGTCCCCATCGGCGATTTGGTCTTCTGCAGTGTAATGTTGGTCACTGAAAGCCGCACTGAACATACTAGCCCCTTGCAGCATTAACTCGCGGCTCAGTGGGCCAGGCATTCCGGGCATGTGAGCCACAAGGTCGGCCGACAGCAACTCGTTGAGGGCGGCTTGGTCGTTAGCTCCGAGGGATTCGTAGAAACGGCGCACAATGGTTTTGTTTTGTTCGGTTGTCATGGGAAAGTTCTCCTTATCTAGAAACTGGACTGGTGTTTGGATCTTAAATCGTACCAATTACACCGCTATTATCGCAAACTTCACCTGCAAGCGCATCCGTGTGCGCACGGATTCACGCACGGACTTCCACCTTACATGCAACGGTTCCCTCTCAACTCAGATAACTGCTTTACTCACGCGCGAAATGTCTTATTCGGTTGGTTTCACCAGTCCGGTTTCGATTGCCCAGCGTACAATTTGGGAGCGGTTTGTGACCTCCACTTTCGACAGGATGTTGGCGATGTGCGATTCGACAGTTCGTTTGCTCACCACCAATTCGTCCGCAATCTCCCCGTTCGACTTGCCTTGCGCGATTAACGCTGCCACTTCGCGCTCCCGTGCGGTCAACTCATCCAGTTTATCGCGAGCCTTTTGTGCTGCTGCGGCCTTAAGGGTCACGTCCTGAGCGTAGGCTACAGCCCGTTCAAGAGAGAAGGTACGGCCGGTCGCCTGTTCCGCAACAAACGCGGTTTCGGTTAGGCTGGCGCTGACGCGTTCCAGGTAATGTTCATATTCCATGCGGGTGGCGGCCCATTCGGATGTGATATGCTGTCCGCCGATTGCCGCCGCGGCAGCGAGTAAACGCACTCCTGCAGCCGGTAAATCAGCGACGATAGCCAGCGCCGCGAAGCCGAGGAGGCATTCGGCCATTCCTGGCCGGTTGCCCTGTTCCTGGTGCAACGCCATACTTTCGTTGAAAAGCGCTTTTGCCTGCTCGATATCACCCAGATGAAGGCAGGCATGTCCCAGGTTGTGTAATGTGGAAGCCAGATCCCGTAGCGCGCCAATTTTACGCAGAATGGATACGCTCTCCTCGTAAGTAGTTTGTGCCTGTTGATAATTCTGCTCACAGCGGGCCAGGTCTCCCATGTAGTTGAGCGCCATCGCAATCCGGTACGGGTCCCCCACTTCCCTGAGCAATGGGAACGCTTCGTCCAGCATGGCACGGGCTTGCTCATATTTACCAATAGACATGGCAGCAAAGCTGTTTAGACTCAGGCTAAGGCTCAACATGTATGTATCCCCCACCTCGCGAAGCAGTTCAATCCCCCGCATAGCGAGTGTGAACGCGGTTTGATAGTCACCCAATTTTCGCGCCGCGTACCCCTGCGCTCCTAGGGCATTGGCGAGAGCTTGCTTGCCTGCCTCGCCCGCTGCCTCGCCTAAGAGGACGGCCTCTTCTGCATACCTCAACTGATCCTCAATCTGGCCTCTTATTCCGGCCAATAAGGATGCGTAGACCAGGGCGTTCGCCCGAACGACAGGAGAAATTTCGTCGTTTGCCACTGCGAACAGCTGCTTGCACCAGTTCAGCCCTTCTTCTACGTAATCACGAATACGCCAGAATTGATAGAGGCTGGTTGCGATACGCAGGCCCGCTTCCACTCGACCGCTGTCCAGGCGGCCGCCCTCTACCGCCCAGGCCAGGGCTACTCTAAAATTATCATATTCAGTATCGAACCAGTTCAGCCACA
>JAXIPJ010000034.1:0-4512 GCA_045402985.1 Anaerolineales bacterium
TCTGACCGTTTATATCCAAATCCGCGAGGCAGACCTGTGTGCCCGAACTCGTCTCAGCATAGACCTCCAGCCACATCTGGCGGGCAAAAGCAAAGCCAGTGGGAAGGTTATGTCCCTCCAGATTGCTGTCGACGGTCACGAGTGCCGAAAGATTGCCCGAATCGTTTATGGATGGGTCAATCGAAAGGCTCATTGCCGAACTCAACAATTTCGCCCTGTCCTCCAGCACGTGCTCGCGCGCGTCGGCCGGCATCCCATCCTGCTCGTAATAGCCTGGCGTCAGGTTGTAATCCACACCAATGAAACTGTGAGAGTGACGCGGGCGGTTCGGGCCATCCGCGAATAAGCTGCCCGGGGATGAAGAAACAAGCGATCCTGAAGTCTCCGGCATATGACAATCCACACAGCCCTTCGGCCTCAGTCTTTCCTCTTCCTGAGCCGCCACATAATCCTGCCATTCATCGAAGGTAGTTTGAAGCACAAGGTCTTGAAGCACTTTCCCTTCGTCATCAAATTCAAGTTCGTTTTCATCCAACTGCAAGTCGCCGTCGGTATCTCGATTATCGCCCTCGCTTCCGGGGAAAGCCGTCACCTGACCGTTGCCGTCAATATCCACCTTGACGTTGTGACACGCGCCGCAAAGTTGCGAGGCAGTGACGCTATCGATCATAAACCCAACGTTGGATGTGTGGCGCGTGCTTGGCAAAGAGGGCTTTTCTCCGAGTGGGGGACCGAACATCTCGGCGAACTGGTTGGCGTTTCCTTGCACGACGGGAAAATCGGGATCGATGCCGCGCAGTTCTGTGGGCGCATTTGCCAACGTATGACAGACTACACAAGTGACACCATCATCAATCACCGCGCCATTTGGATGAACGCGCAACACATTTTCAAGATCGATTGGAAGGGTGGGCGTATCTGTGATCGCTGTGCCAATGGGCGCATGGCAGTTATTGCACGCCCTGTCAAATTCGGGAAACTTTTCAAGCGCCAGGTTGGTTTGCGCGATAATAATCGGCGCGTTTTGCGCCTGCGAGTGCATTGCCAGCTTCCACTCCTGCACAATTTCTGCATGACAATCTGCGCAGGCGGTTGCGGGGGGCAAGCCTCGCAGCTCGCTGTCCGATAGGGCATGGGTTACGTTCAGGGTTTCCCAGATATGGAACCCAACCAGCGCAATCAAAAAGATAGCGAGCGGGATGTGTAATTGTTTCCAGCCTTGTAAAAATCGCGCGTATCTTTTTTGCTGAATTTCTCGACGGGCATAACGTTCTAGACGCTCGGCTAGCCTGATGAATCGTTTCCAATCCGACTCCTCATTTGTGAGTCTTGCGGGCGCGTTGTTGTCGTCCGATTTTTTTTCTGTGGTTGAAGCATTCAAGCGGCTTTGGGCTGCCTGCCGAAATTCCGCGGATTTGCCAGCCAATAGCTTGTCTATTTCCACTTTTGTGGTGCGGGCTTTGTCTTTCGTATCAGATATGGATAGATTGCCGACATCCTCTGCAACGTTCGGCGGGACGATGTAATAGACAATCCGCCAGGCAACTCCGCTTAGCACAAGCAAGCCAAAGACAGCCAAGGCGTATTTACCCGAAGACCATCCCTCCGAAAACGAAGGCACCCAGATATGGATAAAAACAACAATCAACGCAAGCAAGCCAATATAGACATGCGCCTGAAGCCATGCCATCATCGTGCCAGGCGCGCGTTCCTGAAAATTACGCTTGCGCAGGCTGTAAAAAAAAGTGATGAGAATGAGAACCACTGTCATCACCCCCAAGCCAATGACCAGTGCAAATGTGTTTCCGACTAACCCCTCCAAGGATTGAAGCGAATTGAAGTTGAACCAGGTCCCAAGGCCAAGGACAATCAAGATCAAAACGCCCAGCAAAATCCAGGGTCTGGCGCGTTCAAAACGAGTGGTGGGCCGGTTCAGACTCTGCTTCATCGATTCTTCTTTGCCTCCAACCCCACGTGAAGATCGGTGCGGTGGAATTGTTCCACTGGATTGATACGCATCGCCGCGCCCACCGGACAGCCGCGCACACAGGCGTAATCCTCGTATCCCGCGCACAAATTACATTTAACCGCCAATCGCTGCGGACCTTGTTCTTCTTCCGTTTCGCCCTTGAAGAAATCCAGCAATGAGAATCTTGAAAATATGCTTTGTGATTTTGGGTCCCGGTCGTGCATTTGAATGTTGCCATAAGGACAACGTTCCGCGCAAGCGCCGCATCCAATACAGTTATCGTTGACAATAGTAATTTCGCCATCCGGCGTACGCACAATCCCGTTGACAGAACACAACAAACAGACCGGATCCTCGCAGTGACGGCAAGCGGTTGGAAACAGCAGGTTTCCCATCTGCAAACCTCGCCGTTCAAGACGGGAATGGCCGTGGCGTCTTTCACACGAGTCAACGCAGTTATTGCAGTTTGTGCAGATCGCGGTATTAATCACCAGCAACTCGTGACCCTGAATAATGCCCTGATCGAGTAGTCCCTCCATCCCGAATGTCATGGTGGTGGTCATGCTCATGGTGCTGGTCGCCGTAGGCTTTGCAGGTCCTTCACCAATATGCTTTTGCAGGAATTCCTCATTACGTTTTGCCTCCTTCACCAATTCCCTGCGCAGGCCCGGGTTGCCGTTCAGTAATTCCTGCAATGCAACGCCGGGGATAACGATGACTTCGGATCTGGTGTTAGCTGAAACCGTCGTCGACTGCGGCTGCTCAAAAAGGACCGATGCTGTCCCAAAGACATCGCCCTCGCGGAAATACTGGAGCACCAACTCTGCTTGACCCACTCTGCGTGCAACTTTCAAGAAGCCGGCGCGCGTAATGTACAGGTTCCCCGCCCGATCTCCTTCGCGATATAGGATTTCGCCGGGGCGCAGCACTTGAAGATGAGACTGCTTCAACAGGGCCTCCACCGACCGTTCAGGCAGAGCCGCCAAGAGCGGGGATTGACGTGCAAATGTCCACAAGGCGCGGCGGCGATACAATTCATCCATTGTGGTCCGGAAAGCCGCCGATTCTTTCTTGAGCCGATGAACCGTCGCCTTTGTCAATTCAAGAACGAGCGAAGACCGGATTGCCGTCAGCGTATATGGCTCTTCCTGATTGCCCAGAACTGCCAGCTCGCCATGGAACGATCCCGAACCCATGACAAGAATTCGCGCCCGGCGATTCGTCGAGTCCATCACACTCTGCTCGATCTGACCATCCAGCACGACAAATAAACGTTCATGATATTGCCCCTCGCGGCATAGAATTTCATCCGCTGCCAACTGACGCAGAGTGCTGCTTAACAACATGCGCCGCAAGTGAAGTGGATCAACGCCCTGAAATAGTGGAATCTCCGTCAGGTGATTGGATAGCGAATCAAGAGTCCATTGCGAGGCTGAGACGTTTTCGCCCACCTGCAATTGCATTACCTGATTCGGCGCGGCGTTCTCCACTTTCATTTTGTTCCACAAAACCATATCTGCGCGGTGCAAGTCGGCTGGGCAGGCGGGGATACACTGCCCGCACTGCGTACAAGCCTGAACAAAGGCAGCCACATTTGGGGCTTTAATCGTTTCGGCAAGAACGCCTGCGTTGAGTTCTGCGATGGTGACAAAACGTTTTTCGGGCAACGGGCAAGCCAGCATACAATCGTTACAGCCAATGCATGCCATCACTTCCCGTTCCACCTCGTCGCGCAGTTGGTCGAAGTAATCAGTTTGCATGTTGGGTTACCTCCAAAAGGGTATCTCCGATCCGAAGCTGGTCGCCCGGTTGCAGAGGATAAGGCTGATTGGGCTCAAGGGCTCTGTCGTTAAGGAAGGTGCGATTACTACTGCCGAGGTCCCTAACGAACCACTTCATATCTTCCTGTTTGAGCATTGCGTGACGCCAACTTGCTTTTTCATCGCTGATGACGATGTGGCTTGCCGGATTGCGCCCAATGTTCATAGGTGACTGATTCAATCGGAATGATTTACCCGACAATTGCCCGCTGCGCACGTTGAGAGTCAACTCCAGGGGCGCGTTTGCCACAACAGGTTTTTCGGGGATCGGAGCAGGGGCAGCAGGAACAAGCGGAGGCTTGGCCGGAGTCGATACCGGCGCTTCAACCTTTCCACTTTCGGCTTCCATGTTTGCAGCTTTTACTGGAGCCGATGGGATCGCTTCCTTTTTAGGAGCGGGGGCAGAGCCTGAACGAAATACCAGTGAGGCCCCGCCGAGTTTTATCACGTCGCCATGTTCGAGGCGATGGGGAACTTTGCAGGTGGGCGGACGGGAAATTCCCCTGCAGATGTTCAGTCCGAATATCGGTAGGGATGTCAAAGCCGATGTTATTTTGGACGACCCAGCGATTTCGTACATCCATGCCCAGATTGTGCGGCAGGGCAACGATTCCTACCTGCTCGATCTTGGCAGCCGCAACGGGACGTTTGTGAATGGGGCAAGGATCAGTGTTCCCCATCGCCTCGAACATGGCGACGTGATAAAACTCGGCGGGGCCTCAC
>JAXIPJ010000229.1:0-53277 GCA_045402985.1 Anaerolineales bacterium
CGAGATGGTGATGCCGGGAGACAATGTGAACCTGACGGTGGAGTTGATCGTGCCGGTGGCGCTTGAGCAGGGTTCCAAGTTCGCCATCCGCGAAGGTGGTCTCACCGTCGGCGCGGGCGTCGTTACTAAAATTATTGAATAGGTGTAGGCATGACTAAACAAAAAATCCGTATCCGTTTAAAGGCCTACGACCATCGTGTTCTGGATCAGTCTGCAAAACGTATTGTTGAGACAGCTGAACGCAGTGGAGCACATGTAGTAGGCCCCGTGCCCTTGCCAACAAAGACTGAACGGTTTACAATACGCCGCTCTGCATTCATAGATAAAGACTCGCACGAGCATTATGAAATACGTACGCACAATCGCTTAATAGATGTTCTTGACCCGGACTCAAAGACGATCGATATGTTGATGAGACTCAATTTGCCAGCGGGTGTGGATATTGAAATAAAAATCTAATTGGTCGTCAATGGAGAATAGAGATTGGTTTCATTATCTCTGTTCTCTAATTTCGACAGCACAAGAACGGTTCTGTTCGGGATAACAAAATACTGTGCTTCCCGCCAAATCGTTTACTGCGCTGCCTGGAGATGATGCAGCTGAAGCCCCGGCTGACAGTCTCACTAAATTTCTTGGTAAGGAGAAAATAGAGTATGTTGAAAGGGCTTATTGGAAAGAAGATCGGCATGACCCAGATCTTCGATGAGAAAGGTGTTGCATATCCTGTGACGATCATCGAAGCTGGGCCATGTTATGTTACACAGGTCCGCCTTCCTGAACGCGATGGATATTCAGCGATTCAACTAGGATTTGGTGAGATTCATCCGAAAAAGCTGGCAGGTGGTGAACTGGGGCACTTAAAAGCCAATGAAATATCCCCTCTGCGTTTCCTGCGCGAATTCCGCTCCAAGGAAACCGCGAATGTTGGTGATAAAGTGACTGTAGAAATGTTTGCCATTGGTGAACATGTGGACGTCATGGGCACCAGTAAAGGCAAGGGTTTTGCTGGTGCGGTAAAACGCCATCACTTCCAAGGTGGAAAAAAGACTCATGGTCAGTCCGATCGGCATCGAGCACCTGGCTCGCGGGGCGCTGGTACAACACCGGGTCGTGTCTTTAAGAATGCACGTGGGCCTGGTCATATGGGCCACGAACGTGTCACCGTTCAAGCATTAAAGGTCGTATTAGTAGATACTGAGCGTAATTTGCTCGGTGTTCATGGTGCGGTCCCTGGTGGAAAAGGCGGCTTGGTTGTTATCAAAGAAGCGCGAAAGCAGTAGCATTGAGGAAACTGGAGTAAGTTAACCATGAAAGTTGACGTTTTGAGTATAGAAGGCAAGAAGTTACGCGAAGTCGAACTTCCTTCTGCGGTCTTCGAAGCCCCAATCAATATAGATTTGATGCATCAGGCCTACGTGCGTCAAATGGCAAATGCGCGTTTGGGTACACATCAGACGAAAGTACGCAGTGAAGTTGCGGGTGGCGGCGCAAAGCCCTGGAAGCAAAAGGGAACTGGTCGGGCCCGCCAAGGATCACGTCGGGCTGCACAATGGGTTGGTGGTGGACGCATCCATACCCCACACCCTCGCAGTTATGAGCAGCGCATGCCCAAGAAAATGCGTCAGGCCGCCCTGCGTTCTGCTCTTTCAGTGAAGGCAGCCGAAGCTGGCGTAGTGATCGTGGATGAGATTTCCCTATCTGAAATGAAGACGCGCATCATGGCTGAAAGCCTTATGAATTTGGTAGGTAAGGCTACTGCACTGGTTGTTCTGCCTGAAAAAGATAAGGCTTATGACATGGTTATACGTTCAACAGATAATCTCGCTGACGCAAAGGTCTTGCTGGCGGGGTATTTGAATATTCGGGATTTGCTCGGATATGACAAGCTGATTTTGTCGGTTAAGTCATTGGATGCCCTCACGGCGCATCTGGGATAGGAGAAGAAAGTGTCCACGATTTACGATATCCTACGCCGACCGTTGGTAACTGAAAAATCTAGTTATCAATCTGGCAGATTAAATCAATATTCCTTTATTGTTGCAGACGCTGCTACTCGTCAGCAGGTTAAAGATGCTGTCGAAACACTTTATGATGTGAAGGTTTTAAGCGTGAATATAATGAATACTCCTGCCAAGCGCGGTCGTCGCCTTCGCAGTCGCCGATTGCTGGTTCGAAAAACTGGGCATAAGAAGGCTATTATTACCCTAGCTGATGGTCAGACACTTCAAATATTTGAAGGGGTACAGTAATGGCTGTAAAAAAGTATAAACCTGTAACCCCAGGCACTCGTGGAATGACCGGCTATACCTTTGAAGAAATTACCAAATCGAAACCGGAGCGTTCCTTACTTCTTCCCCTCCATAGGAGCGGTGGACGCAACGCTTACGGGCGTGTTACGGTAAGACATCGTGGTGGTGGACATCGTCGCTTCATTCGTATTGTGGATTTCAAGCGCGACAAACGCGATATCCCAGCAAAAGTAGCTGCTATTGAGTATGACCCGAACCGCACAGCCCGTCTTGCCCTTCTGCACTATTCGGATGGCGAGAAACGTTATATCGTCGCACCTCTGGATCTCAAAGTCGGTGATGCAATTATGTCGGGCTCGGGAGCCGAAATCCGCTCCGGGAATGCGCTTCCGATCTCGAATATCCCAGTGGGAACATTGATCCATAATATTGAGATCAAAGAAGGACGCGGTGGTCAGATGGTACGTTCTGCTGGAGGCGCTGCGCAGCTTCTCGCAAAAGAAGGCGATTTTGCTCAAGTTCGCATGCCATCAGGCGAAGTTCGGTTGATCCACCAGGTTTGTTATGCCACCATCGGTCAGGTTGGAAATCTTGATCATGGAAATATAAAACTTGGGAAGGCTGGACGTAATCGTCATAAAGGTATTCGTCCAACGGTGCGAGGTTCCGCAATGTCTCCGCGTGATCACCCTCATGGAGGCGGTGAGGGTCGTCAGCCGATCGGTTTAGCAGGTCCGAAAAGCCCATGGGGTAAACCTACCCTGGGTTATAAGACCCGCCGTAACAAGAAAACTGACCAATATATTGTGCGTCGTCGTAGTAAGACGAACCGCTAATTGATATAGAGGATGTTATGTCAAGATCATTGAAAAAAGGCCCGTTTATCGAGCCTAAACTTTTGAAGAGAATTGTAGCGATGAACCAGAAGGGCGAGAAGAAAGTGTTGCGTACCTGGAGTCGTCCAAGCGTGATCTTTCCGCAAATGGTTGGTCATACAATCGCTGTGCATGATGGACGCCGCCACGTGCCAATTTATATTACCGAAAATATGGTTGGCCATCGCCTGGGAGAGTTTGCCCCAACGCGTACCTTCCGCGGCCATATGGCTGCTGAAAAGGCCGCACCATCGGCGAAGGCTTAAGGAAGTGAATTATGCATGATATTCGCGCCCATCTCCGTTTCCTCTCCATGTCTGCCCAGAAGGTCCGCCTTGTGGTCGACCTGGTTCGCGGCAAAGATGCAAATGACGCTTTGGAAATGCTTCGATTTGTTCCGAAGGCAGCAGCATTACCTGTCCGCAAATTATTGGCTTCAGCAGTTGCAAATGCAGAGGAAAATTTCGGTGTCAGCCGTGATGACTTGTTTGTCGCCCAGATATTTGCCGATGAAGCTCCAACTCGCAAATGGCGTCGATTTGGTGCACGTGGTCGTTTCAAGCCGATACTTCGTCGCAATTCCCATATCACTGTCGTTCTGCGTGAGCGCGGGTCGTAACCAGGAAATAAGGAGAAAATAATGGGTCGTAAAGTTCATCCAATTGGTATGCGCCTTGGAATTAATCAAGGCTGGCAGGGACGCTGGTTTGCTGAAGGCACAGCATACCGCCAGCAATTGCAGCAGGATTTTTCCATTCGTACTTTATTAATAGGCTTGGAATCGAAAGGTGGTTCGGCCAAAAGTGCTGACGTTCGCAAGCTTCGCAAGGAGTTGCCCGATACTGTAAAGAACGGCAAGGCCGGGATTTCTCGAATAGAAGTTGAGCGTTACCCCGGTAAGATCCGCATTGGCATTCATACCGCCAAGCCAGGAATCCTGATTGGGCGCAAAGGTGAAGGTGTAAAGAAAATTCGCCATGCCTTGGAGGCTTTAGTCGGTAAAAAGGTGGACCTTGATATCAAGGAAATTGGATCCCCTGATACCGATGCCATGCTTGTGTCTCGTAATGTGGCTGATCAGCTGGAACGTCGTATTGCTTACCGACGTGCAATGAAGCGTGCAATTCAGCAGGCGATGCGTCAGGGTGCTAAAGGGATCAAGATCATGGTGGCGGGCCGTTTGGGCGGTGCAGAAATGTCTCGCGACGTATGGTTACGTGATGGACGCGTCCCTCTCCAAACCTTGCGCGCGAATGTGGATTTTGCAAAGTCTGAAGCCAGCACGACATATGGCAAGATCGGTGTGAAGGTTTGGATTTACAAGGGTGAAGCAGTGCCTGAGACTGAAGAAAAGGTGGAGGCGACAGAAGGCGTGTACGTGAGCGAATAGCCACCACGCCTAGCTGTTGTCTCTTAAAGAGGTAGTTATTATGTTGATGCCAAAACGTGTAAAGTGGCGCAAGCAAATGCGCGGTCGAATGACAGGCAAGGCGTTGCGCGGTGCTGAAGTTTCCTTTGGTGAATTCGGCCTGCAAGCGTTGGAACCTGGCTGGGTAACTGCGCGGCAGATCGAAGCGGCACGCAGGACCATCGTCCGCGAAATGAAGCGGCGCGGTAAGGTCTGGATCCGTATTTTCCCAGCCAAGCCGTATACTCACAAACCACCTGAGACCCGAATGGGTTCCGGTAAAGGGAACGTGGAGTATTACGTGGCAGTTGTCAAACCGGGACGTATTATGTTCGAGGTTGGAGGTTTGGATTCAGGAACTGCATTACAGGCTCTCAAGAATGCCCAGTATAAATTTTCCATCAAGACCAAGATCGTTGCCCGTCACGATGCAGGAGAGCAGGCATGAAATCTGTAAAATCCAGTGAACTGCGCAACCTGAAGGCTGGTGAAATTGAAACAAAGCTGATGGACGCTCGTGAAGAACTTATGAAATTTCGTTTTCAACAAGTGACCGGCCAGCTGACTGATACCAGCCGTGTGAGGGTTTTGCGGCGTGAAATCGCGAGGATGCAAACTATTCTTCGTGAACAATCGGTTGCTGAAGTAGTAGAAGGTGAAGCATGAATAATCGTCGTCGCATAACTGGTATCGTTACCAGCAATAAAATGACCAAAACAGTGGTGGTGGAGATCACACGTGTGTTCCGCCATCCGTTGTATCGTAAGGTCGTTCATTCAAGTAAACGAGTGAAAGCTCATGATGAAATCGGCTGCCAAATCGGCGATCGGGTTGAGATCGTTGAGTCTCGCCCGCTTTCACGCGATAAACGCTGGGTTGTGGAAAACATTGTCAAGCATGAGATTCGCACTGCTGATACCGGAGTGGCTGATTTGAAGGTTGAGGTAAGCGATGATTCAGCATGAATCACGTCTCAAAGTTGCCGATAATTCCGGCGCGCGCGAGTTGCTAGTAATTCATGTGCTGGGCGGTTCCACCCGCAGATATGGCAGCATCGGTGACATTGTGGTTGCCTCGGTGAAATCTGCTACCCCTCAAGGTGGCGTGAAGAAAAGCGAAAAAGTGCGTGCTGTTATTGTTCGTTGTTCAAAAGAATGGCGACGCGAAGATGGCTCTTATATTCGTTTTGACGATAATGCAGCAGTTATTCTGGACGCTGATGGTGTAAATCCTCGCGGCACTCGTATATTTGGTCCTGTGGCTAGGGAGCTTCGTGAAAAGGGTTTTATGAAGATCGTTTCATTGGCTCCAGAGGTATTATAGGTTGAGGAGTATTCAGGTATGAAAGTCAAGATTCGTAAAGGTGATACAGTGGAAATTATCAGCGGGCGCCTGGAAGATAAAGGTAAGCGCGGTGAGGTCATCAATGTATTACTGGAAAATCGACGTGTAGTGGTTCAGAGTGTTAACATCCGCACTAAACATCAGAAGCAGGTGCAAACACAGGCTGGTCGCAACCTTAACCCAGGTCGCATCCAGTTCGAAGCGCCGATTGATATCTCGAACGTGATGCTGGTTTGCCCAAAATGTGGTGAGCCGACTCGTGTTGCTGTTCAGCGTGATGATGAAGGTGCTCGTCGCGTCTGTAAAAACTGTCAGGCGCTGATCGATTAGTTGCGGAGTGATTATCAATGAATAGAATGCAAGAAAAGTATAAAGAGGAAGTTGTGCCCGCTTTGCGCAAGGCATTCGACCTCCAAAATATTATGCAGGTTCCACGAGTAGATAAGGTTGTGGTTAATATAGGCATGGGTGAAGCCATGGATAACCCCAAATCTCTCGAGGCGGCTGTATCTGATCTCACCACAATTGTGGGTCAGAAACCTGTCATGACAAAGGCGCGCAAGAGTATCGCGAATTTCAAACTTCGCGAAGGCCGCTTGATCGGCACCAAGGTTACCCTGCGTGGCGACCGGATGTGGGCATTCCTCGACCGTTTGTTGAATACTGCCCTCCCGCGTGTCCGAGATTTTCGAGGTGTTTCTGCAAATTCCTTTGACGGCCGCGGAAATTACACTTTGGGTATACGAGATCAGCTCATCTTTCCTGAAATCGAGTACGACAAAATTGACAAACTGCGCGGCATGGAGGTCACTATTGTGACCACTGCCAAAGACGATGATCAAGCACGCGTGATGTTGCAGTTGCTTGGCATGCCGTTCAGCAAGAAGGAAGCATAATTATGGCGAAGAAAGCTATGCAATATCGCGAGGCACGTCGGCAATATCCGAGTCAAATACGGAATCGATGTTTTCGTTGTGGCCGCCCGCGCGGGTTTATCCGTCGCTTCGGTTTGTGCCGAATTTGTTTTCGTGAACTGGCATTGCAGGGCAAAATCCCTGGTGTCGTGAAGTCTTCCTGGTAGCCGGGTGGAGGTAGTAGCATGACTGTTATTGATCCGATCGCTGATATGTTGACTCGCATCCGCAATGCTGTGATGGCTGGTCATACATTGGTTGCAATGCCGAGTTCGAAGCTCAAGCTTGAGATCGCCAAAATCATGAAAGACGAAGGCTATCTCGAAGGGTTTGAGTTGGTTGAGAACGAAGAATCAACCCAGAAGGTGTTGCGTATGAAAATTAAGTATGTAGGTGAAAGACGCGCTCGTCGTTCTGTCATTTCCGGGATTGAGCGTATCAGTAAACCTGGACGTCGTATTTACACCAAGAAGCAGGATATCCCCTGGGTCCTTTCAGGGATTGGCGTTGCTATCATTTCGACGCCCAAGGGTGTTATGACCGGTGCTCGCGCCCGACAATTGGGTGTGGGTGGCGAGATCCTTTGCAAGGTTTGGTAGAAAGCAGGAGGTATTAAGTGTCTCGCATTGGACGTTTACCAGTGGTAGTTCCGGGCAGTGTACAGGTGAATGTACAGGGTTCGGATGTCCACGTAAAAGGGCCGAAAGGCGAATTGAAACGTACATTTTCAAATCTGATCGGTATCTCATTGGAAGATGGTCAGGTTGTGATCACGCGCAAATCGGATCATCCAAGCGAACGTGCCTTGCATGGCACAACCCGCGCTGTGATCGCGAATATGGTTCACGGAGTCAGCACTGGTTTTGAAATTGCGCTTGGAATAGAAGGTGTAGGCTATCGCGCTGAAATGCAAGGGAAAGACCTCGCTCTGTTTGTGGGTTACTCACATCCAGTAAAGGTGGAGCCGCCAGCTGGCATTTCATTTGAAGTAGAACTGAAGACTCGCCAGATCAAAGTTCTTGGTTATGACCGCGAAGTCGTTGGTCAAACTGCGGCAGAGATTCGTGGTGTTCGGCCGCCCGAACCTTATCATGGCAAGGGAATTCGTTATGTCGGCGAGAAGATCCGTCGCAAAGCCGGTAAGGCTGGGAAAGGAGCCAAGTAAATTATGGCAAACAACTCTCGTTCCATTAGTCGTATTCGACGGCATGTGCGCGTTCGTAAGAATTTGGCCGGGACTGCCCAACGCCCACGTCTGAACGTTTTTCGAAGCCTGTCCGCTATTTATGCCCAGGTAATTGACGATCAATCGGGCCACACCTTGGTATCTGCGTCAACAGTAGACCGCGATCTTCGAGAGAAAATGAAAGGTTTGAAAAAAGCCGAACAAGCCAAATTGGTTGGCCAAATGGTCGCTGAACGTGCAAAGAACAAAGATATTAAAGCGGTTGTTTTTGACCGTGGTGGTTATCGCTATATTGGACGCATCAAGGCGCTTGCAGATGGTGCGCGTGAAGGCGGCCTGCAATTTTAGGCTGATGTGGAGATATAAATGGCAGAATTCGAAAAGAAAGACCAACAAAATTTCGAGGGGCAAGACCAGTTCGAGGAACGCGTTATTGAAATTGCTCGCGTTGCAAAAGTAGTAAAAGGCGGTCGCCGCTTTCAATTCCGTGTGACTGTGGTAGTAGGTGATAAACGCGGCACCATTTCGATGGGCGTCGGAAAGGCAAATGCTGTACCAGATGCGATGCGTAAAGCTTCCGAGCGAGCCCGCAAGAACATGCATGTTGTCAATCTCTCGGGCACTACCATCCCCCATGAAGTATTAGGGAAGGTCGCAGGTGCAAAAGTGATGCTCAAGCCTGCTCACTCAGGTACAGGTGTTATCGCAGCAGGTGGTGTGCGCGCTGTGCTTGAAGTGGCTGGCATACGCGACATTTTGACCAAGTCTCAAGGTAGTGCCAATGTATTGAACGTAGTCCAGGCAACCTTCGATGCGCTTGATCAGTTGAAGTCTCCTCAGGAAGAAGCTGCCCGGCGCGGCAAAAATATAAAGGACGTCCTGCCGTTCTGGGAACGGAGAAAGCAAAATGCCTAAAATGGAAACTGTTGACAAAGTTATCCGTGTTACTTTGGTGCGTAGCCCTATTGGTTATGCCAAAGATCAGAAGGCAACTGTATGGGCTCTTGGGCTTCGCCGTATGCACCAAACTATTGAACATAGAGACAACCCGGCTCTACGTGGGATGATTCAAAAGGTCATCCACTTAGTTAAAGTTGAAGAGTAGGAAAGAATGATGAAACTACACGATCTTGTGCCTAATAAGGGCTCCAAAAAGAATCGAAAACGAGTTGGACGCGGCATTTCTGCTGGTCAGGGTAAGACGGCTGGCCGCGGTACTCAAGGTGAAGGCGCGCGCTCTGGCTCCGGTGGTAAGGCATATCGCCAGGGCGGTAACCTGCCGTTCTATCGTCGTCTGCCATTTATGCGAGGTCAGGGATTCACGCCGCGCAATCAGGTGACATACAATGAAGTCAATCTCGATCAACTGACCGAGTCTTTCCAGGGTGATACTGAAGTTACGCCCGAAGCCTTGGAGAAAGCGCATTTGCTTCGCGACTCCCGCAATCCAGTGGTGATTTTAGGGCGAGGTGAATTGAAGGTGGCTCTTAAAGTACACGCTCATCGTGTCAGTGCAGGTGCTCAGACAAAGATTGAACAGGCTGGTGGTAGTGTGGAGTTGATTAGTTAGTATGGACTCGAGAGGATTTTACAATGCCTGAAAAGAAACAATCGGCCTGGCGATTTCTGTGGCGGTCAGAGGATATTCGGAGGAAGTTGCTTATTACTCTGGGTATCTTGATCCTTTTCCGCATTGCGGCAAACATCCCCGCTCCCGGCGTGGATCGTGCGGCACTCCAGGCTTTCTTTCAAGCGCAGGGTGGCGGCGGTAGTGTTATAGACTTTATAAACCTGCTTTCCGGAGGCACGATCTCTAACTTCTCCCTCCTATCGATGGGTGTCTACCCTTATATTACTGCGCAGATTATTCTTCAGCTACTGATCCCGATCATTCCCGCTTTACAACGCCGTATGCAGGAGGATCAGCGTGAAGGCCGGCGCTGGATGGAAAAGTGGACCTACTATCTGGCAGTCCCAATGGCATTGCTGTCAGCAGTCGGCCAAATTAATATTTTCAACTCACTTTCCGTTCAAGCAATTAATCGTGAAATCCTTACCTTTGGGTTCACTCAGGATCTGTGGTTGCAGTCAACCACCATTCTTCTGGTTATGACCGCTGGAACAATGTTCGCGATCTGGCTGGGAGAATTGATCTCGGAATATGGCATCCGCGGTCAGGGTCTCTCGCTGGTCATCTTTGCAGGAATTGTTTCTCAAATTCCAACTAATATCGGCACACTTTGGCTGGATGAGCAGAATCGCTGGACCTTGTTGGCTGTTATGCTTCTGGTGATCATCCTGACGGTTATTGCGATTGTCTACGTTCAACAGGGACGGCGCAATGTGCCTATCATGTATCCTCACAAGAGCCAGGTCTTTTACGCAATGCAACGTGGAAAATCAGTAAAGATGCCACAGCCCATCTTGCCTTTGATGGTTAACCTTTCCGGAATGATCCCGCTCATATTTGCCAGCGCAATATTGCAGTTCCCGGCGATTGTGGCAAGTTATTTTGTCCGCTCACAAACAGAATGGGTAAGTACATTCTCAACCAGCATTCAGAATTTCTTTAATGCAACGGGTACAAATTCATGGGGATACTGGGTCTTATATTTCCTGATGGTCGTGGTCTTCACTTATTTCTATACTACTGTGATCTTTGAACAACAGAATTATGGCGATAACTTGAAACGATCAGGAGCACAAATTCCAGGTGTGCATGGTGGCGCAGCGACTCAAAAGTATCTGAGTCGTATTCAAAGCCGTATCACTTTGCCAGGCGCGTTGTTGTTGGGTATTGTAGCGATCATGCCATTTTTGTTGCAATTAATTTTGCCTGCTGCTTCAAATTCGGTGGGTCTGTTTTTAGTGACTTCCTCAGGGTTGTTGATCGTAGTGGGTGTTGTCCGCGATACCTTTATGAATATCGAAGCTGAACTAAAGTTGCACGGCTATCAAGAAAAACTGCTCATCAGCTAGGAGAGTTCATGGCGACCTTCATTGTTCTCCTCGGTCCCCCAGGTGTTGGTAAAGGTACGCAGGCAAAAATTTTATCAGAACAGACCAAGCTCGCCCACATATCTTCGGGAGATATGTTCCGTGAGAACCTTAAAAACCAGACTGAGCT
Source organism: Anaerolineales bacterium (assembly GCA_045402985.1). Taxonomy (GTDB): domain Bacteria; phylum Chloroflexota; class Anaerolineae; order Anaerolineales; family Villigracilaceae; genus Defluviilinea. The sequence continues at coordinate 11,104 of JAXIPJ010000229.1, forward strand.
TGGAAAGCTGGCTCAAACATACATGACCAGGGGAGAGTTGGTCCCGGACGATGTGACGATTAGGATGATGCGAGACCGCCTTAGCCGTCCGGACTGTAAAGCTGGCGCCATTTTGGACGGTTTTCCCCGCACTCCGACGCAGGCTGAGGCCCTTGAGTCCATCCTGGCGGAATTCAATGGTCAGGTTGACGCCGTGCCGGTGATCATCGTGGCCGGAAATGAGCTTATTGAGCGATTAAGCAATCGTTGGACTTGCCGTGCACGCGGACATATTTTTAACGGTAAAACCAATCCGCCGAAAGAAACTGGCAAATGCGATTTCGATGGTTCAGAGTTGTATCAACGGGATGATGATAGGGCTGAGACGGTGAAGCATCGGATCCAAGTCTATATGGACCAGACTTTGCCATTGATAACTTATTATCGTGATCGCGGAAAACTGGTCGAAGTTGATGGAATGCAATCTATTGAGGAAGTAACTCAGGCCTTGATGGGTGCATTGAAGAAATAAACTTATGAGTTGGGCCCGCCAGATCCATATCAAAAGTCCGGCTGAATTGCGGATCATGCGTGAAGCCGGCCATATCAATGCAAGTGTGCTGGCGGCTGTAAAAGAGCGTATAACATCCGGTGTTTCCACTGCAGACCTCAACGCGGCTGCTGAGGAAGTGCTAAGGAAACACGGATGTGTATCACCGTTCAAGGGATATGGCCACCCCCCGTTCCCGACTTCGATCACGACAAGCATCAATCGGGAACTTGTCCATGGCATTCCGAGCAAGACACGCAAACTTAAAGGCGGCGATATCGTTTCAATTGATTGCGGGACAGTCCTGGAAGGTCTGGTGGCAGATTCAGCATTTACTGCCGGAGTGGGAGAGATATCTCCCGAAGCGCAGGAACTGTTGGATGTTACACAAGGAGCGCTGAACGCGGCGATTGAAAAAATGTGCGTGGGTAACCGCACGGGTGATGTCTCTGCGGCGATCCAGAACTATGTCGAAAGCCGTGGCTATTATGTGACACGTGAATATACAGGTCACGGAGTTGGAAGACAAATGCACGAAGGACCGCAAGTCCCGAATTATGGCAAGCCCGGCTCTGGAATGCCTCTTAAGGCAGGTATGACAATCGCCATCGAGCCCATGGTGCTTGTAGGAACTGCAGAGACACGTGTACTCCCCGATCAATGGACGGTAGTATCTGCTGATGGATCATTGACAGCGCATTTTGAACATAGTGTTGCTGTCACCGAAGGAGACCCTCTAATCCTGACTGTCCTATGATCCAGTCAATTTGTTGTGAATAATATGGACGAATGAAAGATGAACGTGTATAATTAAAATCTTGGCTACTGTGTGCTAATAATGGAAGTTTGCAAGGAGCATTGTAATGAAAGTTTCACCGTCAATACGGAAACGCTGCGCCAAATGCAGGATCGTTAGGCGCAAAGGCAGAGTATTTGTTATCTGCGAAAATCCAAAACATAAACAGCGACAGGGATAGTTGAACTATGGCGAGAATTGAAGGTGTTGATCTGCCCCGCAATAAGCGGGTTGAAATTGGCCTGACCTATTTATTTGGGATCGGGCCGACTCGTGCTAACGCGATCCTGACTCACACAAAGGTCAATCCGGATATAAGAGTGAAGGACCTTTCTGAAGCAGATGTTGCCGCGATCCGCGAGTATATTACCAAGAATTACAAAGTGGAAGGCGATTTGCGCCGCGAGGTCCAATTGAGCATCAAGCGCCTGATTGAGATCGGGTCCTATCGCGGTATGCGTCATCGCCGTAACCTGCCCGTTCGTGGTCAGCGCACACGCACTAATTCCCGTACTCGTAAGGGTACCAAAAAGACTGTTGCCGGGCGTGGCCGCCGCCGCGGGGCAAAGAAATAAGAGGCTGGAGAAAATATGGCTCAAAGTGTACGTTCCACGCGCCGAACTAGCGGTGCAAAAAAAGCCAGGCGTGTGTTGTCAGCCGGGCAGGTGCATATCTTTGCATCCTTTAACAATACGATTGTCACTGTCACAGACACCGATGGCAATACGGTTGCATGGGGGAGCGCGGGCTCTGCTGGTTTCAAAGGTTCCCGTAAGAGCACGCCTTTTGCTGCGCGTCTCGCGGCTGAGCAGGCTGTGAAAGCTGCGCAGCAATTGGGAATTCAGGAAGTTGATCTGTTTGTCAAAGGCCCTGGCCCCGGACGCGAAAACGCAATTCGGGCAGTACAGGCAATCGGACTTAAAGTCCGCTCAATTTCTGACATTACACCGGTACCGCATAATGGCTGTCGTCCGCCAAAAAAGCGGCGGGTGTAGTTATATTTAGAGGAAAGTAACTTATGTCGAAGCATCTTGGTCCGGTTTGTAAACTTTGCCGGCGCGAAGGCGAAAAACTATATCTCAAAGGTGAACGATGTTTCACTCCAAAATGTTCATTTGAGAAACGTAGTTTCGCACCTGGTCAACACGGTCGTACTGGAAGCCGTGGTGGTGGGAATCGCACTGGTCGAGAGTCTGATTATTTGCGGCAGTTGCGCGCCAAACAACGCGCCCGCCGCGTCTATGGTGTTTTAGAGCGCCAGTTCCGTCGTTACTATGAAGTTGCTCTGCAGCGCCGCGGTCTCACAGGTCTGAATCTATTGCAGATCCTGGAGTCTCGCCTGGATAATGTTGTCTATCGTCTCGGGTTTGCATCTAGCCGCGCACAGGCACGCTTGCTGGTAACTCATGGTCACTTCACCGTGAATGGCCGCCGTACAGACGTGCCATCCATGCTGCTCAGAGATGCCGATGTAGTTGCCATACGTGATGGATCGCGTACCTTGGAATACTTCAAAGGGCTGGGTGATCTGGCAAATGCCCGCACCTCACCGAGTTGGTTAAATCGGGATACAAAGCAGATGTCTGGTGCCATTCAGCGTCTTCCTGAACGCGCTGAAATCGATGGCAGTTTGAATGAACAGCTCATCGTCGAATACTACTCACGGTAGTAGTCGGTTTTCCTGTCGCTGGCGGTATTCCAGCGAAGTTTATACTATTTATTACAGGGAGAGGTGAACCGTGACTGGTATCACGAATATGGTTATGCCGAAAATCGAGCGTGAGGCTGAAGCTCGGAACTATGGTAAATTTGTTATCAGCCCACTTGAGCGTGGCTATGGTGTCACACTGGGGAACGCTTTACGGCGCGTTCTGCTCTCCTCATTAGAGGGCGCCGCCGTTTCATCCATCCGTATTGCGGATGTGTTGCATGAGTTTAGTGAAATCCCGGGTGTGCGCGAGGATGTTATCCAGGTGACTCTTCAGGTGAAGCAGTTGCGACTGAAGTTGGATGGCGTCGATAGCACCCGGATGCACCTGGAAGTACGCGGTGAAGGAACCGTGACAGCGGCGGATATTATTGCGCCCGCTGAGGTCGAAGTTGTCAACCCGGAGTTATATCTTTTTACTGTAGATAACGCCAAGACCAAACTCGATCTTGAGTTTACAGTGGAGAGGGGCCGCGGATATTCACCAGCCAATGAGCGCAGTGGACACATGCCCATCGGTGAACTGCCCATTGATGCCATTTATAGCCCAGTGAAACGTGTGAATTGGGAAGTAACATCGGCCCGTGTGGGACAGAGCACCGCTTACGACAAGCTCATCCTCGAGATCTGGACCGATGGGACGATTTCGCCCGAAAGATCATTGAGCACAGCAGCGAAACTGGTCATTGACCATCTGCGTTATATTGCGGGAGTAAGCGAAGAAACACTGGCGGTCTCCATTGAAAAGGAAATAGGTGGCAGCCGCCTCACGAGCGAACTGGCTGATACACCTGTGGAGGCACTGGATCTTTCAGTGCGTGTCTTTAATTCACTCAAGAGAACGGGTATTACCACTGTTGGTGACGTGCTTGACCTTCTCGAAAAAGGTGAAACAGCAGTTATGTCCATTCGCAATTTTGGCGAAAAGAGTCTGGATGAGTTACGCCAGAAAATGCGCGAAAAGGGCTATATGAAAGACGAAACGAGTTCTGCGGAGTAATTTGCAATGCGACATCAAGTATCAGGTTACAGACTTGGGCGATCAACGGGCGCACGCCTGGCTCTTCGCCGCAATCTAATCAAACAGCTTTATACACACGAGCGTATTCAAACCACGCGCGCGAAAGCGGCAGCGATCCGTGGGGATGCGGAACGTCTCATCACCATTGCCCGCAACAGTGCGCAGGGAACCGATATCGAGAAAGTGAACGCGCGCCGGTTGGTCATTTCCAAGCTCGGAGATAACCAGCTCGTCAAGCGTCTCTTCGATGAAATTGCCCCCCGTTTTGCAACTCGCAATGGCGGATATACCCGCATGTTGAAGCTTGGTCCCCGTATGGGGGATGCGGCTGAGATGGTTATTTTGGAATTGGTTGAAGAATAGAAATTTCAGCATTCGGCCAACTGCTAAAGGCTGAAAGCTAAAATGGCACGTTACCAATTGACTCTTGCCTATGACGGCACGGACTTTTTCGGAAGTCAGCGGCAGGCGAGGCCCAGAACGGTGCAGGGTGAGCTCGAAAAAGCTTTATCCAAAATGGGATGGACTGGACGTTCAGTGATCATGTCCGGGCGGACAGATACCGGCGTTCACGCGACGGGGCAGGTGGTTTCGTTTGATCTTGACTGGTCTCACACTGACGAGGCTCTGGTCCGAGCATTGAATGCCACTTTGCCTGCTGATGTGGCTGTGCAGAAATCGCAGATCGTTAATGCAAATTTTCATCCGCGTTTTGATGCAACCTCACGTCGTTATCAGTATAAGATGTTTTGCCAGCCAGTACGCAACCCAATTCGCGAAAGTTTTGCCTGGCGTGTTTGGCCTGCAATAGATGGTGACGGACTCTGCAACACAGCACAGTTTTTCCTCGGAAGGCACGATTTTTCCGCCTTTGGTTCGGCAACCACTCCCAACGGCAGCACCGTGCGAACAGTGCTGAAAGCGGAGTGGACAAAAGCCGAAAAAGACGAATGGCACTTCGAAGTACAAGCCGATGCATTTTTATACCGAATGGTACGCAGACTGGTGTTCGTCCAGGTAACTGTCGCGCAGGGAAAAGTTTCAGCTGAGGCAATCGCCAACGCTTTAGCGAACCCGGCAAAGGCGGAGTCCAGAAGCGAGAAAGTCCCCGCTGGTCTGGCCCCCGCGCATGGGTTGACGTTAGTCGAAGTGACATATAACGAGTCAATTGGTCAATAAGAAAAGAAACGGAGATCAGAAAGTGTACAAGTCGTACTATCCGAAAGCAAGCGAAATCGATCGTAAATGGGTGCTGGTGGACGCCAATGGCAAAACTCTTGGCCGTATTGCCACTCGCATCGCGCATGTTTTGCTCGGCAAACATAAACCGACCTTCACGCCTGGCGTGGAGATGGGTGATTTTGTTGTAGTGATCAATGCTGAACGTGTGACCGTAACAGGCACGCGCAGCAGCACAAAGCTGGATACCAAGATATATCACCGCCATTCAAATTATCCCGGCGGGTATAAAGCCATCTCTTTGCGCGATCAGTTGAAACAACATCCCGACCGTGTGCTGCATGCCGCGGTGTGGGGCATGTTGCCGCACAACCGCATGGGCCGTTCCCTGCTCAAACGTTTGAAGATCTATGCCGGCTCGAGCCATCCGCATGGTACGAATCACCCTGAGCCACTAGCATAAGGAAAAAGGAAGAAGGAAGAAGAATATGTCTGTTCAGTATTATGAAGCAGTTGGCCGCCGCAAGGAAAGTACTGCGCGCGTCCGTTTGATGGATGGTTCCGGCAGATTCGTCGTGAACGAAAAGGAAGCCGCTGTATATTTCCCGCGCGTTGGTGACTTGCACGACATCCTGCGGGCGTTTTCCACAGTGGGCCAGGATGCGAACAAGTACGATATCACCGTGAAGGTCAGCGGCGGCGGCACCACAGGCCAGACCGAAGCCGTGCGTTTGGGGCTCTCCCGCGCCCTCATTCTGCTCAACGGTGAGTGGAGATCAGCTTTGCGCAAGCAGGGACTTGTCACGCGCGATGCGCGCGTCAAGGAACGCAAAAAGCCAGGTCTCAAGAAGGCCCGTAAGGCCCCGACCTACACCAAGCGTTAACTCAGTTTCGGGTAGGTGTCACGTGTCAGATTCCACGTGACTGATGTAAAATCATGGACGTAATGCGCAGCGCAAGTTTCGCATTACGTTTTATATTTAACAATATGTCATTTGTAAAGACACTTTATTCGATTGACATGAATGGAAGATATCATGGACTTTTCACTCGTTGCCCAAATTTTTGACACTCTTCGCCTCACTCCGCCCTCGAGGTTGGTCCTGCTCGAAGCGCGGACCCTTGCATCTGCACATGTGCCGCCGTACCCGCCTGATATGCCGGTTCTGTTCCTGAATGTATCTTCGCAAGAGTTGGCTGTGCATTTGAAGGAGGTGTTGCTCACAACATATCCTGCGGAACATGTGGTTCATGTAGTGGAAAGTGGAAAGCGCCGCCCTGTCGATGGGAAGAAAGAGGAAAGATTGGGTGAGTTGAGCGGTTCTGATTTCTCCGAATCAACTTGCTTGTATATTCCTCCACTAGGCGATGGGACTTCTTTCGAGTCTTTCGCCGAGATCGTCGCGCATTTGCGTGCACCGAATGGCTGTCCGTGGGATCGAGAGCAGACTCACAAGTCTTTGAGAAAACATTTACTCGAGGAATCCTATGAAGCCATCGCAGCCATTGACTCTGGTGATTTTGCCGATATGCGCGAGGAGTTTGGCGATCTGTTACTGCAAGTTGTTCTACAATCTCAAATTGCGCAGGAAGAAAGACAGTTCAACGTCAACCAGGTGATTCAGGGAATTCACTCGAAGATCGTGCGGCGTCATCCCCATGTATTTGGGGATCTGAAACTTGAGGGAGTAGATGGTGTGCTGGCGAATTGGGAGAAACTAAAAGAGCAGGAAAGAGGAAAGAAGAAAGATGGGAAAGGCTTGTTGGACGGCGTTCCTGTTGCACTGCCTGCTCTTTCACAGGCACAGGAATATCAGGACCGTGCCGCCCGCGTCGGATTCGACTGGCCTGAGATGGATGGTGTGCTCGATAAAATTACGGAAGAGATCGAAGAGATCAAGAATGCCGAGACGGATTTCGAACTTGCCTCCGAAATTGGAGACCTTTTCTTCGTGCTTGTGAATTTTGCCCGCTGGAAGAAAGTGGATGCCGAATCCGCATTGCGTAGGACTAATATGAAATTCAGGAAGCGTTTTGCTTATGTGGAGCAAAGAGCTAGAAAAGATGGGCGCAATTTATCTGCCTTATCGTTGGATGAGATGGAGGATCTTTGGCAGGAAGCCAAGAAAAGTGAATGACGAAACGAGGGCATCCTGAGTTCAGGATGCCCTCTAAATTTACGCGGCCTTTTCTTTCTTAATTGCCGATTGGTATGCCCGCAGCCAGATGACCCGAACGACTGCCAGAAAGATCACTGTAACGATGCTGAAAAGGAAGCCGCCGGTTAATTGCGCAGCGGGATTTTTGGCGATATAGTAGATATACGCGGCGAGTTGAGCAAGATCTCCGATCAGATATATGCCAAGAATCCACGAGAGGACGTCATCTCGTTTTTTCCAAAGCACGACCAATTCAACCAATAAAAGCGGGATCAAGTTGATGCCAAACCAACGGATCAATTCAAGCGGCATGCCGCTTACAGTTTGTGAGGTGTACTGCGCGATATATTTCGCTGGCCAGAAAGTGTCCAGGAGAGCGGCATAAGCGTCGAGGCCAACCTCCAAATAGAAAATGCCACGTAGGAATTTCATGATCCGCTCGGCAGTGTAACCAGGGAACATCACATTGCGATAGGTATGATGGATGAACCAGGCTAGCGGATTAAAGCCTGCAATGGGATTTTTGACATTGAACGCATACTCCGCCATTGAGATCGCCGAAACCAAAGCGCCCTCTTCAGAATCGGCAACTGTGTTATTGCCCGCGAAATATACGTTTGTCTCCAGCTGATGTAAATAAGAGATCGAGCCCAATCCCTGCGCCTTGTGCAACTGACCTTTCGGTCCACTCATAAAAGCAGGTGTCCATTTTCCGTGCGTCCACGGTTCCTGGAAATATACTTTTTTCTTGTCAGGCACTTTATCTGTTTTAGGATCAGGGATATATCCATACATTGTCAGATACAACCCGTCTGCATCAGCATCACTTAAAACATTTTTCTGAATATAGGTTGTAAAGGTCTTGCTTAAGTCATAATCTCCATCGGTGTTGCCTGGGGAATAATAGGCATTGAATTGCAAAGTTTCCTTTTGATCCATCAAATCTGGAGAGAGCATGGATGAATCCGAGTGGATATAGCACATACCCCACATGAGATCCCAGACTGGGGTGTCGCTGTATTTTACGTATGGCGGATTTTTCCAATCCTTTCCAGATGGGGAATATTTACCTTCGTACCTCAGGCCATAACCGACATATTTCTCATACAATGAATCCCAGAGCCATTTGTTTTTGTCGTTTTGCAGCAATGCAGAATTCATCCACATATCTGTAGTTAGCACAACTTTATCAAATGTATCTTCATGCAATTTGTTTTTGTTATCCTGCCATTGCACGGTAACTTGCCGGGTTGAAGGATCTGTCCACACTGCCTGTGCATAACAATTATTATGGATGGTGGACGGAGTCAACTCTTGTGCGACGTCTGCCATTGCCTGAACCCATGAACGCGCTCCTTTTGTAAAACGCTGCCACCCGGCGCCAGGTTGGGTGAAGCTTCCTAATGGCGTTGGCATCTTCCAGGACTCTGGAAGCGGGAATTTGGTGAACAGAGGGAACAGGTCACCGAAGATAGTCTCATGCATCAAAGCCGCGCCATAGCCGTTGATGATGCTAAGGTAGGGTTTGAGAAAATAGTTAACCCAGCGCTTGTGATGCTTGAAGTCAGGCGGAGGCGATAGGAAAAAATCTGAAAGTGATTTTCCCAGGGATCCGAAGAGCGAACGCCCTACATACTTCAGGAATGCATTACCCTCCTTTTGCATGGCTTCAGTGTTGAGGGCAAATTGCTCACCCTGCTGGTATTCAGGGAAATTTCCCCAGTTCATGGGTTTGCCGTTTTCGCGAGGGAATGCGCAGGCTATCTTCAATTCGTTGTAATCGAAAACTTCCACGCGTGAATTGAATTCGGGCCGTTTGAGCATTTCATGTACATTAGGGTAAAGCATAGGGGCGATGAATTGCACGCCGATATCGATATCAAAGGTCCTGCCATTATGTTTGACGGGGTAAGTGAGTGAGTGACCACCCAATTTCGGCTGATTGTGGATGAGTGTGATATCCCATTCCCCACGTGCCTTTGAGTCCTGGGCAAGCACCCAAAGTAATGCTACACCGGTCGCTCCTCCGCCAATGATGCAAACCTTCCTCTTGTCTGCCATATGATCCTCCTATTATGTTGTGATGGATAATTCGGCTAGCAATGCTTTTGCTTCGATCAGATCGCGGGTTCCGAATCCCTCGGTGAACTTTGCATAAACTGGGGCGAGTAAGGCGTAAGCTTCATCTAAACGCCTCTCAGACTGTAGCAGACGTCCGAGGCGGGTGACCGCACGTAATTCCTGAGAAAGCGCATTGAATTTCTGAGAATAGTGCATTGCCTTGCGATATTCCTCTTCGACTGATTCAAGGTCGGTTTGATCTGGCTTCATCCAAAGGAAGTCGCCTCGCAAGCGATGGAGTTCGGGGAGGTGCATTCTTTCCTCGGGATCGGCGCCGAATGCATCTTCAATAGTTTTCAGCGCATTTTCAATATCCCCAGCCTGTGAATAACCGATTGCGAGACGGGACAGAAACCAGCCAAGCGAACTATGTGTGCCGGAGGCAAGATATTCGCCAATACCTTTTGATAACAATGCAATGCCTTCTGTGTTGTGGTTGTGCAGGATGAGCGCAATGCCTTTATACATTGTTCCCCATGCCCGAATAGAAGGCAGTTCTTCCTGCTCACCAATCGCGAGCATATCATTCGCGGCGGAAAGGAGCGAATCTGCATCCTGCAAATACATGGACAGATTGCAGGTCGTCATACGGGCCATGGCGAAATTCGCCGGGGTGTCCTCTTTTGCCAGTTCAAGTTGTTTCTGCGCGTTCCGGATGGCCTGGTCAGCAAAGCCAAGTTGCCAGAGCGCGTACGAACCGTGCCCCATCACGGTTATCAAGGGATCAAAAGGTGCCCAGCTTTGTTCGTCTTTATTATAAAAAGTCTGCTGGCGGTCGATGTGTTTTTTTGCTTCAGCAAAATTGCCAACTGCATACAGGTCCATGGCGCGCGTCATCTGTGCCCAAACCTCTATAAGCGGAGCCTGGTCCCGTTCGGCGATTTTTAACAGTTCCTCGGAAATTTCGCTGGACGTATTAATTTCTGAGCGGCTATTTGCCGATGACCATAAGCCAAGCAAGATAAAGAAAAATTGAGGGGAATCGCCGAGTTGGCCCGCGATTTCCCTTGCGCGTGTGAAAGCCTGACCCGATTCCTGGGACCCGAATCCTTTGGTCGCTTGGAGAATACTCCCCAGCGCAATTTGAAGTGGGAGTTCCATCTGGGCACGGTCGGGTGTATCGGGAAGTGTCTTAAGTATTTCCAACGCTTTCTTATGGTGGCGGTTCGCCTCCGTGAGCGCGGCGCGTGCGACCGCGTATTCTCCGGCCGTTTGCCAGGCCTCCACAGCCTGCTCTGCATCACCTGCTTCGGTGAGGTGGTGCGCGACGAGTTCCGGTCTTTGTTTGACGAGGTCTTGAAAATTTTCCCTGAGTTTTCTTGCAACGGACCGATGTAATTCGCGCCTTCGGCTTTTCAAGAGCGAACCGTAGGCGGCTTCCTGTACAAGCGCATGTTTGAATGTATAGGTTATGTCGGAACCGTTTTTTTCTGCAAAGACCAATCCAGATTCGATCAACCTGGACAATGAATTTTGTAATGCCTCCTGTGATGATATGTCTGAAATGGATGACAGCAATGAATGGGAGAATGCTCTGCCCAGTACGGAGCCGATCTGCGCTATTTCTTTTAGGGGGCCAAGATTATCCAGGCGTGTCATCAGCAAATCATGCAGAGTGGCCGGGATCTGTTTCTCGATGGAAGTTTCCACCATAGTCTCTGCGATCGCGTTGGAGAGTTCTTCTGCAAAGAGGGGGACACCATCTGTGCGGACTACAAGCGATTCCATCGTGTGGTCTGGAAGAAGTCGCCCCAGCAAGCCATTGATCATGTCTCGAATATTTTCAGCATCAAGACGATTCAAGTTGATGAGTGTATGGAACGATCTTGTTGGCCAGGGTGGCTGGAATTTGGGGCGGGCTGTGAAGAGCAACATAAGCTGGGCATTCTCCACCTGATCACCGAGCATCACAAATTCCTCCAGTGTGGAAGGGTCTGCAAAGTGGAGATCTTCAATGACCAGAACAGTGGGCTGAAGACGCGATGTGCCGATGACCCAATCTACAAGTGTTTGGAGTAGTTGCGCGCGTTGTTGTTCAGGAGAAAGCAAAACGGGTGGGTATTTGCCTGGCGGGATACTTATGCCCAGTAATCCGGCCATCAGCGGAACTGATTTTGCCGGCTCCATACCTGCCAGGTAAAAAGATTTTTCAAGTTCATCAATTTTCTTTTCCGTCGATGTTTCAACAGTCCACTGGAAGGCGTTTTCCACCAGATCCAGGGTTGGCGCAAAGGGTGTATCCTGCTCATACTGGGAGGATTCGCCTTCGATCCATGTATGAGGGATTCCGCCCAGATCTTCCTTGAACTGTTGCAGCAGGCGCGACTTTCCCATGCCTGCCTCGCCTGCGATCATCACAAGTTGACCCTTTCCTTTTTGTACCTGAGTCCAACGATTCATCAGGAGGTTTCGCTCGTCCTCGCGCCCGACAAAGGGGGTAAGGGATGATTTTGAAATTGCATGTAATCTGCTTCGTACACCGGTCACTCGATCCACACGATATAACTGCATTGGGGCCTGCACGCCCTTCAGGATGTGCGGACCAAGATCCTCGACAACGAAGAAACCTGCCACAAGCCTTTGTGTTGCAGCGGAAATGCAAACAGTGTTTGGTTCGGCCGCAGATTGGACCCTTGAGGCGATGTTCGGCGTTTCTCCAAAAATGTTCCCGGAATCGGCCCCCTCTGGACGAACCATCACTTCACCGGTATGGATGCCAACGCGTACTGAGATCCGTTTTCCAAACTCCTCTTCGAAAGAATCATTTAATGAATTGATTTTTTCCAGCAGGAGCAGCCCTGCACGGATTGCGCGCTCTGCATCGTTTTCATGAGCTTTGGGGTAACCGAACAGAATAAGAATGCCGTCGCCCAGGTATTGAGCAACGTGCCCCTCCCATTGTTTCACTACACTGGCAGCTGTCTGATGATATTGCGTGATGATATCATGCCAGTCTTCAGGGTCGAGCTGTGCTGACAATTCAGTGGACCCCACCACATCCGAAAAAACCACGCTGAGCTGGCGGCGTTCACCATAAGCAGAAGAACCCATTACCATATATACCTTTCGCAGAGAACAAAGGGAATTTTGGGCAACTTAAAAGCACCCTGTGTCGACTTCGATTGTTATTGCTATTTGCCGTATTTGAAATACTGTCCCATTTTCAGAGCGACGCTCATGTCGCCTGCCACTTTCACTTTGCCTTTTAGGAATGCCATGGTCGCATCCATTTCGCCAATGGACATCTTGACATAATCATCTGAGTCCACGGTCATCGTCATTTTGGGGCTGGGATGGGTGCCCGGAATGCTTTCGCACTTCTGATCTTTGACGATGACATACCATTCTGATGCCTGCGAACCGGTAAATTTGAACTGGATCACTGTGTCGACACCTGCGGCTTTTTCGGGGATGAAGGCTGTCTTGATGGTCTCGGTCATTAACTCTGTGACTGTGGGCGGCATGTTTGAAGCTCCTTAAAATTCAAATGAATACATGAATTGGACAAACATTGATCGTTGTTCTCCCATATATAACCCGAAAAGCAGAAATCGATTGGCAGGCGGATACTAAAATTATTGTGATCTCATCCAAGCCTTGCTTCCAAACTCTCCACAGCCTGTTTGGCTTCGGCCAGCCCCACATTGTGGATCTCTCTGAAGATCTTTATTGCTTCTATTTTGTTCCCTTTTTTGATCATTTCGACGACTTTCGCATCACCAGCTTCCGAACTTTCAAAATATGTGATGTTCAGGTGTGTATATAAATACTTGATGTGATCTTCCAGTTCGTGCACCCTTACTCTTAAAGCCACGATGTCGGTTTCTACGGTCATTGTTTCTCCTTTTATCTGGGACAAACGAATCGATTGATGGCGTTTTCGAACAAGGCCGGGGCCGAAGATTCGTCCGCGGTGTAGACCTTCCAGGCGAAGGCCCGGTCGCCGCAGATCCATGCCCCCGCACCGCCAAAGGGCAGCAGAGGCGTGGCAGTGGAAGTGATCGGGCTGTAAGTAACGTTCATATCGCGGATCAGTTTCACTTCCAGAGTTCCGACGGGTATATCCAGTCCGTCATCCAAGATAAGATCGAGCATAAATTGTGGGTCCGCTGAACCTGGAGACAACTGCCATACCATCTGAATGAAAAGGCCAGCATTGTAGGCAGCGATCAATCCCTGACCATAATTGCTGGGTGCGCCCAGGTTTTGTTGTGCGCTCACATCGTAGAAGGCCATATCGACGGGATGCCCAACGCAAAATTGATATTCACAGAACAAGCCTGCCAGATCGAAAGGGGTTGGGGTTGGGTAAGGTGTTGAAGCAGGAGGGGAAGTGGATATGGGCATGGCCGCCACTGTAGCCGCAACCGCCTGCTGTATTTGCGAATTCGGGTTGGCTTTAGGAAAAGAGCACGCTGTTACAATGAACATGCCCACGAAAAAAAAGGTATAACGCATGCGCTTGATTATACTTTTATTCGGAACAATATCTGTGGAACGTTCGTTATCAAGCATGAAGGAGCAAGGATGAAAAAATTTCTGATCACGATTACGCTGTTGGTCTTGATGCTCGCAGCTTGTTCACCGGAATTTCAGGGCACAGAAGCCCCGGCAGATGAAGCTGAAACTGCGGTTCCGACTATTGAACCGGAGCAGAGTCTGGACCCGCTGGAGGAAGCCGTTGTCAAACAATTGGCTGCCAACCTGGGTTTGAAGCAGAGTGATATTTCTGTAGTGAGCAATGAGATTGTCGAATTTAGCGACTCCTGTTTGGGTATTACCATGCAGGATGTAAAGTGTACACAAGTAACAACGCCCGGGCGCATTGTTATGTTGGAGGCGAATGGTATTCAATATGAATATCACACCAGCGAGAACGGTACTCGTATTCAGCCAGCCACACTCGCCCTCACATGGAAACGGGAGGGTGGGATCGCGGGCTTTTGTGACAGCATGGCAATATTTCTTTCTGGAGAAATTATTGGAAGCCAATGCAAATCGCAGCCCAATGCAACTACAGGCACCCTTGCCAGTCTCCTCTCAGCAAGTGAGCGGAAACAATTCAATACGTGGATGACGAAATTCGGTGAAGTACATGTGGACGCATCGGATCCTAAAGGTGTCTCAGATCGAATGGAAGTTGTGTTGGATTTATATGGGCTAGGCAGCAGTAAGCCAAGCGATACAGAGCAGCGAGCTATTTTGGCCTGGGCGCAAGACCTGTTTCAAAAACTCTATTCGTAATGCAAAGATTGGATACCAAGACATCTACCGGGCCACTCTACAAGGCTCACTTTGTAGGCGACTTGATGCTTTCCCTGCCGCGCAGGTAAACGGACCAGTACACCGCCGCTACTAACACTGCGCCACCAATAATATTGCCAATAGTGACTGGTATTAGATTGTCAATAAAGAATGATTTCCATGTCAGGATATCCATATGTTGAATCCCACGGCTTACCCGTGAAACGAAATCGGGATCAAAAGACTTGATCAACAACGCATAGGGGATGAAATACATATTGGCAATACTGTGTTCAAAGCCCGCGGCTACAAATGCTGTAATGGGAAATATGATCGCTAGGATTTTATCCATCGTACTGCGCGCGCTGAACGTTAGCCAGACTGCCATGCACACCAACGCGTTGCACATAACACCCAGCGCCAAAGCCTGAAGAAACGTGTACTCCACCTTGCCGACAGCAATTCTAAGTGCGGTGATTCCAACTGCATCAGCACCGAAAGTGTACTGTCTTGTAAAGAACATCATTATGGCCGTTGAAATGGATCCAACAAAATTTCCCAAATAGACAATTACCCAGTTGCGCAGGATGGCGCGACCTGTCACTTTTCCACTTGCCCAGGCCATGACAATGAGATTGTTGCCCGTAAACAATTCTGCCCCACCAACAACCACTAGAATCAAACCCAGGCAAAAGACCAAACCAGCAAGCAAACGAGTTACGCCATAAGGTAAGCCTGCCGTAAGGGCTACTCTTCCATCTGGCACTGTAGCTATTATGCTTCCTGCTAAGACGATGGTTGCAAAGATCGCTCCCAGCGCAATGAACGCGCCAGCCAACACTGACAAAGTAAACATGGTCAATGCAGGCATTTCCGCTTTTCGGATACCAACTTGCTCTGCGTGCACAGCCATTTCAGCCGGCATGAGTGCGTCTATATGGATTTCATTCATGTTATCACTCCGTTTGAGATTTCAGCTATAAGTAACAAAGTTCCTTCGCCTGATTTTCAAGTTCAGAGCGAAATTCGGGATGAGCGATATTGATCAGTTGACGTGCACGCTGTTTGATGGTTTTTCCATACAAATTAGCCACACCATATTCTGTAACGACATATCTCACATGGTTGCGGCTGGTAACAACGCCAGCACCCTGCTTAAGCATGGCAACGATCCGAGAAATGCACGTTCCATCTTTGATCATAGTCGTACTTGGTAATGCAATGATCGGCACGCCACCCTTGGAGCGGGATGCACCATAGATGAAATCGAGTTGCCCGCCCACGCCGCTGTACAACTTTGGACCAATACTATCTGCGCAGACTTGTCCAGTGAGGTCCACTTCAATTGCAGAGTTGATGGCAACCATGCAATCGTTCTGTGCAATCACAAATGGATCATTGACGTATTCTGTGGGATGCAACTCGATGAGAGGGTTATTATCCACCCAATCGTAAAGTTCCCGGGTGCCAATAATAAACCCCGCAATTATTTTTCCTTTATGAAGGGTCTTACGCGCGCTGGTTAATACACCCGCATTAACCAGTTCAATCACACCGTTTGAAAATAATTCGCTATGTAAGCCGAGGTCTTTCTTGTGATACAAATATTTCAATACTGCGTTGGGAATCGCACCGATGCCCATTTGCAAGGTCGCGCCGTTTGGGATCAATTCCGCGACATAGCCTGCAATCTTCTCAATAACTTCGGATTTACCGTCCTGCTCCATCTGCACTTCTGGAATTGGATAATCAACCGGAATAATATGATTCAACTTGGTTACGTGAATGAATGAATCACCAAGCGTGCGCGGCATTTGCTGGTTGACCTCGGCAATAATGATCTTCGCCGATTCAGCAGCGGATTTAGTCAAACCCACTTCCACGCCGAAACTGCAATAGCCATGTTCATCCGGCGGCGAAACATGAACGAGCGCCACATCCAAAGGCAGAAAACCATTCTTAAATAACAAAGGAAATTCAGAGAGTAGAACGGGCGTAAAGTCTGCTTTGCCGTCCTGGACGGCTTTGCGAATATTCGCGCTGATGAACATGGAGTTCACACGCAGATGCCCATGCATTTCAGGCATGACGTAATCTGCGGGACCAATACTCAAGGCTTGGCAGATTTCTACATCTGTGAGATTCGGAGCATAATCCACCAGGGCGGAGAGTATCCTTTGAGGCACCGATACATTTCCGGTGAGAAAGACACGATCTCCTGATTTGATGATACTCACAGCCTCCTGGGGAGGCGTAATGCGCGATTGGTAGGAGTATGTCCAGTTCATCCAATTAGCCTTGTTATTTCATTTCCTCTTTTGAACGTCAGGGACCATTGTAAAGGCTTTTTGCCACATTCCAGGATTATTTCAGAGACACCTTCCAAAGCCAATAGCTCATTTTGTAGAATCTTTTAAGACCAACTGTGCAAAATTTGTGTTCTTTAGTTTTGCAACCAATTCGTTTTGAGCATCGCCCCATATCAGTTGAACAGGGCAATTCCCTTCAAAGGAGCAAACGCACCCCCACTCGACACATACATTGAGTTGTATGGGGCCATCAATTGCTTCGATCACTTCAAGCAGCGTAATATCTTTAGGTTCACGTGCCAGCTTTACTCCGCCGTGTGCGCCGCGTAAAGTATTAATCAAGCCTGCTATGGAGGGTTGCGAAATGATTTTTGCCAGAAACGACGAGGGATTTTCTGTTTCGTCGCGACCAAACTTGTGGCAACACGTTCGCTTTTTCTCATCCCCGCAAGGTATAAAATAGCTCGTGTTGCGTAATCGGCTTGACGTGTAATTTGCATAACGACCTTCCTTTTTGGCGCTGGTGATTGAGACGAGTCTCAATCACCAGCGCCAATTTTCTTGTAGATAAAAACCTGTTTGGTCCTTCTCTAATCTAATGACCACCCCCACTTTGTATCTCACCGTTATAAATAGAAGGATCGGCTTCTCCCATCACATGGAGCACTCCCCAAGCACCGCGGTCTACTCTTGCCAGCGCGTGATCGACCAGGACGAAATTTCCGGGATAGTCAACCTTGAATTCAACCATGACCGCGCCGCCTGCGGGAACGAGCGTGGTTTGTAAACCTTCTGCCGGGGGACTCACCAGGTCGCCTTCACGATAGACCCGGTCAAATATTTCGCCAATGACATGGAAGCTTGAAACAAGATTGACGCCGCCGTTCCCTACGTACATACGAACCGTATCGCCGACGTTCGCAGTCATGCCTTCGGTGAGTGCTCCAGTCCTTCCGTTGAAAACCACATATTGTGGCTTCCCATCGAGATAATTTTGTGTGTCGAAAAGTTGAAGACCTTTTCTGCCCAGTGTGCTGGAACTGTAGAACTCGCCTTGCACGATGTAAAATTCCTGATCAACTGGAGGGAGTCCTCCTTCTGGCTCAACCAGAATAAGCCCGTACATACCGTGGGTCATGTGCAGACCCGGATTTCCAAATGCACAATGGTAGATAAATAACCCGGCATTCAGCGCCTTGAATGTAAGTGTCTTGCTCTCACCGGGTGCAACAATGGTCGCCGCGGCGCCTCCGCCTGGACCCGTAACGGCATGGAGATCAATATTGTGAGGATGCAGGCTTGTCTCATCGTTGTGGATCGTCAGACGAACGATGTCTCCCTCTCTCACGCGTAAAAAGGGGCCAGGAACAGCGTTGTCAAAGATCCAATAGTTGAAAGTGGTGCCATCAGCCATCTCAGCGATGACTTCCTTCGTGGTCACATTTATCTCAACCACACCATCTTCTCCATAAACAACAGTTTTTGGCAGGTCTGTGGGGTCTTTTGCGATATCGGATATTCGCTCAAACTTATTGAAGTTCTGGAAGAAGTGAAACGCATTTCTAATGGGCAGATCTGGTCTTTCACCGGGTCCGAATGAGTTCAGGGAAAGCGGATATGCCAATTCTTCTGGCATGCCATGCGGCACATAAAACGCTATCGAGACCCCAATAAAAATTGCAACCAGTGCCGCGGTTATGTTTCGTGAATGAAATTGACGAAGCACCAGAAAGATGAAAATCGCCGCAAATACATACGCAATGAAGAGCCCAAATACTTCAACGATGTATTGCCAAAGATATGAAATTAGTTCCATGTTTTACTCCTTTGAGTTTTGATTGGTTTTATTGATGGCAGCCTGCTGTATCTCATGTACGAGTGTTTCTGTTTCCAGTCCATAAACTTGTGATACATCTCTCAGGTTGCAAAATCGAGCCATGTAACAACCGACACAGGCAGTCTTTTCTTCCATGAAGACCTGGCTTGTTTCAGGATATTTTTGAAGAATCTCGGAAACTGTCAAACTTTGAGAAATTGATTGCGGTTCCATCTTGGATATAGAATATCCAATTTCCCCATATTTGTCTTTGCGCCAGCGCAAATAAGAAAAGGACTGGGCAACTGACTTTCTAATTTGTCTGCTCTGCGATCTTCACCAACCCATGCGGATTTTTGATCCTAATTCTTTCACGGCCAGCCTCAATTAACCCCGACTTCTCCCATTCGCTCAATGTGCGGCTGACGGTGTAAAGCGTTGTACCGGTCATTTCAGCCAGGTCCTGCCGGGAGAATTCCATTTCCACACTTGTTGCGCCGTTCTCAATGCGCTTACCCATCTGCGAAGCCAGGCGGAGTAGGGTGTGTGCGATCCGCTGTTCGACTCGCTCGGTAGCCAGTTCGCGGTAACGCGCCTGGATTTCCTGAATGTTCAATGTCATCAGGCGCGTCAGCGCGATAGAGAGATGCGGGCGGGTCTGCATCATTTCGTTCATAAAACCGCTTCTTATGACAAGAGCAGCGCTATCCTGAAGAGCCTGCGCGCTAGCCGGGTAGGTGGCATCTTTTCGAACCGCGCCTAGCGCAGCGAACATTTCCCAGGGCTGGACTGTTCGTATATTAACTTGTTTACCATTTGGGTTTGATTGTAAGAGTTTGACTTGACCGCTGATCAGTACATATAAATAATCTGCGGGGTCACCCTGAAAAAAGAAGAAAGCGCCTTCTTCAATTGAACGAAAGATGCTGTTTTGAAGAATGGATTGCAGGTCAGTGTCGCTGGCATCCTGAAAAACATCCACCTGCCGAAGTTCCTTTGGCGAAAGAGTCATGAATATGATTTTACACTATAGCCGTTGCTCCTCATACTGCTTACGCCACCCATACGAGGTCATGCCCCGCGGTTTGTAAACTGCCAGCGCTGTGGCCACTAGCAGAGCCAGTAGGCCAGCACCAGCGGCGACCACCAATTGAACCTGTGCCCCGCGATCCCCTCTCTCGCGAAGAACTGCTTTCGCCTGAAACACCACCCGGATGGTTTCGGAATACCGGCATCTTGAAGATGGGCGTGCACTGTTTTATTCCATTTTTCGGGGTAAGGATAGCCTGTTGATCCTGTGGCGAATCCGCGACCAGAGCGCACGGGAAATAGAGGCGAACCTGCGTGCTACCTTTGCTGAAGCAGGCAGTTCCATCCCGCTGGAAGTGCTGGCGAACTATCTGGCAGGGGCTCAGCTCGCGCTATTGCAATGGTGGCTGGAGAAGCGCCGATCCCACACACCTGAAAACCTGGCGCAGACATTCCACAGCTTGCAGCGCGCGGCAATTCGCGATGCGTTCGGGCTAAGGGACGGTGAGTAGGGACGAAATCATAAGAAAAAAGCCTGTGACATCTGCAGGCTTTTTTCTTGACAAAGTATAGGTGTTGTTTTATGATGATAATACCCTACCCCCCTGGGGGGGGTAAGGTTAATTGATAAACCTGCATCAGAAGACCAGAGGCAATTATGGAAAACGAAAATACACTCAGACGATTGAAGACCATCGAAGGTCACCTGCGCGGCGTCATCCGCATGGTGGAGGAGGACACTTATTGCATTGACGTCATCCGTCAAATCCAGGCTATTGACGCAGCGTTGAACAAGGTCAGCACGCAGATCCTTGAGAATCACCTGAACTCGTGTGTGATCACAGCCATAAAGGGAAACAACCCCAAAGAGCGCGAACGCGTGTTGAAGGAAATCACCGAAGTATTTGAGATGTCTGCGAAGGTGTAACTTTCTAGAAAAGGAGCCTAGGTATGTCGCGAAAGATATTCTTTATTCTAGTTTGTGCGATCCTGCTGGCAGGATGCGGAGGGGCTTCACAACAACCAGTAACGGAGATCACAGTGGAAGCATCGGATTTTACCTATGACCCTGTGTCGATCACTGTTCCTGCCGGGCAACCTGTAACGTTGGCGCTTAGGAATAAGGGGAAGGTCGAGCATGATTTTGTGATCGATAAAATAAATGTGACGGATGTTGAAGCAAGTGACAGCAGCCCAGCTGAGCATCATCAGATGGGCGGTATGCCCGAGTATGATCTGCATTTTTTTGCCAAAGCAGGAGAAACGGCTGTCCTGCAGTTTACCGCTATGGAACCTGGAGAGTATGAAATCTTTTGCTCAATTGAGGGACATAAGGAAGCAGGAATGATTGGCGAATTAATTGTTGCCACTCAGGAATAAAAAATTTGATCTACTTTGTAAAGGAGAAAACCATGACTACAGTAACTTATTCTGTCCCTGCAATCCATTGCGAGCATTGCACCCATACCATTGAGACTGAGGTGGGTGAATTGCAAGGCATCCAATCGGTGAAAGCAGATTTGGATACCAAGAAAGTCCAGATCTCGTTTGATACTCCCGCAAGCGAGCAGACGATCAAGGCTTTGTTGGCTGAGATCAATTATCCCGCTGAGGGTTTGATCACACTCTAATCCTGTTGGGAGGAGTTGCGTCCCCCCAATATTTGTATGCTTATTGAGGTCGCAATGACAACCTCGCACACTAAACATGAACATAACAATCATTCCGAAATGGAACATGATCAACATACCAGTGCAGTGAGTGCAAAGAATGTGGATACACATGCCGCTCACACGGGCCATATAGTCGCGGCAGAAAGTCAGCATGATATGCACGCGGTACATGGAATGGATGAGCCCAGCGAACACTCTCACCACGTGGACCACAGCGGCCACGAGGATATGTTCCGCAAACGCTTTTGGGTTTCACTCCTGTTGAGCACTCCTGTTCTGCTCTATACACCCATGCTTCAGATGTGGTTCGGATTTATGATGCCTGAATTCGTGGGTAGTCAATGGATAGCACCACTGTTTGCCATTGTTGTCTTTGCGTATGGCGGCGTACCATTTATCCAGATGGCGGTTCCTGAAGTTCGCAATCGCCAGCCCGGCATGATGCTTCTTGTTTCCCTCGCCATCTCTGTATCCTTCATTTACAGCCTTGCCGCGATCATTGCCAATCTGGGAGAAGGTTTTTTCTGGGAACTGGTTACATTGATAGACATTATGCTGCTGGGTCATTGGATCGAGATGCGCAGTGTGCGTCAAGCCTCAGGTGCATTGAACGCACTCGCAAAATTGATGCCCGATACCGCGGAACATATTATGCCGGATGGAAGCACGCATACCATGCCAGTTTCTTCTTTGAAGATGGGCGACCTTGTGCTTGTGCGCCCAGGGGCCAGTGTTCCTGCAGATGGCATCGTCACAGACGGCGAGTCCGACGTAAATGAATCAACGATTACTGGAGAGTCGCTTCCCGTTAAGAAGATCCCAGGGGCCAGGGTTATCGCCGGAAGTATCAACAACGCTGGCAGCCTACGTGTGCAGGTTTCAGCCGTTGGCGAGCAGACCGCACTGGCAGGCATTATGCGTTTGGTGCGCGAGGCGCAAAGAAGCAAATCGCGTACACAAATTCTGGCGGATAAGGCCGCAGGCTGGCTTTTCTATCTTGCTATCAGCGTGGCCGCATTAACCGCCATTTTATGGACTTTCTCACTGGGCTTTGATCTTTTTACATTGGAACGCGTGGTAACTGTCCTGGTCATTGCCTGTCCACACGCGTTGGGATTGGCCGTCCCTTTGGTAGTGGCGATCAGCACCTCCTCTGCCGCGCAAAATGGGATTTTGGTCCGCAATCGTCTGGCGCTTGAAGCTGCGCGCGAGATCGACGTTGTCATCTTCGATAAAACTGGCACGTTGACGAAAGGGGAGCAGGGCCTGGTAGCTATAAAGTCCATCAATGATGTGGATGAAAATAACGCTCTCGCGTTGACGGCAGCTGTTGAAGCGGACTCGGAACATATCATCGCCCGAGCGCTTCGCCAGGCCGCGCAAGAGAAGAACATAGAATCGCCAGCCGTTTCTGATTTTGAAGCCATCAAGGGACGAGGCATCCGCGCCAAATCTAATGGCAAAGAAGTATGGGTGGGCGGTCCGCGTTTGCTTGAATTGCTGGATACACAACCCGATCAGGAAATCGTTGAGTTTGCCAATTCTGCAGGCTCAAAGGGGCAGACGGTTGTTTACCTGGTCGAACAGAAACGTGTCACAGCTGCATTCGCATTGGCAGATGTGATTCGCCCGGAGAGTTATGAAGCGATTAAAAAACTAAATGAAATGAATATACAGGTTGCTATGCTGACAGGCGATAGCAAGGAAGTTGCCAAAGCCGTGGCAGATGAACTTGGCATTGATCTGTATTTTGCCGAAGTGCTTCCTGAACATAAAGACCAAAAAGTAATTGAATTGCAAAAGCAAGGAAAGAAAGTGGCAATGGTTGGTGATGGAGTCAACGATGCGCCCGCTCTTGTCCGTGCAGATGTGGGAATTGCAATTGGCAGTGGCACGGATGTGGCAATAGAATCGGCAGGCATAATTCTCGTCCGCAGTAATCCCTTGGATGTTGTTAAGATCTTCAAATTGAGCCGCGCCAGCTATAACAAGATGATACAAAATCTGCTCTGGGCATCTGGATACAACGTCATCGCTTTGCCATTGGCAGCCGGTGTGCTGGCTTGGGCGGGAATTCTACTTTCACCTGCAGTGGGTGCAATCTTAATGTCTCTTAGTACAGTAGTTGTTGCAATTAATGCTCAGTTATTGCGACGCCTTGATCTTTCGAATTAATTTTACGAGAAAATGAATGTCTGAAACAAAACAACTCACTCTCCCAATCACAGGCATGACCTGCGCAAACTGTGTTGCCACCGTTGAGCGTAATTTGAAAAAGCTCGATGGTGTGAATACGGCTATTGTCAACCTGTCGTCTGAACGCGCCACGGTGGATTTTGATTCATCCAAACTTGGAGTCCCCGATATGATTGCGCGCGTCCAACGGGCGGGCTACGGCGTGGCGACGGGGGAGGCTGATCTCATCATCAAGCGGCTCGCAGACGATAACGACGCGCGTCGTCTTGAAAAAACGCTTGTAAACCTTGAAGGCGTGCTGGAAGCACAGGTCAACTACACGGCTGAAAAAGCGCGCGTGAGATATGTGCCCACCATCATCACCCAGGCTGAATTACGCCGCGCAGTTTCGTCCGCAGGATTCGAATCGGTGGAACTCGGTGGGGATGCGGAAGATGCTGAAGCCAAAGCGCGCGAGCACGAGATCAATGAACAACGCCGTTTGCTGATCATCGGAATGGTTTTCACTGTGCCCCTTTTTCTGCTTTCCATGGCGCGTGACTTTGGCTGGCTGCCATCATACTTCTATGAAATGCAAGCCATGGACGGAATGATGGCCGAGACCAAAGCATGGGTGGTCTGGTTGATGTGGACACTTGCCACCCCCGTCCAATTCTATGTTGGCTGGCAATATTACGTCAGCGCGTTCAAGGCCTTGCGAAACCGCTCCGCCAATATGGATGTTTTAATCGCAATGGGTTCGTCGGTCGCATATTTTTATTCGATCTTCATTGTGCTCGGCTTGATCTCGGGCCATGTCTATTTTGAGACGGCCGCGGTCATTATCACCTTGATACGGCTTGGGAAATATTTGGAAGCCCGCGCAAAGGGACGCACCAGTGAAGCGATCAAGAAACTTATGGGACTGCGCGCCAGGACCGCGCGCGTCGTTCGTTCTGGACTGGAAGCGGAAGTGCCCATCGACGAGGTTCGCGTCGGTGATGTCGTTCTCGTTAAACCCGGCGAGAAGATCCCTGTGGATGGCGTGGTGATTGATGGGCGAAGCGCAGCGGATGAATCTATGTTGACGGGTGAGTCTCTACCTGTTGAAAAGAAATCTGGCGACGCAGTGATCGGTGCGACCTTGAACAAACTAGGTGTGCTGAAATTTGAAGCAACAAAAGTTGGCAAAGAGACCGCCCTCGCTCAGATCATCAAGTTGGTAGAAGATGCACAGGGCAGCAAAGCGCCGATCCAAAAACTGGCAGATCAAGTCTCTGCAGTGTTTGTGCCGATCGTGATCGCGATTGCCTTGTTGACATTTGCAGTCTGGTATTTTGTAATCCCGCAAATTCCTAATTACCAGTTTACTGATTCCGCATTTACAACTGCTCTCATTAACATGGTGGCTGTACTTGTCATTGCCTGTCCATGCGCAATGGGACTCGCCACACCGACAGCTGTGATGGTTGGAACTGGCAAAGGCGCGGAACTTGGAATTCTGTTCAAGAATAGTGAAGCGTTGGAGCGGGCCGGAAAAGTAAATATTGTTGTTCTCGATAAGACAGGCACTCTAACGAAAGGTCAACCCGCGGTGACGGATATTGTCCCTGCTGAGCGATCTTGTATAACTGGTAAGAATGGAGTTACTTGCGCGGGTTGGGATGAAAACGCGCTTCTATGGCTGGCGGCTTCGGCAGAAAAAGGGAGTGAACATGGATTGGGTGAAGCCATCGTTGCTGCTGCAACCGAGCGCGACATCCCCTTGGTTGAGATTTCAGGTTTCAAAGCTCTGACTGGTATGGGTATTTCAGCCAATGTAGAGGGACAGAATGTGTTGGTAGGCAATCTGCGGTTGATGGAAGTAGAGAACATATCCGTTGATCTTATTCGCAGTGAGGTCGAGCGTTTGCAGGCAGAAGCAAAGACCCCAATGATCGTCGCTGTAGACAATGAGATTGCTGGCGTGATCGCGGTTGCGGATACGTTGAAGGATGGCTCTAAGGAAGCAGTTGCCGAATTGCAGCGCATGGGCCTAAAGGTTGTGATGATGACGGGTGATAATCAAAAGACTGCTGAAGCGATTGCAAAGCAGGTTGGCATTGATGAAGTGCTCGCCGAAGTTTTACCCGCAGGCAAATCATCTGAAATAAAGAAACTCCAAATGCTGAATCTCGAATCTCGAGTCTCGAATATTGTTGCTATGGTTGGTGATGGAATAAACGACGCGCCCGCTCTCGCGCAAGCAGATGTTGGCATCGCTATAGGGACAGGAACCGATGTGGCGATAGCCGCCGCGGCGGTGACGTTGATCAGCGGCGATTTGCGCGCTGTGGCTCGTGCGATTTCTCTTTCGCGCAAAACACTCGGCACGATTAAGCAAAATCTGTTCTGGGCATTTTTCTACAATGTAATACTCATCCCTGCCGCCACACTCGGATACTTGAATCCCATGCTAGCTGCGGGTGCGATGGCGTTCAGTAGTATCTTTGTTGTGAGTAATAGTTTGAGGTTGAGGAAGGTCAAACTATAGGATTAGGTTGCTGGTCTTAGCCGTACCCCATCGATTTGAAGAAATAGTCCATTCCGATAAGACATGCAAATATGTAAATGACGAAACCAATTATCAAGAACGCCAGAACAGGCTTGCCAACTTTTCCGTTTAAAACTGGGGCGGCTTCGGCTCCAAATGCCAGCATGTACAAACCGAACAGCAATGCTATAGGTCCGATCAAGCCAATTTTGTTTGAATAATCAATGTGTTCGACCCCGTTGAGGGCCTGTGTACCGGGTCGCAGAAGCCCCCAATAAGTCGCTCCTCCGCCTAGGAGGGAAAGAAACAAACCAGATAGCCTGTAGTCTAAATTGCCTTTTGGTTGCATGATCTTAGTATCCTTCCTGAATGATTTGTTTGACTATCACGATTATAATAAACCAAGCTAAAAAATCAATCGTTTTGGAAGGTCTCTTTTAATGCCACGTTTTTTTACAATCGAAGAAGCCAATGAAGCCTTGAATATTATTCGCCCATTAATGGACGAAGTTCAGGTGATCCGTCAAACGATCCTGGAAAACCAACCCGAAGCCTGGCCAGCGATCGAAAAATCCGCGGGCAATGGGGGCAACCGCGCGCTAAGCGATTTGGTTCAGGATTTCGAGAAATTGGATGCACTGGTCCATCAAATCCAGGATACGGGTGCGCAAATAAAAGATATCAACACAGGCTTATTGGATTTTTCCGCGCTAAAAAATGGACGTGAAGTTTACCTATGCTGGCAATTTGGTGAAGATGATATTCAATATTGGCACGAAATTGAAGCGGGGTTTGCAGGCAGGCAGCCGATCCAATTATTTTGATTGGGCTTATTGAGTAATATGTCATTTGCCGCGGCGTAAGCGGATATTGACTCAGCGCATCCAATCAAAGTATATTTTCCAGTCTCCCGAAGGAGATCAATGAACAAAGGCATTTTGAATGGTATTGCCGCGTATGCATTGTGGGGGTTTTTCCCAATTTACTGGAAGCTTTTGCATGAGGTGCCAGCTCTTCAATTGCTCGGGCATCGCATTGGATGGTCCTTTTTATTGTTGTTGGGCGTGATCATCATCACCAGACAATGGGATGATTTTCGTTCCAAGCTGGATGCGCGCACATTTGGTATCTACTTGATCGCCGCGCTCCTCATTGGAGTCAACTGGCTTACATACGTCTGGGCGGTCAACGCGGGTTTTATTGTTGAAACCAGCCTGGGCTATTTCATTAATCCACTTTTGAGTGTGTTGATGGGCGTACTTTTTCTGCGCGAACGATTGCGCATCACGCAATGGATTCCAATTGCGCTGGCCGCGATTGGTGTCATCTATCTCACTTTTGTGTATGGTCGTCTGCCGTGGATTGCGCTCCTGCTCGCTTTCACGTTCGGTTTTTATGGGCTGGTAAAGAAACTTGCTCCGCTTGGCTCACTCTATGGTCTGACGTTCGAAACGGGTATTCTATTTCTACCCGCGCTTGTGTATCTTGGTATAGTGCAAGCCAACAACACTGCCGCCTTCCTGCATTCTAACCTCACTCTGGACCTTTTGATGATCGGTGCAGGCCTAGTGACCACGGTTCCACTGCTGATGTTTGCCTCCGCCGCGAAACAAATTCCGCTTTCGATGATCGGCATTTTGCAATATCTTGCGCCCAGCATTCAATTTTTGCTCGGCATTTTTGTCTATAAGGAAGTATTTGACAATTCGCGCCTGATCGGTTTTGGACTCGTCTGGCTGGCGTTGATCATCTTTTGGGCGGAAAATTATCTTGCGAATCGCGTGCCTGTGGGACCAATTCCTGAAATGGGAGGAGGCTAGGCTTGCGTTGAATCCAGCCGCAGCCTGAGAGGTATCCGTGATGCGTTTTACTCTCGATCATCTGCAACGAATTTTTACTGAGCCACCCCAAAGTTACGATACGGCCATCGGCCACAAATCGCGCCTGCTCTCGATATTCCTTTTGGTGATGATATTCATCTTCACATGTGTGGATATTACATATGTACTGACGGTGCCTGGCTATGCAGTGCCGTGGTATGGGTATGTCTTTTTACTGATCTCGTATGTGCTCAACCGTTGGCGATATTACAAAATTGCTGCCGGGCTGGTTGTTTTCATGTTCCCCGCAGTGATCTTCTTTTCGATCTTTAGTGGTCAGGCGAACAACCCGGTTGTTTCACTCAGTTTTCTGGTGCTGGGACTGATCGTAGCCAGCATCCTTTTAGCTGCACGAGGCGTTGTGTTCCTGGCATTTGTCAATTTATTTGTAATACTTATGCTGCCGCGTATTATGCCGCAGATTTTTCCCGATGTCAGTGTCATTATCGGTCCGCTGGCGGTGCTTAGCATTAGCGCGGCGCTCGTGCTAATTTCCATGTGGCATCGCGATCAGGTGGAATTAGATCGCCAGGCTTTGTTGCGTTTGAGCGAGGAACGTTATCGCATGTTGTTTGAGGAAGCGCCAGACGGGATATTAATTGTCAATGGAATTAATCGCATCGTTATGGCAAATTCCGTAATTTTTGAGATGACAGGTTATGCATCTGAGGAGTTGATCGGTCGGTCTCCCCTAGATTTTGTCGCGCCAGAGGATCTCTTAGATCACCCGCCCAGACCCTTTGAGGAAATTAAAGTACCCGGGTCCATGCGGCGTGATCGGATTTTGATCCATAAAAATGGATCGCGCTTGAATGTTGTCATCAGCAGCAGCTATATGCCAGATGGAGAGTTGCAATACATCATCCAGGACGTGAGCGAAAGAAAGCGGATGGAGGAGGCGCTGAAGGCTTCAGAGGAAAAATTCGCAAAATCATTTCAATCCAGCCCGGACGCCATCACGATTTCATCAGTTGAAACTGGGAAATTCATCGACGTGAATGATGGCTTTTGCCGAATGAGCGGATATACGCGCGCTGAAGCCCTGGGACGTTCTGCCGAAGACCTGAATATTTGGGATAATGTGGACGAGCGCAGGAAAATGATCGCCAGCCTTGAACGAGATGGAAAGGTCCGCGATTTTGAAACAGTCCTCAAACGTAAGGATGGAGAACCCTTGAACTGCCTACTCTCGCTTGAGTCTGTGGAACTTGGCGGGCAAAAGTACATGGTTGTCATAACGCGTGATGTTACAGCGCGCAAGCGGATTGAGCAGGAACTGCGTCTCAGTGAAGAGCGATACCGGATTGTTTCCTCGGTTATGTCGGACTATACCTTCTCAGCCATTCGGCATGAGGATGGTCATTTATTTCAGAATTGGGTCGCAGGGGCATTTGAGCAAATCACGGGATATACCCTTGAAGAATTCAACGCGAGAGGTGGGTGGATTTCCCTTGTCCACCCCGATGATATTGAGCGGGATACACATGAAATGACGAAATTGCTCAATAAAGAACGAATGGTCACAGAGATCCGTATCATTCATAAAGACGGATCTATTCGCTGGGTGCGCAGTTATGCTCATCCACTGTCGGACGAAGAAACAAATCGACTTGTTGGCATATATGGCGCGGTGCAGGATATTACAGATCGTAAGCGGATTGAGCATGAGCGGGAGAATCTGATTAAGGATCTGGAAGCAAAGAATCAAGAACTGGAGCAATTTACTTATACTGTTTCGCATGATCTCAAGGCGCCCCTTATTACAATTAAGGGATTCCTGGGCTTTCTTGGAGAAGATGCCCTCTCTGGTGACACAAAACGGCTCGAGGCAGATATTCAACGCATCAATGATGCAACGGACAGGATGAATGAATTATTAACCGATCTACTCGAACTCTCGCGCATTGGCAGAAAGATGAACGCACCGGAAATGATCTCATTCGAATCCCTCGTTAATGAGGTCATCGAAATCATAAACGGACGATTACAGGAACATGGAGTTGAGGTAATTGTTAATGATGGCTTCCAAAAGGTCTATGGAGATCGGCGACGCTTGCTGGAAGTAGTTCAAAACCTGATGGATAATGCGGCAAAGTTTATGGGAGATCGGCCGATGCCACTCATTGAGATCGGCCAGCATGGTGAATCGGACAATGGTTTTGTGACATTTTTTGTTCGTGATAATGGGATCGGCGTGGCCCCGGAATTTCATGAGCGAATATTTGGTCTCTTTAACCGCCTAAATCCTAAAATTGAAGGAACAGGCATAGGGCTCGCGCTTGTGAAGCGAATCATTGAATTTCACGGAGGCAGAATATGGATCCAGAGCGAAGCGGGGAATGGCGCAACATTCTATTTCACTTTGCCAGATGCTTCCACTGCGCCGTAATCCCACTGATTGTGTACAATTTCACAGAGTGGTAGTATAATTTCCCTGCAAGAAGGTTTGTCTATTTCGCGGGTAAATCCACTTTGGGATGGTCGCGAGTGATGGCAGAATGCTTGTCATCCAAGGAGTTGTTAAATGTTATCGTCCAGAAATGAGACGCTTAGTTTATCGAATTTACTGCGTGAGGAAGTTCGCGCCGATCCTTATCCGTTCTATGCACAGCTTCGCTCACAAGACCCCATTCACTGGGATGAAGAAATGGGCTTTTGGGTGCTTGCTCGTTATGCAGATATTGCTTCCGTCTATAACGATGATCGTTTCTCCAGGGCGCAGGGGCTGATGCGCGGCTTTCAACGCCTGCCTGAAAATGAACGGCGCATCGCCGAACCGGTTTATCACTCTTTTTCCAAAACAATGTTTTATGCTGACCCGCCCTATCACACACATCTGCGCGGATTGATGAATAATGCCTTCACGCCGCGCCGAGTGGAGCAGTTGCGTCCGTATATTCAACGGGTTGTCGATGATCTGCTGGATGCGGTTCAGGCCAAAGGTCAAATGGACCTGATCCATGATCTCGCATATCCTTTGCCGGTAATGGTCATTGCCGAACTGCTGGGTCTGCCCTCGCAGGATCGCCAACGCTTCAAAGGCTGGTCTGATGATCTCTTTGCCATCCTTGGCACAGTTCGTCATGCGCCGCACCTGATGGAGCGCGCCGCACAAAGCCTGACTCAAATGACGGAATACATCACAGCCTTGAGTCATAAGCGTCGCGAGCAGCCCCGTGATGATTTATTAAGTGCTCTGACCAGTGTTGTGGATGAGAACGAATCGTCGGCCTGTCCCTATCACGCTAGTGAGACTCGCCTCTCGCCTCGTTCCAGGGAACGGCGGGCGCATGAACATCTGGCCACTGCCCATCTGACGCAGGAAGAACTCGTTGCGAACATTAATATTTTGCTGAGCACAGGCCATGAGACCACAACACATTTGATCGGTAATGGGCTCCTGGCATTGTTGCAGAATCCCGACCAGATGCAAAAATTACGACAGGAACCGCGGCTGATCTCATCTGCAATCGAGGAAATGATGCGCTACGAGAACCCGGTGCAGATCACCTACCGCTCAGCCATTGAAGATGTTGAAATGGGGGGCAGGCAAATTCGCAAGGGTGATCTTGTAAATTCCATTTTGGGTTCGGCCAATCGCGATCTGGAAAGATATACCGACCCTGATCGATTCGATATCACCCGCAACGAAGGCCGTCATCTCAATTTTGGATTGGGTATTCACTTCTGCATTGGCGCGTCGCTGGTCCGGCTTGAAGCTGAAATTGCCTTCCTCACAATCTTGCGCCGCTTTCCCCAATTGCAATTCGCCACCGAAAAATTAGACTGGCAGGAACATCCTATATTTCGCGGACTTAAATCATTGCCCGTATCATTCTAAAGAACTGGAGATTACACTAGTCTCTAATTCTCTGCTTATTTCGGCAAACCCTTACGAATCTGTTCCTCGGTAAACAAAGTTTTGGGGGCTAGATCATCAGGAAGCAACTCACTATCGGCTAGTGGCTTACTAATTCCGTCTGCCAGCATCTCAACTTGTGAGGCTGTCACCAGCGGCTTTGGCATAAAGCGTTCTGAGAACCAGGCCAGGGTGCGTTGGAAAATAACTGGAAAAGGCAAAACCAAGAGAAATGGTTTTCCCATGGCTCTTGAGATGCGACGCGCGGCTGTGCTGAAAGGGAACTCTTCAGGTCCGATAACGGCCACCGTTTGTCGCGCGAGGCGGTTTTCATCCAGCAGGGCAGTACGGATGATTGCTGCGAGATCCTCCACCGCGATCAAGCGGACAGTTTTTTCACGCAGTCCCACGGTCGCAAATACCGGCAACTTCCGCAGCAGGTTTCCAAGATTATTGAGCAGATGATCCCCCTGTCCGTAAACGAGACCGGCTTTGAGGATCGTGTAGTTCAATTTCGATTTCCTCACGATCTCCTCACCCTGCCATTTTGTTGTGTAATAATAGGAGCGCGTGTTTGGGCGGACGTTCAAATAACTGACCAGCACGAATTTCTTGACTCCAGTACTCTCTGCCGCGCTGACAGCAGAACGCGT
This sequence comes from Anaerolineales bacterium, assembly GCA_045402985.1. Taxonomy (GTDB): domain Bacteria; phylum Chloroflexota; class Anaerolineae; order Anaerolineales; family Villigracilaceae; genus Defluviilinea. Next base: position 43,788 of record JAXIPJ010000229.1, read on the forward strand.
GCCTTCCACATGCACTTGTTGAAACGTTTGAATACCATCTTCAACACTTGTGCCCGCGCAGTGTGCCACCGCATCACAGCCTGCAAAGGCCTTGGTTAATTGTTCAGTATCAGTGGTGTTCACAGCAAGGAAGGAGGTATTCTCCGGCAGGTCCGCGTTCGTGTTGCGCGTATAAAGGCCGCGCGCGATCAGAACGACTTGATGTCCGTGTTGAGCGAGGTCGCGCGCCAAATGTTTTCCGATGAAGCCAGTTCCACCAGTGATCGCAATTTTCATATTGGTAATTTCCCTATTGCCAGAAACCTGGCACGTAAAAGCGCAGAAGAATATCCAGGATAATTCCCAGCACGTACAAACCGCCGAACAAGCGGATATGCAATAACTGTGGCGTGGAGAACCAGCGGGGCCAGAGTGCAAAACCAGGGGGTGCTTCCTTTGGACGCGGTTGGCTCAAAAGTTTGATGACTCTCCAGGCGCGGCCCGCTGCCAGGAAGACAAGCAAAACGGTCGGCGAAAAAAAGTGCGCCACGAAGACCAGATATAGAATGAGCGCGTAGGAGAGAAGAACAGTGAAAATATTAAACATTCGTGCGGCGCGTTCACCCATCCGGACAGGTAATGAGCCGACCCCTTTCTTCTTATCTGCCTCGATCTTGTCGATATGTTTGCCCCAATTGAAACTGCCGAACCCGAAACCGAAAGCCATGCCAGCCATCACGATCTGGGAGAGGTTGGGTGGAATCCCGCCCGCAAGTACTGCATAAATACCAGGGATTAATACCATGCCCCAGTTCACAAAGATCAGGAGTTCACCCAGACCCAAATATTTGAGGGGCCATGCATAAGTGGGAAGGATGGCAATGCCAAAAAGGAAAAGCCCTATGACGATGGGGGAGAAGCCGGTATAGAACAAAACAAAAATGCCACACAGGACTGCGATGGTACCGGCGGTGATGAACCAGCGCGCCCAATCCCGCTTGGTCCAAAAGCTGTGCACGAGCGGATGGATCCCGTATTGGCCGCGATAATAATTATCCTCATCGATGCCGCGCGTGAAGTCGATGTAGTCGTTGACAAGATTTTCAGCTGAATGTGCAAAATAAATACCCAGGGTCATTGCAATCCAGAGTATGAAGTTAAAATGCCCATCACGGAAAGCAAGCAGACCTGCAATAACTCCTGCGAGAAGCGTGAGTTGGGTGACGGTCGCGCGCGTCGAGATCAACCATTTGGTTATTACGTCAAACCCGTCCCATACCTTCTTGTCGTTTTCCTTGACAGGTTTTTGCAGAGCAAACCACCAGAGTTTAAGATCCATGCTTATTCCTTCTCCTGTTTTATTTAGTTGTAGGGGCGACCCGCCCAGTTGGATTTAAATATTTCAACTATCCTGACGGGTCGCCCATCCTCATTTGCGAGTATATTTTTTATACAAAGATTCCCAGCCCATCCATGTACCGAACATATAAAAAAATTCCATACCGAGATGAAATGCAAAATCGGGGGCGAAGGCAGGACGGGGAAGCGACTCGGCATTCGCCCTCTTTAGCAAATACATGATCTTTGGAATGTTAACCAAACCTCTCCTGTCAACCTGTCCGTCGAGCGTTAATCCGGCAAAGCATTGCATGGTTGTATAGTGGTCCAGTCCCGGCCTGTAATCTACAATGCAGACAAGTTTTTCATCGCGGTCATTATAGGCGATATGTCTTATTCCACGCGGCGCCGTCAGGATGTCACCAGGCTTGCCGAAGAGAGTGCGCCCTTTAACCCGGGCGCGGATCTCTCCCTTCTCGACGTGAAATATCTCATCCTGGTTTACATGTACATGCTCAAAAGGGACATAGCCGCCTGGATGTACTGTCCACTCCATCGTATAAACTTCGGGTGTAGAGGAAATACAGCGGAAAGTCTCTCTGGTGATCGGGTTGGTAAAAGGCTTGTAAAGGTCAATGGCCATAATTCATGTCATTGAGAGGAGCGGCCTTTAGCGCCACGACGAAGCCGCGAAGCGTCCTCATTAGAGGAGAGATTCCAAATTTCCAATTCTCTCTTTAAATTTCTCAGCGTCTCATAGGCATGGATTTTGCCTATCAGCTTGGCGAATGGAGAAAAGAGTTTTGCCCATCCCGTGGGGCCCAGTTCAAGCCAGAATTTAATTCGCGCTCCATTTTCAGACGGACTGAGAACATAACCGTCCTTGAAAAAAACAGGTCCCATTTTTCCATTCATCGCCAGCGCGTGATTTAGATCATGCTCGATGATCTCATATGACACTAGAATCTTTATTATTCCTAAATACCGGAGTAATCCGTTGGCAGTTGCACCGACTCGACCAAATACGCCAGCAGACGTCTGCTTGAACTCCACCATATTTGGGATGAAGCGCGCATGGTTTTCAGCGACGTTCATGAATGCGAAAACATCTTCGACTTGTTTCTTTACCCAGATCACAGATTCGATTCGTGCCATACTCTCTGCTCCAGCTTATTGCTTATACCCAGCCAGAAACGTCAGGTCGCCGAAGAATGTCCAAAAATTGCCTTTTTCCTGCACCGTCAGGCCAGCTTCCTGGAACATGATCGGGAGCTTTCCGTCTATATTGTCGTTGGCTTCCTCGAACTTATGCAGGAACGGCCCCAACAATTTTCCATAGAATGTGCCGGGCTTCCCAAAATCTATTACGTGTAATTGACCCCCGGGTTTGAGAACACGATAGATCTCCCGCGCGGTTTTTTCCTTGTCTGGCGTTTTCAGGTGATGGATCATGATACTGGAAAGTATCCGGTCAAATGAAGCATCCGGGTAAGGAAGATTGTTGGTAAACCCAACCTCAAACTTTACGTCAAGTTTTTCTTGATTCTTCTTGGCATGCGCCATTTTCAACATTTCGGCGTCGGCGTCCAGCCCAACCACTTCCGCGTTGGGTTGCGCCTGTTTTGCCATAATGGCCAGTGTACCGGTTCCGCAGCCCAGGTCCATCACGCGCATGCCAGGTTGGATCTGCGCCTGCTCGATCAAACGGCTTTTGTAGCGTTTATCCCGCACAATCCATTTTTGAATAAAGTCATAGAATGGCGTCAGTATCCTGAGCCCTAGAGCGGGAATATATTCTTCGTTTGCTTTCGTCATGGCAACTATTCTCCGACTGAAATTGATTTTACCAAACTATCCATTTATGACTGATTGTACCTCATTTCACAAATAGGAGTATAATTTGGTGAAAGAGCTTACTTTGTATTAATCTAAATCTTTCCAGTTCTATCATCAACTGACACGGAGAGCACTATGAACATTAATTTCGGGATGTGGCGCAAAGCCTCATGGCAATTGATTAAAATGGACGACAAGAAGGAATGGGATGCGCTCGACGTCGTTTCGAAATGGTTGATCGCCACTCGTTCAGCCGTAACCTTGGTAACTGTCTACTCCTGCATTATTGCCGGGATCCTTGCGACGCGTGATGGGTATTTTTCCTGGATACCGTTCCTGATCGTTACACTGGGGTTGTTTCTGGCGCACGGCACGAACAACCTGCTCAATGATTACACCGATTACTCGCGCGGCGTGGACAAGGACAATTATTTCCGCACGCAATATGGAGTCCACCCGCTGGTGCAGGGATTTTTCACCAAGCCACAGCAGATACGGTGGTTCATTATCAGCGGCATACTGGCCACACTCGCTGGCGTGTACGCGCTGTTCTATACCAACTTTGACCGAACGGTTATTACCTTATTTATAGTAGGGGCGGTGGTGCTTCTTCTTTATACCTATCCATTCAAATATTGGGGCCTGGGCGAATTCGCCATCTTCCTCATTTGGGGTCCCATCATGATCGCGGGTGTCTATTTTGTTCTATCTGGCATGTGGAGTTGGAATGTTGTGCTGGCCGGTGTTCCGTATGGTCTGGGTGTTGCGAGCATCAATATCGCCAAACACATCGACAAACATGACGATGACCAAGCCAAAGGTGTCGGCACCTTCCCGGTACGCGTGGGCGAAGCCTTTGCGCGCCGCGTCGATCAAATTGCGATCATCCTTATTTATGTTGTGATCGCGTATCTGGTATTTGTGCCGCGTTACTTTACCCCCGCCATGCTCATTGTTTTCCTAGCGCTAAAAGATGCCATCACCACTGTCAAGATCTTGAACAATCCTAAGCCTGCACAGGCTCCTGCCGGCTGGCCTGCCTGGCCCGTTTGGTTCTCGGGTTTTGCTTTTCAACACAATCGGCAGTTCGGCGGCTACATTTTGCTCGGCCTGATCATCGATGCCCTCCTGCGAACTTACCTACCCAACTTCTGGCCTCTTCCGTAATTACAGTAAGGGCGACCCATCTTGAAGGGCAAGGTAATTTACTCCCGCTGGGCGGGTCGCCCCTACAATCTATCCAACTCTAAATCTCTAATTTCCAACCACGCGGGTTCGGTGTTTTCCAAAACGCCGAACCCGATTTTTCCTTCAGGGGTGAACGCCGCGTATTGATTATCGAGCCAGATGACCAGTCCCAGCGGCGGCCTGGGACTCACTGGCGACTCAAACACTTGCACATCATCCACTTCGAAGCGCACTCGTCTCTCGCGCCAATCGAGCTTGTATCTGTGCCATTTAGTTGGGTCCACGCCTTGGCTCTGGACTCCAACGGCTTGCCCTTGAGTTTCGTGTTTCCATAGTTGGATTCCATCATCATCAATCACCTTTCCCATAATTCGACGCGTCAACTTGCGCGAGAAGGGGAGTGCCAGCCCAGCCAGGATCAACAGCGGATGAAACTTCGGCGCACGGAACGCCTGCGCGATAAATCCATTTGCCGCCTCGCGCTGAGCGGAGGACAGAGCATTCGTTGCGATGCCCGTAGACGAAGCGCGATTCCCAGTTGCTGTCGAATTATGAAATAGCGATTTAGTTTGCAAACCGCGCTTCGTCTCCACTTCGTTCCGCTCAGGGCGAAGTGGTTCTTTGAATGATAAATAACTCTCCTTCGAGGCGCCAAAAAACCACAAGGCATTCGGCAACGCAGGCAACCGAAATGGATTTCCACCAAAGCCAAGCGACATCCCGAACGGATCATTCCACAGCCCGAATCCCCAGGTGCCTGGGATTGAGTCGCTTGAGGCGCGAGCAGATAGCTTGAGGCTGAGTGGGGAACGCAAAGGGAATCTTCCTCGTTGAATCTTCGTATAGTCATCAAGCTGAGCGAGTCGATATTTTTGTGCTGAGCCAGCAGGAATTGACAAACGATATGCGGAGCCGCGTGAAATTTCTTCCACATGAGCATCGGGTGTAAAGCGCGGAGTTAGTTTCGTATAAGCCATTTTTGCCTAAGCGTGAATAGACCAATGGCAATCCAAACCGCATTGAGACCCGTGGTGGCGTAGGCTTCGAGTGAGAAGGTGTAGATAACAAGGAACACGCCCGCTACGATGTTCATGCCTTGATATAAAACTGAATCACCATCGGTCTTTTTCAAGGAGACCAAAGCATACGAAAGCAGAAAAAGAATCGAGCCTGTCCAGCCTAGGATATTGATTAGGAGGTTTGTAGTGAACATGGTTTCAGAATCAGAGGTTGCGTCGTTAATTTTATACTAGCCGCCTTCATTGCTAGCGCTATGTGAAATTGCCTTTGTGAATTAAAGTATTTAAAGATAACATGCAGGACCTTATGAAAACAAGATTTATTCCTTCACAGTAAATGTGGTATTCGGAATCTCTTCAATAAATCCTTTCAGATCAGCGATTAACTCATCAATAATCTCCAAGGACACTGGGCGCTCTTCAGAGGTATTAAAGAACGAGATCTTAAGTAGCCCAGGATCGCCACTATCGACCCCGCTGACCTCTATGTCTTCCCTCCACATTTCTACAAGGAAATTCTCGCCGCTTGGATCGGTTTGGGATATCAGAATTTCAAAGGCATGTGTATCAGCAAATTTACGAAGTTGCGCGAAAAATTGATCGTGCTGGTTTTGGGCAAGAGTTACCCACACCTTCCGGATGGGCGCCTGTCCATTCTTGTTCGGCACTTTCGGCGCGTCTGTTCTCGTTTTTCCAGAAGTAGTTAAACTCCAAATGGCTAATAGCGCGAATATAAGGAAAATCAAAACAAATATTTTTGTTCTTTTCTCTAACATAAGAGGCTCTTTTCACAATCCAAATATCTGATCTGTGGCGATATATGCAAGATTTGAACATCCATATTACGTATACTCTCCCACCGTTTCCAACACCTTGTACGGATCAAACGCGTCGCGCAGGCCGTCGCCGATGTAGTTGACTGAGATGATGCTGATAAAGATCATCAAGCCTGGGAAGATTGCCAGCCAGGGATATTTGATGAAGTGGTCCTGCGCGGTAGAGATGAGGTTGCCCCAGGAGGGCGTGGGTTGTTGAATGCCGAAGCCGAGAAAACTTAGGCCTGATTCCTGGATGATGGCATAGCCCAGTTGCAAGGTAGCTTCCACGATGACGACGCCGATCCCGTTTGGAAGAATATGGCCCAGAATAATTCTTCTATCTGATGAACCCAGCGCACGCGCGGCGGAGACGTAATCCAATTCACGCAGGGTGAGGAAGGCAGCGCGGACGAGACGCGCGAAGGTCATCCATGAGAGGATGCCGATGACGATGCTGATGGTCAATACACTGTTGCGTTGAAAGAGAGGCAGTTCCACTTCACGCAGAATTGCCGCGAGCAAGATCAAGACCAGGAAAGAGGGGAGTGATAAGAACGTGTCAGTAAGACGCATGAGGACGGAATCAAGCCTGCCGCCGTAGTAGCCAGCCAGTGCGCCGATGGGAACGCCGATGAGCAGTGAAATGGCAACCGCGATGCCTCCAACTGCGAGCGAGATACGACCGCCGTAGAGGATGCGGGTGAAGAGATCACGTCCAAGCGCGTCTGTGCCAAGCCAGTGGATGGCAGATGGCGCGCTAAATTTTTCGGGGAGGTTGGATGCTTCTGGGTCAAACATGGAAAGTGGCGCGAGCGTGATGAGAATGACTAGTATTCCCAAGACAATCACACCCGCAATCGCGCCGCGATGACGCCTGAATCGTTTCCAAACGTTCTGTGTGAGGTCAAGGGATTGTGCGGTTTCGTTGGAAGAGTAAGTGGTCATGTTAGTTATCGCGCAGAGCGGAGTGCCGTGAACCTCGGCATGAAGACGAAGCGCAAGTTCGCATGATACCTGCGCTTCTGCGTTTCGACTTTGCCCGGCTTTCTCTCGCTCCGCTCAACGCGAGGGAGTCATTCATACCTCACCCTGGGATCAAGATAGCCATACAAAATATCTGCGAGCAGGTTGCAGAGGATGATGAAACCTGCGCCGATGATAAGGACAGCCATCAGCAGGGGATAGTCGCGTTCGACCGCGGCTTGATAATAGAGGCGTCCCATGCCGGGCCAGGAAAAAATTGTTTCGATCAATACTGCGCCTGTGAAGATGTAGGGCAGGTCAAGTGCTAGCAATGTGACGATGGGAATCATAGCGTTCTTCAGCGCATGTTTGAAGATCACTCTTCGTTCGGGCAAGCCGCGCGCTCTTGCAGATCTCAGATAGTTCAACGGGAGGATCTCGAGAAGGCTCGAGCGGAGGAAACGCGAGTACCACGCGATCCAGCCCAGGGCTCCGGTAAGAACCGGGAGAACCAAATGCGAGAGTCGGTCTGAGAGGGAGAATCCGCTTTCGAGGGCGGACATCCCACCAGGTGGTAAGAGTGGTTCTCCAGTCACAGGGTTTTTTAACCACGCGTAAAAAATGAGGATGAGCAGAAGGCCGAGCCAAAATTCAGGGATGGCCTGCCCCGCAAATGAAAATGTTGTGGCGAAGAAGTCGAAGATGGAATATTGTTTGACGGCGGAGTAGATGCCGATGGGGATGGCGATAGCGAGCGCGCTGAGCATGGTGATGCCCATGAGCGTGATGGTGTTTGGCAAACGCAAGCCGATCTCTTCGAGGACAGGTTCGCGCGTACGATAGGAGAATCCGAAGTCGCCGCGCAGGATTCCCTTGCGCGAACCAAATTCATCTTTGAGGCCGTCATTATTCGTGTCTACCTGGATCCAGTCATTGCCCGCGAGCCAATAGAGATATTGGATGGGAAGTGGTTTGTCAAGCCCAAATTGACGTTTGAGAATCTCGACCCTTTCAGGACGGATGCGTCTGCCGCCATAAGCAGAGAGTGGGCCCCCGGGCGCAAGGTTGACGAGCGCGAAGAGGAGAATGCTGAGCAGGAAAAGCAGACCGACGGTTTGGATGAGACGGCGCGCAATGTAGGTGGTCATGCGATTATTGCCCTCACCCTAACCCTCTCCCGAAAGGAGAGGGGACTCCCTTCCCTCATTGGGGAAGGGTTGGGGATGAGGGCAAGGTTTTACTTTATTTTCCAATCCGCGATATTCCACGTGACCAGGTCATTGACTGAGGACTGCACACCTTCGAGGCGCGCGGAGTATGCATCCGCATTCGGGACCGTGAAGAGATGGATGATGGGAACTTCCTCAGTGATGAAATCTGCGATCCCGCAGAAAGTATCTTTGCGTGTTTCTTCATCCAATGTGTAGGCTTCGTCGATCAAGGCGTCCACCGCGGAGCTGTCCCAACGCGCGATATTCCAGCCACCACCGGGTTCAATGGCTTCCTGCGAATAGACTTCCCAGAGATAATCGGTGGGGTCAACGCCTGCATAACCATCGTCCCAGATATTGATATCAAAGTTGCCGCTCTGCTCAATGCCGCCGTTTTCTGCGAGATCCCAAAGCACGCTACCTTCTACAACTGTGATATTTAACTTCATGCCAATATTGCCCAGCATCTCAGCGATCAGTTGCTGCGTAAGTTCCAACGGTTCACCGAATTCTGCGTAGGTGATGAATTCCATTTCCATCACATAACCTTCTTCGGCGTTTGCGCAGCCATGACATTCGCGTATGCCATCCCCATCGGTATCTGTCCAGCCTGCTTCTTCAAGCATGGCTTTCGCAGCTTCGGGGTCAAAGGCAGGACGCGTCACTTCACATTGATAAGGCGGACGGAAAAATTCTGTCCATGTGGGTGTCGCCAAGCCGAAGAAAATTTCCTGGGTGATCGTATCCACATCCACCGCCGAGCGGATCGCCTGCCGCACGCGTACATCCGACAAAATGGGATGAGGCGTCGCAGCCGCATCTGTCGTCCCTTTTGCGGCTTGATTCATGAATAGGCGCATCACCCAGCGATCAGATGGACTGAGACTCACCTTTGCCACCTCTGAACTCTTCAGCTCATTTGCCGTGTTGACGTTGATCCACATGTCAATATCTGCGTCGCCTTGAAGCATCATTGTTTTACGGACGGCGTCATCCGGCACGATACGAATGGTCACCTTTTCTATCTCAGGCTTATCCACTAGATAAAAGCTGTCGTTCTTTGTGAACGCCATGTGATCGCCTTCCACCCATTCATCTAACACAAAAGGACCATTGCTCAACGGCTGACGTCCACAAT
>JAXIPJ010000451.1:0-6425 GCA_045402985.1 Anaerolineales bacterium
AATCGGTGGCAAACTTTATTGCGATTGCAATTTCAAGTGGGGAGCAAGAGCCAATAAATCAAAGATGAACAGAAAGGGCGAGTTGATCAGGCGCGACAGATTGTTGATCAAATCAGGGAAAGCCAAGCAGGCGCAGGTGGCGACTGGGGAAGCACCATCAAATTGATGGATGTGCCTTCCCCGGTGTATACCTGGTCTGGATAATGGAAAAGAACACGGGTGCGCCCGTCGAGCGTGACGGTACGACAACCGTTGCGTGACAGTTCACTCAAGGCAGGGGCAAGGATGAAATGATTGGACATGCGATCTCCCTTGGCGAACTTGCCCAGCGACAGTTCTTTCGTCAGGTCCTCATCGATGTTGTTGATGAAAGTGTTGAGACGTTGGAGATAGATGTTAGTTTGTTTGGCTTCTTCGGCATCCCTCTTTTGCAGGGACAAGGCGGCAAGCCGCAGGCCTGCGATCCAGCTCTCTGTTTTCCGAGCCAGACCAGCAGTTGCAGTGGCCAAAATTTCGGTTGGCATGGTCATTTTCAGGAAGATCCTAGTTTCCTGTGCACTGAAGCGCAGATGGCTGGAGTTGATCTCAATTTGCTGCTTTATTTCCCAACACTTGCCAACCTCGTTTGAGATAGATTCTCATGATTTTGGGTATTGATTTTTCCGAATTTCCGTGCTAAAGTATTGTTATCGGTCTCGGTACCGGTCTCGGTACCGGTCACAACCGCTAGGATTTGGCGATGAGCAGAAATCATCAGATCACGATACTAAAAGTTGCCGAAACTGCGGGGGTCTCCAAGCAAACCGTATCGCGGGTGATCAACAATCACCCCGATGTGGCAGACGTTACCCGGAAACATGTACAGCAAGTGATTGATGAGTTGGGCTACCACCCCAGCGCGGTCGCCCGTAGCCTCACCAAGCAGCGCACACATACGATCGCGGTGGTCACCGCCGGACTGAATTTAGTCGGCCCGTCCAGTGTGCTGAATGGGATCACGCTCAAGGCCGAAGAGTTGGGGTATGCTCTCCTGATAAAGAACCTCACTGGATTCCGAATTAATGATTATCAGGGACTTGTTCGTTTCCTCAATGAAATGCGTGTGGAAGGCGTTGCCTGGGCATGCCCAGATATTGAGCATTACAGGCAGCAGATGATTGAAAAGCTTTCAAGACTCCCAACGCCGGTTGTATTTCAGGGATCGGCCCCACTGGATAATGCCTTATTCGTCATTGTAGACAATTATGACGGGGGATGCCAGGCCACGCAGCATCTCATCGATCAAGGATTTCAGAACATTGCGCATATTTCCGGACCGCTTGCCTTCGCGGACGCGGAAGAACGTAAATCTGGCTGGAGCGACACACTGGAGCAAGCGGGCCTGCATCCCAGCTCGTCCCATTGGTCAGAGGGCGACTGGAGCGCCGCAAGTGGCGCAAAAGCAATCATCAAATTGTTGGATTCATATCCTGAGATGGATGCGATTTTTGTCGCCAATGACCAAATGGCGATCGGCGCCATGCAAGCAATCCGGGAACGCGGTTTGCAGGTTCCGGACAATATTGCCATTATTGGTTATGACAGCATCGCTGAAAGCGCCTTCAGTTCACCGCCGCTCAGCACCATCGCTCAGGATTTTGAATTGATGGGCGCAAAGACGATCGAACTTCTTGTGGATGTCATTAATGCTCAGCGCGATGGGAATGATTTGTCTGCCCTTCAGCCGATTCGATTGCCAGCAGACCTGGTTGTCAGAAAGAGCTCTATGCGAAAAGTTGAAGTATCGAATTGAAGTCTTGCGTACATTCTCGCGAGGCAAGTTTTGTGCGTGACTAATATCAAGTGAAATGCATGAGATTTATTATGTTATCCGCCAGTAGGTGCGATGCTATTCTTTTAGCAAGAACTGCATATATCGATGCAGAGTTTTTGAGAGGACTTTTTCTGTGCGCTCAAAGTTTAAGAACTCTTCTCAGTTCCAAACTGAGCAAACACCACTTTAAACCGGAGGAGGTGTCAATGAAGAAATAACAAAAGTAGTGCCGTACATAAACATCAATTTCAACTTTTAAGAGATAAAGGAGATTGAGAAATGGATGAAAAACCGTTGAAAAAATTATCCCGCCGAGACATTTTGAAACTGTCTGGCCCCTTTGTCGGTGGTGTCTTGCTGGCTGGCTGTGCCCCGGCTGCTACAGCTACGCAGGCACCCGTCACTGAAAAACCCGCCGAACCTACGGCCGCGCCGGTGACAGAAGCACCAGTGACCGAAGCACCAGCGGCCAAGCCTGTCAGCGGCCACGTTGTGGTGATGCACCACCTGGGCGAATTCACCGAGGACCACGTCGCTGCCTTCCAGGAAGCCAATCCCGACATTACGCTCGAAGTCGTGGATGGAATGGATCCGACTCGCTTCTTCGCCATGTATGCGGCTGGTTCACCCCCAGATATCTACCGCTTGCAGGCACCCTCGATCCCTGGCTTGCTGGCCCGCAAACTGTTGCTCGATCTGACCCCATACTTTGAAGCCAGCCAGCTGATCGACATTGCCGACTTGGCCCCGGCCAACGACTATTACAAGGCTGAAAGCCCGCTCGAGATTGGCACCGGCAAGATCTATGGCATGTGCAAAGACTTCTCTCCAGATTGCACTGTCTTCGCCAACACGGCCCACTTCGAAAAAGCTGGCTTGCCCGCGCCCGATGATACCAAAGCCATGACGTATACCGAAATTATGGACGCAGCCAAGCAGTTGACCGTCTTCGACGGTGAGCGCATTGTGCAGTATGGCTATGGTTATGATGCGGCCTGGATCGACCGCTTCTGGATGAACATCCTGGCTGAAACTGGCGCCAGCCTCTACGCAGCAGGATACGAGAAGATCAATCTTACTGGCAGCGAAGATGCCAAAGCCGTAGCCAAATGGTTCTATGATCTGGCCGTTGAGAAAGTCACTCCCAGCCCCAAGAACCCCAGCCCAGCTGGCTGGTTCGGCACTGACTTCGTCGGAGCCACCGCCTCAATGGCTCAATACGGCTTCTGGTTCAGTGCCATGGCAATTGGCGACGCCAACAAGGACGCTGTCGTGATGCTGCCTGGTCCCACCTGGGCGGGCGAACGCCGCAACCCGACCGTCACAGCCACGGGCGCGATCATGACCTCCGCCACACAGGTGCCCGAGGCGGCCTGGAAGGTTTTCGAATACTATCATGCTGGCGAACCTTCCATCGAACGCGCTGGCAGCGGGTGGGGCGTTCCGGCTCTGAAGTCGCAATGGTCAATGATTCCGCAGGGAACCGATTTCCAGAAACAGGCTTACAAGGTCTTACAGGGCGAATTGGAACTCAACACGCCCCCGTTGCAGTTCAACCCCTTCATTGGAGAGACTGTCGTCAGCACAGCATGGAACCTGTACTTGGACCAGGCGCTCTCCGGGACAATCACCTTTGACGATATGCTCGCGGGCATCGAAAAAGATACGAACACCGCCATCAAGGAAGGCATTGAGCGCATCATACCTTAATCCTGTTGACAGATCACAAATGTAGGAGACCGGAAGAACCCGGCCTCCTACATCAAATCTCTTTCAGGAGTTGTCAATGGAAACTGGAGTTACCACAAAACAACTCGAGCAAAAGGAATCCGGGCAACGTACGCTGACCCGCAATCAGAGACGAACACTCACGTTTTATCTTTTTGTCTCTCCATGGTTGATTGGTTTCGTTCTCCTGGGTATCTTTCCCCTGCTGGTTGGGCTTCTCACTTCACTTACGAATTATGATGGCTTGAATCTGGCAACCGTGAAATTTGTCGGCCTGGATAATTATGCGCGCGTCTTCGAAGACACGGATGTCAGCTTTTCCTTGGTGCGCACTATTCTTTGGGGACTGGCCAATCTCCCCTTATGGCTGGTACTTTCATTCCTACTGGCATTGATCCTCAACCAGGATGTCAAAGGCCGTGGGTTTTTCCGTACCATTTTCTATCTTCCCAGTTTGATCCCCATTACGGCGGCCGTCACGGCCTGGCGCATCATCCTGGAGAAAAACTTTGGAATGCTGAATGCCTCCATCAGCCTGTTCACCCCTGAGCCGGTCGCGATGGGCTGGCTTTCCGATTATTCATTACCTGGGATGACAAGTATAGCAATTTGGGGCGGCCTGGGATACGGCATGGTGATATTCCTGGCTGGTTTGCAGGGAATTCCGGATGAACTAAAGGAAGCCGCCCAGATTGATGGTGCGAATAGCTGGCAGGTTTTTCGGCACATTACCCTGCCCCTGATGACACCGGTCATCTTCTTCCAACTGGTGCTGGGGTTAATTGGCTCCTTTCAGCAACTTAATCTCCCACTACTCGTTACCAAAGTGGGCATCGCCGCCTCCTCTGTTCCTCCCAGGCCAATCTATCTCTACATGATCCATACCTATCAACAGATATTCACAAATGGACGCTATGGCTACGGCACAGCCCTGTTGTGGATGTTATTTATCGGCATCCTGATCTTGACCTGGATCGTTTTTTGGTCAGAGAAATACTGGGTGTACAGCGACGCTTCAGAAAGAGGCAGGTAATGGATGCCCAGCAAAAAGCCTTCATCATGAAGCAGGTTACCCGTTTTTCCGGTTATTCGCTACTGATATTGACCTCCCTTATCTTGATTGCACCAGTATTTTTCATGGTGGTTTCCTCCTTAAAAGTTGATGCGGAGTATCTAACCTATCCAATCAGAGTCTTCCCTACTACACCTCCTCAGTGGCGGAACTACCAATTGGTGTTTACAATGACGCCCTTTGCGCGAGTTGCATTGCGCACGGCAGTACTGGCGCTTTCCACCGCAACGCTCTCGGCACTTATCAGCTCCATGGTTGGGTTTGCCTTCGCCCGCTATAACGACGTTAAAGGCAATAAACAATTGTTTGGCCTGGTCATTGCCATGTTGATTGTTCCCTTCATCGTCATCTTGATCCCCCAGTTCATTCTCTACGCAAGGCTAAAGCTGACCAACACCTACTGGCCCTGGATTCTGGGAGCGCTGGCAGGCAGTCCGTATAACATCTTTATGTTCCGCCAGTTTTTCCTGAACTTCCCGAAAGAACTGGAAGACGCGGCTGAAATAGATGGCTGCAGTCCTTTCCAAATCTACTGGAGAATCTTTCTCCCCAACGCCAAACCCGTGATCGCGACTGTGATGATTTTTGGCTTCATTAATGTCTGGGGTGATTACCTCATGCCATCCATCTACTTGAACGCCAGTAAAACCCTTCTGGGTGTCACCCTTGCAACAGCATTTAGAAATCCCCAGGGAATCGACCTTAAAACCATAAGCCTGGCTGCCAGCGTGATTTATATTCTCCCGTTGATTATCGTATTTTTCCTCGGTCAGAAACAAATCCTCAAGGGTGTGGTTACCTCCGGGCTGAAGGGATAATCCAAAAAGGTATAGATAAGCTCCTCGAGAAATAACCCTCTTTTCTCGGGGGGCTACTGTTTTACGGCCTTGCTGTATTGGAAGATCTGTTATTTCAACCTAACCGAATACCTTATGAGTCTGCTGGCTTGACGGTGCATTGAAAGGATAAGAAATAGTATGAGATTCGGAGCCTGGATCCACGAACGTGACCTTTCTTTGGATGAGCAAATCCTCACCGCCCACCAAAGTGGATTGCGATCCATCCGCTCCTATTCGCTGGATTATTCACGCCGCGCCGCGCCGGCCCTCAAACAGAATGGCATGTCCCTGCTGGCCGGGATACACATCGAGGGCGAGAGTCTGGTGGCCGATTGGCGGCAGCAAGTTAAGCTGGAAGAATTGGCCGAGATCACCAAACTGGGCGTGGAGTTGGAAGGGATTTGCGTTGGGAATGAGCTCAGAGAGGGCGGTGATGCGGCGGACAAAAAACAATTCACCGCGCGGCTATCCTTCGGTCTTGCCAATGTGTTGAATACATATCGCCATTGGTTGGATGAACATGGTATTTCAGTTCCATTGACCTATGCAATGGAAGGAATCGTTTTTGATCAATACGGTACATTCCACGAGTGGATCTGGCCGCTCATCGATGCCTGCAACATTGTCTCGATCAACCTGTATCCCATGGGCGTCCCGGAATGGTTCACCTTTGGGGCGTTCGCAGAGAGCCGAAGGTTTCTCACTGATCGCCGGGTACGTAACGACCGCTTGAACCTGTTCGAGTTGCAACTGCGCCAGGTGCTGACTCAACTGGAACGTGTCGATAAACCCATGATGTTCTCCGAGACCGGCTTCCCCTCCGCGGTTGGCTATCAGATCGAAGACAAGAGCTTGGTCATCCCTCAAAACGACAATGACCTCTATGCTGCAGCGATGGCGGAATTCATGACCCGTATTCACACCGTCAATGCCGATTTCAATGGACGCATCAAATCGTTGTATTTTTATGAGT
>JAXIPJ010000311.1:0-25889 GCA_045402985.1 Anaerolineales bacterium
ACATCTTCACCAGCGAGCGCACGAAGTACCTGAGTAGTTTCAATGAGATCCTGGGTCTGGCAAAGGATCAACTGACCACCGACTACTGGTTCACTTCCTACGACGATGTCGGCATGGACACGGAACTCGTCATCTCTGCTCCCTGATCAATCCATTCCTGCCATCTTGTGAATATCAAGCAGTCTCGCCCGTCGAACTAAATTGGCGGGCGAGACTTATAACATGTAATGCGCTCCCCACCGCGCAAGACTATGAAGAGTATGGAGACGGAAGAAACTTCTCCAATCTACAACGACCTAACAATTTCTTACAATTTGCCTATTTTTGCTATATCATGTAGGTGAAGGAGAGAAAAAAATGCGCAACGTATTCACTGCAATTTTCAAATTCATTGCCAGGCTTGTCGCAGTTTCCCTCGCCCTATTAACCGTCATGGCAACCATTACGGTGCTGTTGCTCTCCAGCATTGATCATACATTATTGAACCCGCGCACTTCCAAACAAGCCTTTGTCAAAAATAAAGTTTATGAACGCCTCCCTACTATAGCAGCCAGGGAATTCTCACTGGTCAAGGGTCTGCTTGCAAATCCCTGTGCTTCCAATCCAGAAACTCAGCTCGCCAAAGACTGCTTCAGTCAATCTGGCAATGCATCCCAACCAACGGGCAGGCTTGGCCCTGAAGGCACCGCGTTGTTATACGGATTGAGTTCAGAGCAGTGGGAGACGCTGATCACCTATCTGCTTCCAGCGGATGAACTGCAAATTGTGACAGAATCCATGCTGGATGAAACCATCGGCTATTTCCACGGGGCAGGGGATTCCGTACAAATGGCTTTAGCTCCTCTAAAAGATCGCCTGACCGACCAGGCTGGCGAAGAACTAACGGTGCTTCTTCTGGGATCACAGCCAGCCTGCACAGAAGAACAACTAGCAAAGCTCGAAGCCATGGATTTAAGTGTAGTGGGAGCGCCGCCCATTTTTTGTTCAGCCAGTAGAGAAATACAGCTTCAACTATCAGCTGAGTTGCAAAGACGGTTGAAAAATGTTTCCGCTGAATTGCCAGATGAAGTGATCATTATTAAATCGCCATCCCCATCTATTCCATCGAGCTTCCGCAGATTCTTCGGCGAAGACCGTCAAATCGCACTACAAAAGATAAATAAGGCCTTACCTTATGCTCCACTTCTTCCGTTGGTCTTGTTGCTGTTAGTCGCATTGTTCGCTGTGCGTTCACTCAGGGGTTGGATGCGCTGGTGGGGCATCCCACTCTTCATTGCCGGTCTGGTCACATTGATCTTTGGTACCGTCACATTTTTCATGTTTGATCAGATATGGGATAAGTACGTTTTGTATGATCTTCCACCGTTGCTCGCTTCAGGCTTTGGTGAGATCACACAGGATGTGGCGCGCACGTTGACGAACGATCTGGCAAAACGCATCATGCTACAAGCTGGGGTTCTGACTATGCCGGCTCTGGCTACACTGTACGCTTCATCTTTCGTAAAGCCGCCACCCGATCCCTCTCTTCCGCCACTTGCACAACCAGGAACACCTGGCGGCCCGGTGATACATCCATCGCAGAAGAAAAGAGGGAAGGGATGGTAATCCCTTGCCCCCTCCGACCTTTGGTCACCTCCCCCATTTTCACAGAAAATGGGGGAGGCTTCGCTTTAGGCCACGTTCTTCTCCTGCTTCCACAATTCCTGCATTTCAGTGCTTATCCCAAGCAAGGTATCCAGCGTCCCTTCGGACTCCACGCGGCCATCTTTAAGCACGATGATATGATCTGCGCGGCGCAGCAACGGACGACGGTGAGAGACTACAAGACAGGTGATGTCGTCACGTGTAAAGATACGATCCCACAACTGACGCTCCGTTTCAACATCGAGCGCACTCGATAGATCATCAAACACAAGCAGTTCAGGTTCACGGATGAACATACGCGCCGCAGCCGTACGTTGCATCTGCCCACCGGAGAGTTTGACGCCGCGCGCACCGACCATTGTCTCAAGATCATCGTCCAGTTCTTCAAGATCGCGATCCATGACCGCTAACTTCGTGGCGACATAAATGTCATCGTCGGTACGGTCGAGGCCGAGCAAAATATTATTGCGCAACGTATTGCTAAACAGACGCGGCACTTGCGCTGTGTAAGAACAACGCGGTGGTACAAGGAAATCACCGGGAGAAGAAATACGAGTTCCATTCCAACGAATCTCACCCGCTTCAACTGGCAGCAAGCCTAATATGGCACGCACGAGCGTGGTTTTACCAGAGCCGATGCGCCCTGTAATAACTGTGACTGTGCCGCGCTTGAGGGCCAGGTTAATGCCCTCGATGCCGTTCTCAGAATTGGGGTAGTGAAATGTCAAATTAACGGCAGCCAGTTCATTGAGCGAGTCTGAAGCGTTTTTCGTCGGGTAGATGACCTCCGGCAATGCACCATCCAAATCCACTTTGCTGTGTTCGACCAACGCACCCAATGGCGCGTTTTCCATCAGGCGATACATACGCTGCACCGAGACATCCAGTTGTTTGTAGCGCGCGGCGAGCATACCTGCGAACGTGGTGAGATCACCCATGCTCTGGAGGAGATAGACAAACAGCGAAAAGTCACCCAGCGTGAAACTGCCGGCGCGCATGGACTGGCCAACGAGGATCAGGATCACACCCGTGCCCAGCGTAGATGTATTGCGATAGATGGAGCTAAGGACGTCATCGAACAATTTTTCGCGGACGGTGAGTCTGCGGCGTTCGTCATTCATCTTGTGAAAATGATCAATGACATTTTTTTCAGCGGTAGCAACTTTGACAGCCTGCACCGCGCCGAAGAACTCGCCGATGAAACCGGTCACCTTGCCTGCGGCCTGACGCGAGGCGGTGCGATAATGTTCAATGCGACTCGTCGCAAGGTTTGCAATGAGACCCACAATGAGCAATGGCACCAGCGCCATGACGGTGACCGAAGGGCTGATCTTTGCCATCAGAAAAATAGCGATGGAGATAATGGCGATGCCAACCATGATGTCATTGATGAGAATGACGAAGAGCGGAATTTCGTTGACATCATTCTTGAAACGGCTGACGGCTTCTCCGGGTGAATCGGGCAAAGTTGCGGCGCCGGGGCGCTTCAAAATATATCGAAGCAAATTCTTGCGCAGCAATGTGGACATATCCGCAAAAATGGGCACATCGGCATAATAAAAGCCGTAGCTGGCGAGCACGCGTCCCACCCAGCTTGCCATGGCAAATGCGACAATAGCCCAAATACCAAAGGTCAATGGCGCGGCGCCAGTGAGCATATCAAAGAATGCCTTGATGATGAGCGCGGGTGCGATCTGCCAGCAAAAGCGGATGAGTGAAACGCACAGCAAATCAATGAACCATAGCCAGGGGCGAAAGCGCATCATTTCCCAGATGACGCGGTAGGCGGGAAGTGCTGGGGATTTTTGTTCAGAATGGTCGATGGCAGGGTTGAGAATACTCATGCGAGCACCTCCTCCAATCCAGTTTGTAATAGTTGCGAAAAACGTGAGCCAGGGTCCGCGGCCAATTGTTTGCGGTCACCGTACTCGCTGACCTGTCCATTCTCAAGGATCATGATGTCATCTGCACGATGCACTGTACCCAAACGGTGCGCGATGATGATGGCGGTACGGTTTTGAAGCAGCTTGTCAATAGCGCGTTCGAGGCGTTGTTCTGTGGCGGGGTCAAGACGCGAGGAGGCTTCATCCAGAATGACAAGACCCGGATTACGCAGGAAGACGCGCGTAAATGCCAGCAATTGCGCTTCACCCGCGGACAGTGAGTGGGCACCAGTATCCAGTTCAGTACCCAGGCCTTTAGGCAAGGCGCGGTACCAATCGCCCAGTTCCAATTCTTCAAGAGTGGCGAGAATGTGTTCATCAGTGATCGAGCGGTCGAAGAAGGTGAGGTTATCGCGAATGCTGGCGCGGAATAACTGCACATCCTGTGTGACAATGGCAATGCTTCGTCTCAGAGTCTCGAGATGTGCAGCGCGCAAATCTGCACCGTTGACAGCGATCATCCCGGATGTGGGATCATACAAACGGAAGATCAAGCGCGCCAGCGTAGACTTGCCACTGCCAGTGCGACCCAGCAGCCCCAAAACGGAGCCCGGTTTGAGGTCAAAGGAGAGGTGGTTCAGAACGGCATCATTCCCATTGTAGGAAAATGTGACGTCGTCGAATGTGAGCGCCAGCGGCTGTGAGGGAATTTCCACACCCTTACCATCCACCACTTCACGCTTGAAATTTCGAAACT
The DNA here is from genome assembly GCA_045402985.1 of Anaerolineales bacterium. Lineage (GTDB taxonomy): Bacteria > Chloroflexota > Anaerolineae > Anaerolineales > Villigracilaceae > Defluviilinea. The sequence goes on from JAXIPJ010000311.1 coordinate 4,285, forward strand.
CTGTCAGCCGCTCCACGCAGGCACCGATGGTTTGAAAACTTTCGATCTCATGCGTCATTGCCCAGAACGGTTCTTCCAGTAGGTTGATGTAGTGAACAAACAAATACACTGTACCAATGGTGATCAAGCCAGCGGTGAAGAGCCAGTATCCGCTGGTGAGCGCAAGGAGTGTTCCTGTAGTGAGCGCAAGGCCCATGGCGTTTTCGATGATCCAGCGTTTGAAATGCGCCTTGCGGTTGTGTGACAGAATGATGCCCTGATGGCGGAACAGTTCACGGATGGAATAATCCACCGCGCCACTGGAGCGGATATCTTCCGTACCAGCCAGTTGCTCTTCAATAAAGCCATAGAGTTGTGCTTCGGCTTCGCGGCGTGCCTTCTGATGTGGCACGGCGATATCTTTGAGCCGACCCAATACGATGATGGTCGCAAAAGAGAATACTGTGAATGCCAACCCCGCGCACCAATCTTCCAGAAAAAGCGCAACCAGAATACCGATCAGCAAAAGTCCATTGCTCACGAGATTCAGAGCAAACTGTGAAAAGAAGGTCGCCAGTTCGGTCACATCACCATCGATGCGTTCGATCAGTTCACCAGGCGTGTGGTCGTTATGGAATCTCATATCCAGGTTGAGCGCCTGCCAGGCTAATTCGGCGCGTAGGGCATTGGTGGCAGTCCATGCCACGTTTTCACCAATATAAGTAACACTGACAGCGATCACCTGTTGAAACAGTGCAATCCCAATGAACAGCAGTGCTGTGGTGGTAAGAGTCCGCAGGGCTTCACCAGCAAGTGCTGAATCGATAAAGACGCGCATGATCTGCGGGGCATAGATGCGCAAACCAATACTCGCCAACAGCAGAACGCTAAGCAGAATGAAGCGTCCCTTTTGCGGGCGGATGTGTTGTGAGAGAAGATCCCAGTAGGCTTTGAATGGTAGTTTCATAAAATAATCCTATTTCGCGGTGAGCGGAAGGCTCGCTGGTCGAGTAGGCGGTGTTCGTCTGCCATATCGAGACCAAGCGAAGCCTGTTGTCGAAGCACGGATTCGTGAAGAGAAGAGATTTCCTGTTAACTGCGCTTCGTCTTCGCTCAGCACGAGGGTAAAAAAAGCCACGGTGCAGTGGTGCACCGTGGCATAAAGACACAGAAGGTATGACCGTTCGCTAACGATCAACAGGCGCACTCCGAGAAGGTAAATTGTGGGGTTTGCGAACTGCTACGATCAATCGAAACATGGAATGCGCTCCTTTCTTTAGGATTCTGTTGCCGATGCAGTTTACATCAGGAAAGTAGAGGTGTCAAGACTCAGTGTGGAGGATACAGATCGTTGATCTGGTATTATCATTCGTCTCATGATTTGCTAAGCTTTCTAAAGTAAATTGAAGATAGAGAAAGAACTGCGATGCGCTTTCAAATCGATATTAATGGCGCAGCCAATCCGTTACCCTCCAAGCCCCTTTTGCCGCCACGGCCGTTAGGGGTCTTCGCGTTCGTCCTGCACGATTACCAGACCAGCGCATATTTTCGCAAGGACTGGAATACTTCTGTGCCGCGTGGCTTGTTGGAGGACAACGACCGGCTCAAGAACGATCAAGGCTGGCCCGAAATGGTCCCCATGAAGCCGCGAGTTGGTGTGAAACTGACTGAGAAACTCCAGTGGCTTTGGTTCAAGCAACTGATCCTTTCCTATTATGAACATGTGGAGTTTGATCGGCTAACCCCGAAGGAAAAAGAGTTTATCAAGGAGGCATGGCGGGGCGTAACGAAAGGTCATACAGCTTTTACCAACGGCAAAGGGACCGATACCTGCTGGGACTTTATCAGAAATGTGAACAGGCACGAAGACCTGCCGGTGCTATGGGAAAACACATGTGGCGGCAGCCTGGTGGAATTGAATTCAACTGCTAAATACGCCAAAGGCTATAAGGTCAAAACCCTGCGCACGTCCGATTATGAAAAATGGAAGGATTGGACATTTCTGGACCACCCACAATTCTTTACCTTCGGCACCAACGCGACACCGTTCCTGGCCGGCACGAAAAATACTTTTACAAAGACGGGGCCATGGAAAGTGGACCCGATGCACTATCTTGATGGGAAGCATGTACCAGTTCCCATCATCTCGGATGCCGGACATGTGTTTGTCGAAACCAACAGGGTAAGGATCCTGCGCCCGGATGAGCCGACGCCGCGCCCCTATGTGGGATGAAAGATGAAAGCCTGGTCGTTATTCTGGCTTGCTGTATTTTTCAAGTTGCTCGTGGATTTGGTCCAGCAAAAGTTTTAATTCATCCCGTTCACTGATGGCATGACGAAGGGATACCTGGAGGAATTGATTCTCTTCGTCTGCATGCGTGCCCAGCAGGTGTTCATCGCGCGCAATTTGCTTAATTTTTTGATCCAGTTTTGCTTCAAGCCTTCTGCGATACCCATCATAGAAATTGATTTCCTTGAGTGGTTCGATTGCAGGGGGCATACCCGGTTTTAAGAGTTCTGCAATCGTTATCAGGAACTTCTCGAGATCAACCGGCTTTTGGATAAAACGCGTTGCGCCAATGTTTATTGCAAATTCTTTATCTTCGGGTGTCATGAATGTGGCCGTTATAAAAACCACTGGAATATCACGGGTCTCAGGATTGATGCGCAATCTATGAACCAGACCGAAGCCATCCAACCTGGGCATCATGATATCGGTAATGACGATCGCAGGGCGTTTGATCTGAATAACTTCCAGAGCTTCCCTGCCATTATGAGCTGTGATCACACGATAGCCCTTGAACGTCAGCGTTGCATCCAATAGTTTCAGGATATCGCGATCATCTTCGACGACGAGCAAATAATCTTGTCCTGCATTCATATTCTCATTCTAATCCCCAATTGCTGCTTTAGTTATATTAATTTCGTCGCTATTTCGGATGCGGTGGTGCGATAGGCCACCGCCTGACCGTTCGCAGGGACACAGCGAGACTATTCATCGTCAAAATCTGTGATTCGCTCTGATGTGCCCCTACCCATGAAACGCCTCACGCAACTGGGACTCAAACAACCCCTCCACTCGCGCCCGTCGAAGATCTCCGACAGGGGGAAAACTCTTCCTGCAAACGCAGTGAGAGGAAAGCAGGAATTTCCGTAGCCGGTAATTTCCATACAGGTATGACCTCCGACGAAGTATTATAATGGACCGATCAATTCAATATGAACAGTGATCAAAAAGCCAGGCGGAGGTTCCAGTGAGCACATTCAAAATTGAAGGCGCAAAAATTCTCGATGGGCTGTTTCCTGAATTCAATTGGGAAGAATTGGATTTTGAAAGATATCAACGAGTCTTCGAAAAACTGATGAGCGCAGACCAGCTAAGTACTGAGATCGCAAATTACATCCAAAACAAAAAAATCAGAATTGGATTTCACAAGCAATATAAAAGCGGTGGTGGATGGACGCTGCTTAAAAACATTACCCTAACGCCAGGCGATGACCCTTTTGACCCTTATGTATTATCCCTAATCATCCATGAGACTTTCCATTTGAAACAATCCGTTTGGATGCGTCTCTCCATGCAGGGGGAATTACGCGCATGGCAATACCAAAAACAAACTTATCCTGAGATAGCTAAAACACCAGGGAACGAGATCGGCGCTAACAAAGAGGCTTACGGGGGAACAAAAGAGCATTGGGTCAAACTTGCAAATCTTTCCCCCGACTCGCGTGAGGATCTGGAAACAGCAAGGGATGTGATGCGTAATATTGCAAAGGGATATCGATCTGATTGTCTCCCACTCTATCCGCTCCCGCAGGAAATCCGTTTTTGCCTGAGGCAGGGAAAGATCAAGGAAGCCATCAACGCCGTGATCAATCTGATAACTTGTAAGTAATACGTTATGCACGCCTTGTTACTTTCCAAAACTCTCACTCAACATGGACTCAAATAACCCCTCCCTCTCTGCCTCGGCCATTCTCCTACGCAGACCCGCGCCACCGTGCCCACAAGAAACATTGAAGGCTGGGGCATTATTCCTGAGGCAAAAAATGGAGAGTGTCCATGACCATCGCCTATAAATTCTCCAATTGGGTAGGTTCTGCCGCATTTGGAAACCATGGCATAAAGAATAGGTTGTATAAACGTTCGTTATGGACAATGAACACATTGCGTACGGAATCCACTTACCGCTTGTCCCATCAATAAGTTAGCTTTTCTCATGGATTTGTAGGTTGAAATTCAAATATCAAGTTAAGTAAATTATGCGGCACTCTGTAATTCACATAACTTATCTCTCCCTTTTACTGCCTGCGATCATGCGGACTGCTCGCAGCCAGGCATCTCCTTCCCTGCCAAAACCCTCCTTGATCGCTTGATAATCATTCTTACGGATGAACTCTGCCAGTTCAGCTCTGAGGGTCTCAAGCTTTTCACGGTGTATGGTAAGTAGTTTTTCACAGGCAGAAAGATCTTTTACATGTTCCAGGGTCAGCCGCAAGTGTGGCAGGCATAGACCATCGGAAGCCTGCAAAGCCTCCGTCATTTCCGGCCCAGGCAACTCCTTCACCAACACGGACAGGGTGTTACGAGTCATTTCATCCCGGTGCTCACAGCCTGGACAGCGTTTGCGAGGCGTGAGCGCATAAAGCATTTTCTCGATCATATTCCGCGCCTGTTCAGGGATCTGTCGCAGCAAAGACGCCCCGCGGCGTGAAGAACGCGTTGAACCGCTGCCATCATTCAACTGATTTAGGACAGAGTTGAGGATGTCGCGGTAAATAATTGAAAATCCCAGGGCATCACCCAGGCGTTGATTCACTGCCAGCCAGGCGTGCTCATGGCAGAAACCGAGACTGGCACGCAGCGCATCACGCCATGCAGGAGAGTTCACATTTTCATAGAAGCGGCGATCCAGATAGCGTTCCACGTCCTGCTGTTCCAACCTGCAAACAGGACAACTCTGTTCGCGGCAAGCCTCCAACAATTTGTGAACCGTAAAGTTTGGCATTGGTCTTGTTATCCTTTTAGAATGGAATCATTCAGAAGCCTGCACCAACGAACTCTCAAACAACCCCTCCACCCCTGCCCCGTTGTTTTTTGACGGGGTGCTTTCCCGCCTCGCGGGGCTCAAACGGCGAGTCCCTCCCGCGTCGAAGATCCCCTTCAGGGCAAACACTCAGCCAGAGCCACTACACCTGACCTTTGTGTATCAAAGAGAGCCTCTTGCCCAGAGAATGCACTCACCACACGGACAGTTGACTCCCGTTATGAGAATTGCCATCAAGTAGATTCGCCCTGTTATACAGGTGCGATGCATCCTCCGGGTTGCTACTCAGCCCGGACGTTATCCAGGTAGAAGGCACCACCGCCGCTAAACCAGATGTAGATGCTGTTCACTTGACTGAGGTCCGGTGATGCGCAGCCGAGATTGAGCAAGTCAATATCAACAGTCGTGGTAGTGCCTGGATTAATCCATCCCCACGTGCCCTGACACCACTCCCAGCCAGCACCCACTTGAATAGCAGCATTTGTGGAGGTGCCTGCTGCGAGCGTCTTGATCTCGAATTTGATGTGTGTCTTTCCGGTCAAGTTGACGGGCGCGCCAAAGTTAACGCCAAACCATCCTCCATCTGCCGTGGTGACCTTAAGACTATAACTGCCCTGGCTGGCATATTCGGCGCTTTGCTCAACTATCCCTGCATTTGCCTGCCAACTGGCGGATGCCCAACCTTCGGTGCCGGTTTCAAAAGAAGCCAGCTGGATAGCCGCAGTTGGATTCGGCTTGACAGTCACCGTAAGCGCGGCCGCGTTCGAGATCCGATTCGCACTATCTCGAATGGTGTAGGAGATTTCTGCTCTGCCACTGAAGCCGTCCGCAGGGGTAAATGTTACGGTGCCATCTGGAGATGCCACGAACGTACCGCCAACCGCTGATACTGTCGTGTGCTGGCCGGGTGCAGCCGGGTCAAGATCGAGCGAGCCTGGGACAACAGTTGCGCCTCCGTAGGCAATATCGTTCGTTGGCGGGTTGAGCGTTACAGCGGTATTGAATTCTGTGACCGCAGTATCGACATCCGCAACCGGTGGAAATACCAACTGCCGGTTGGCTGTCATCATCGCGCTGAAATTACTCAGCGCTTGGCAGACCGGGCTTGGACAATAGACGGTAAAGCCATCGTAATCTGGATAGAGGGAGCCATCATCCTGTTTGCCAGAGAGGATCCAGTACAGGGCCCCCGCACCGCCGTTCGTGAGAACGGTATCGGTCCAGGTCTTATAGTTTGGGTTGCGCATGCTTTTGTCCAGTAGACCGAACTCGCCCAGCATGGCTGGTTTGTCCAGCGCGCGGGCGTCCTGGATATGACGCTGGATCCACGCCGTGCCCCAGGAAACGTCTTTACCCCAGTGATCCGGGTAGAGGTGGAAGGACATCACATCGATGTTTTCCAGCGCGGTGAATGCCAGCGTATCAACCCCTTCACCACAGTTTTCTGTCCAGTCGGTTGGATTCGGGACACAATAGAAGCCTTCATCACCCACTGAGACCAGATGCTTATTATCAATGCTCTTGATGTGGGTTGACATTTCGTCCGCCCATGCGATCAGCGTTTGGGTCGTGCAGTTCGGCGAGCGCGGATATGCCCCGGCGCTCAGGCAACGCGGTTCATTGCCGAGTTCCCAGGTCATGATGGTCGGATCATTCTTGTACTGGAGACCGTTATAGGTGTTGGTGCGGTTCAGCAGATGTGAGATCCAGTTCTTATACCATGTGCGGATCAGCGGATCGGTGTAGAACTCGTCATGATACTGGCCGCCGCGCCAGCGGACATACTGGTCCATCCCGCCGAAATCATTCCAGTTGTTCACGAAGGGGATCACCAACTTGATGCCAAGCTGACCGGCCTTATAGATCACATAATCGAGATGCTGCAAGCCGTCCTCGCCATCATTGTAGGCGGGCGCAGACCCATCCCAATACTGGGTGTAGACACCATCTGCCTTGCCGCGGATCGAGTTGGAGCCATCCTGATTGCCGATATCAATTGCGCCCCAGACCCGCATGACCCTGAAACCCTGAGCAACCGCGGCGTTGAGCACATCGTCAACCATGAACTCCGACTTATAGAGCAGATAATAATTGTTCGAGCCTGCAAAACGGAATAGTTTGCCACTCAGTCTCAACTCTGGCCCGGTCTGCTTGACAAAGTCATTCCCCTTGGCCGCTGTCGTGCTGAAAGGTCCACACACCATCGTCAGCATGAGCACGATCGCCCTGATCCCCCTTAAGAAATGATGAATTTTTTTCGACATGAGTTTGATCTCCTTCGATTTTGCTGATTTCAACCAGCGACGATCCAGTTTGATCGCCGGACACTTATCGATCTGTTACGGTAGTTCCTGGAGCGCTTCCTCATAGGATGGGAACGCGCCCGTGGCTGCCAGCACCAGGCCAGGACTCAACTCACCTGGCTCAATGCCTTGCACAAGGATCCCTGCATAGTCGCCTGCTGTAACCTGATCACGCACAGTATTTAAGATTAGGACTGCAAGGACGTTGGTGCTAAGGACCTTATTCTGCGGCCCAAGAATCTCCACACTGTCGTTTCCGCGTAGAGTCCCATGGACCACGCGGCCTTCCAGCAATATACCTCGCCCGACGATCACAGAAAATTTGTCGATCTTCATCAGAAATGGCTGGTCAATGGGGTTTTGTGTCGGGGGAACAGTTCCAAGGGTCGCCGTTTGTTCAACAGTGGTGGTTAGGTCTGTAGCAGCTAGCTCTGTGGAGGCAGTTGGGGAAATCTCTGTTCGGGGAATTGGGGGAACGGCTGTCGCTGTTGGAATGGATGGTAGCGGTAGCGGTAGCGGGGCCGAGGTTGGCGCTGGAGCGATGACAATTGGCGTTGGCGAAGCACCCTCACATCCACCTAAGAGAAGCATCGCCAAAGTGATTGCAACACCCCATTGCCGCGCTTGCCGTTGACTCATCTTTCTCTCCTTTCGCAATTTCTTTACCGCTAAACGAGGAGTTACCATGCCATTTGGCGGCCCAGGCTCATATAGACGCCAAGTTGCCCTAGTATAGAGCAGATTCTCGTTCAATTCAATACTTCAGCCGTTAACTTCCCCCTGCCTCCCCGCCTCGCGAGCCTCAAACGGCGAGTTCCTGACACGCCGAAGATCCCCATCGGGGGGCAGACTCTGGACCCGCGCCATCATACGTCGATATCTGATCATCTCATCCTACGCATTTCAGACAACACTTCAAAATCCGTCGTGCGTGGGATCAAATTCATAGTTTGCAATAATTCAGGAGTGGGGGGAGCAGGCTTTCGGGTAACTAGATCCAGTATCGCACCTTCAAGATCAATGCTGACTGCCTTTTTTCCGTTGGATTTGAGGATATCGTGATGTGCTTTCCAGCGGATTCCAGATGGCGAAAGCCCAGACAGTGCGTAGGTGATCGTCACCGTTTCGCCAATAAGCACTTCCCGAAAGAATTCGGCGTGGACGGTAGTGTAGATCGGACTGATTCCCAGTTGAGCAAATTTTTCCGTCGGGAAGTCGTGTTCGGTAAAAAACCGAAAACGTAAATCTGCTGTCGCATCCACATAAGCCGCATAATTGACGTGACCATTCGCATCAAGGTCTGACCATCTGATTTCGTATGTTTTTGAAAAGTTACTCATTAAACACCTCTCAATAATTATTCAAATCGCGAAGCACCGCAAAGTGCAGCGCAGGCGGCAGCGACTCGACACTCTGCAGTCGCCTTTGATCGCCACCATGCCAAAATAACTATCGAGCGCGGACAAATTTTACCCGCTTCGCGTTGACATCCAAACTTTCAACCACCCAACCGGCATTGGACCATGAACGGGTGTTCCGATGATTGCCTTCCGTTTCATGTTCCCACCATCTGTGGTCTTCGTACGCAGAGGATGGCAGTTTATTATTTAGTATTTCTTCGATTTGTTCAAAACCAAGAGTAACTTCTTTTTGGCTGACAGGAAGATCACGCAAGTAATTTTCAAGCGGGGTATATTTTCCAGCCATCAAGCACCTCCAGTCCCCCTCAGGGGACAATCCATCCACACTTCGACACGCCCTTCGGGCAGTCAGTGCAAGTCTGCCGCGTTACCATGCCCGCTAAATCCTTATTCCTTGACGACAATTCGATATTTCTTCTCCAGCGTTTGCCCGCTGACCTGTGTACCATAGCACCAGACATAAACTGTAAATTCAAACACACCTACATCTTTTGGAACGCCGATAATTTGCGCCGCATCCTCACCGTCCAAAAAGACAAATTCCAACCCAGCCGGTAGTTCCCCTTCCTGGATCATCATATCACCAACGGGAGTTACATTCTGCGTGATCTGCATTTTTACCTCATACATCACACCCACTTGCGCCTCTGGCAGGGACTCAGGTGTAATAAGCAACCGTGTCGTTACCGGCTCAAAGGTGGGTTCTGACTCTGGGGTCGATGTCGCGGACAGACTGCGGGTCAATGCAGAACAGGCAAGGGACAAAACCGGGAGCAGTAGCAATACATAAATAATCTTTCTTTTTTCAGTCTTCATAATTCACCATGCGTAGCAATATTATATAAGGGGGCACCGACCGCCAGCCCGCTATCGAGCTTCAAGAATTTTCCCAGGATTCTTATTTTAATAGGAACAATCCTGTCACCTATTCAGAGTATCATGAAAGAGATGAACAAGCCCTGGCGAGAGAACTGCCTTCCAGATCCTATAAACAGAAGAGAGCAAGGTTTGCGGGTCTTGGAGCAGGACACTTCTGGTAGGAGATTTCGTGTTCCGAAGAAAGTTGAGGGCAAGCTATGAAGATTGGGCTCATGGTATTTCTGGCGAACGACCGCGAAAATAACAGCAAGCGTCCTTATGACACAATTCGCGCCATCGCGCAACAGGCCGAAACAGACGGCTTCGATAGTCTCTGGCTCCCTGACCACTTCTTGTATCGCTATCCTGGTCAGCCGACCCGTGGAATTTGGGAGTGCTGGACTATGTTGGCAGCGCTGGCTGAAGCCACACATCGCGTGGAACTAGGCACGCTGGTCACATGCAATTCCTTCCGCCATCCAGCCGTCCTGGCGAAAATGGCGACGACCGTCGACGAGGTGAGCCATGGGCGCTTGATCCTCGGTGTTGGCGCGGGATGGAACGAGCCGGAGTATCAGGCGTTCGGGTTGCCCTTCGACCATCGCGTGGGACGGTTTGAAGAGGCTTTGCAGATCCTCAAGCCATTGCTGCACGAAGGGCATGTCGATTTTGCGGGACAATATTATCAAGCACGAAATTGTGATATTGCACCGCGGGGGCCGCGGTCAGAAGGGCCGCCATTGATGGTAGGTTGCGAACGTGGGAGTCCACGAATGCTCAAGCTGACCGCACAGTATGCCGACCTCTGGAACACAGGCTATATGGGCAAACCTGAAACAATGGTCGAGCCACTAACCAAAATCCGAGACACGTGCCACGCGGTCGGGCGCGATCCGGACACTATGGGCATCACGGCTCTCATCGGCCTGTGGTTCCCTGATCTGCAGGCAAACAAACCGAGTTTTTTCGACAGTCCCTTGACAGGTACGGTGGAGGAGATTGCAGCGGCAATGCGCGGCTATGCAGAACTGGGCGTGCAGCACATCATGTTTCAATGCGAGCCCTATAGCATCGAAGCGCGCAGGTTTCTGACCGAGGCGCTCCAGCTTTATCGCGGCAGAGGGCAGCAATAAGAGTGCCTGCCCATGAACTAGGGCAGGATGTACACAAATTTGCATACACACTCTGGCTATTATAAAGTACCTCCCATCAGCGCGGACCGTCCCTATGGGATTGCGAACGCCGCGCCACGCCCTATCGGGCAGAGCGGCAGTCCCCGGAGCGCAGTGAAGGGGACAGCGACTCGACCCGCGCCACCACCACGGCCGTAACAAGATCAATTGTCGCCTAAATGAATTTCAATTCAAGAATAAATAGTCAATCAGAGAAGCAGGATTGATTATGTCTACTTCGGTTTATGTGGTAAGTGTTCTCTGATCTGTTTTGCGATTGAAAGCCAGAAAGTTCCAATGTCTTCTTTTTGACCAGCATATTGCTCCCACAAAGTTTCAAAGGCCTGACCTGATTGATAAGCAGTTACGACACAGGCTATTCGTTTTGCGACTTCAGTATCCCACTCACTGTACTGATTGTTTTGATCGTTAAACATCTAGAGCTCACCTTTCTATGGAGAAAAATCTACCGATTGGATGTTCATTGGCTACCCTCCAAAACTCTCACTCAACAACCCCTCCACACCTGCCCCGTCGCACTTTGACGGGGTGCCGCGTGGATTCCCCCATCCTTCCCCGCAGCAACTCGACCCGCGCCACCACGCCCACAAACTCTTCTTGCAGGCTCGGCAGAGAGAATCTGAAATTCATTCTTTCTTGTTTTCATCTTGCATCGCATGAATAATGGCAAGTATAACGCCGTCAATATTCTTCACCACATCATTGTTCCAAAAACGGATTACTTTGTAGCCAAGTGATTCCAAATATTTTGTTCTTTCCTCATCGTACTCTTCCTGTTCCAAGTGTTGACTACCGTCGAGTTCAATGATGAGTTTGGCTTTTGAAGAGCAGAAGTCGGAAATATAGTTTCCAACGGCATGCTGCCTGCGAAACGTGACTCCCAATTGGTCATCTCGAATCCGTGACCAGAGTTTGCGCTCGGCAGGAGTTGACTCCTTTCGTAGTTTGATGGCTTGGTGTTTAGTTTTAGGGTTGCTTCTTTTAGGGCGTGGCATTTTGCCCCCTTCGTGTTCCCCCATTTGCGCCTCGCAACGAGCAGCGAGACGAAAATGGGGGAAAGACAATTTCAACTTGGGTGTCTATAAATATATTCATTCCAACTTCACATTCACCTTCCTCAAATTCGACGTTCCCCAGTCGCATTTTGGGGAAGGACGGGATGGGGCAATTACCCAAAACGCCTCACTCAACAATGACTCAAACAACCCCTCCACCTGCCGCGTGGACTCCCCCATCCGCCCCCGCAGCGACTCGACCCGCCTCACCACGCCCGCAAACTCTTCTTGCATAGTTAGCGCTTCACCTTTTGCCAAACTGCGACGAGACTCTTCTGCCCAAAAATATTATCACTGCGATGATTTCTAATATGTTTAACCAGATCTACATGCTTTTTTAGTCTCTTGCCGATTGCCATATGGACTCTGTGAAACGGTCGGTTTTTATCCCTGTATGTATATAGCGCCTCGATGTAAAGCTTTTGATACTCTTGCGCTAATACCAACATGAAGTCATGGGAGTCAAACGTATCCTCACGCATCATTTTCACAATCTTGGGAAAGACATCTTCCAATTCTTTGTATGCATCTGTAGCCATGAAATCTCCTTTGTGAACTAACTTGAAAACGCCTCCGCCAACAATGACTCAAACAACCCATCCACCTGCCGCGTGGACTCGCTCATCCTCCCCCGCAGCGACTCGACCCGCGCCACCACGCCTGTGTGGCAGAGCTTATACAATTGTGACACCGAACAACTCCAACATAAATAGAACCAACAATACAAGAGACATAAGAATGAATGAATAATGAATAACGCCTTGAACTCTTCCTCTCCCGACTGCCCATTGCTTGTGAGGAGAAGGAAATTCCTTGTCAAACGCGTGTAATGCTGGTGCATAGAGCTCCAAAGCCCGCTTGGCTCTTCTCTGATGTTGTCTCATCCACTTCGTTCCTTCAACCATATTGAGCATTGCAAATATATTGGCAATGATAATTATGATCGGGAGAAACAAAATAAATACAGAACCGAAGGATTGCCTGTTGTTGAGACCAAAAGTAATCATTAACGCAGTGATTGTGAGAACAATATTTGAAATAACTAGAGACTGTTCTTCATGTGCCTTTATCCTATCATATTGGTGCTCGTAATACATGCGAACATAATCGGGATTGATATCTTCTGTCTTGGGTTTACTTTGTACTCTTGGCATACTATTTTTCTCCAAAACTCTCACTCAACAATGACTCAAACAACCTCTCCACCTGCCTCTCGCTTTCCCCCATCCGCCCTCGCAGCGACTCGACCCGCCCCACTACGCCCGCAAACTCTTCTTGCAGGCTCAGCGGTGGTAGCAGTAGTTGAATTTCTTTTACAGTTGTCATATTCAGAAACGGTTGCACAGCTTCAGATGACATTTTTTGCAAATGTGGTTTTAGCAAATATAGTTGTTGTAAAAAGAAAACTGGATTTATCAATTTCTTGTTTGGAGTAATTCGGCAACTTCCAGTTGTTGATAAAACAGCCTCTTTGAACTTATCGGGGAATATGCAAGTATCTCCAATTGTTGCTCCAACTTTGACAAGCAAAATATCACCTGGAACTACCTTGCTGCGTTCTACAGTTTTAAATTTTTCACGAGACATAAACTTTAGATCGCTTTCATCAAAAGCAAGCGGGCGAATATTCTTTGAGCGAATTACAGGTATTTCACCATCTGATATGTAATCAACACTTGTATCCACTGAACTTCCAAATGGACCATCTACTATGCCGTACTTTCCATCACCTAAATTTCCGAACAATTCAATTTGAAAATGTTTTGGATTTGCCAAAGGATCCCCAAACATCTCCAAAAACACGGACTGGAGCAGGGCATCGCCAAGATCGTGCGCTGTCCGCCGCAGTTGACGTAGACGGTCGGCGCGCGCCAGCAGGGACGCAATCCGCTTTTGCTCGGTCAGTGATGGTAACTGAATTTCTACGTTTTCAATATCTTCAGCATTTATGCTTGGATAAGAATCGTCTTTTATCAACCTGCTGGGTTTGTAATTTTTCCAAAAATATCTGACAAATGTTGGGTCAGCAAGTTCTTGATTTAGATCAATAGTTGAAAGATGGCTAACAATATAAGCAGGATTTGGTAAAACAAAAACTCTATCTTTTGTGGCTGACATTCCACTTTTAGCAAAGACAACAGTGCCAGCGGGATAAAGTTTCATCCGATGTTTTTTAGCACTTTCGTCATTGATTATTTCAAGAGTATCTAAAGCTTCACCTGCGCAAAGGCTCTCGAGAGAACCAGCACGAATAAAAGGTTTGCCTTCTCCAACAAATGCAGAAGATTCTTGAGGCGCTCCTTGACCAGCCCCAATTTTTGCAATTTCAGAAAAATGAAAACTATTTACCATTTACCAATTTTCCAAGTTCCCGAATTTCATCCAACATCACCTGCTCCAACCGCGCCAATCGTTCCAGCGTCACAGACGGCTTCTCGTGATAGACGGCATCCGCGTCCACCTGGCGGTAGCGGCTGGCAGAGAGATCGTACTTGTTCACTTTCACCTGCTCCTTCGTCACCCAGAACTGGCGAGTCAGGCGGTCGAGTTCAGATTGAGGGGCAGAGATTAGAGAGTGGATATTAGAGAGTAGTTCTTGCTCAGTGGCTAATTTAGCCCCCACCGGTCCTTCCCCAAATTCGACGCCAGCCTCTGAATCCGCATTCGAGTTTTTCTTGTCGTATTTGGGGGAGGTGCCCGAAAGGGCGGAGGGGGCTGTGGGGACAGAATCAATTGCAAGGTCGAAAGTGAGGCGGTTGATATCCGCTTGCAACTTCAACCGTTTCTCCTTCAACGGAGTCAACTCCTTCCGCAACTCCACTATTCTCTGTTCTCTACTCTCTAAGAACTTCTTATCAAATCTCTTCCCCCAACAATCAATCACATCAGGAATATCATTCTCTTGAACAGCCACCCTCTTATCATCCAGCGAAAAACCATCGTGCGCCATGTCATAAAACCAGATATCCTTCGTCTGCGCGCCGCGCGTAAACAACAGCACCGCCGTGCTCACCCCCGCATACGGCTTGAACACACCCGAAGGCATCGACACCACCCCGTCCAGCCGATTCTCTTCGATGAGATTGCGCCGCAGGTCCACATGCGCACGACTCGACCCGAACAACACACCATCAGGCACGATGACAGCCGCGCGTCCGCCCATATCCCGCGCGCGCAGGATCAAATGCAGAAAGAGCAACTCACTCTTGGTCGTATCCGACGGCAGCGTGGGATGAACGCCGCCCTTATCCACCGCGCCCTTGAACGGCGGGTTCATCAGAATCACGTCATACTCGCGTTCATCCTCGAACAACTTCGACAGCGAATCCATGTAATAGAACTGCGGCGACTCGATCCCGTGCAGCATCAGATTCATCGACCCGATGCGCAGGATGGTCATCCCCGAATCATTATCGAAACCCCGCAAATATTTCTTCGACGACATGAACGTTCTTTCCGCCGCCGACAACTGGTCGCCGATCAGATGGTGCGCCTGCCCTTCGGCGTCATACTCCAAAATCCCCGCCGACGTATGCTTCTCCAAAATATGCTGGTGCGCGTTGACGAGAAATCCCGCCGTCCCGCCCGCCAGATCGCCGATGCGCTCGCGCGGCTTCGGGTCCACCATCTGCACCATCATGCGGATAATATGCCGCGGCGTGCGGAACTGTCCGCCGCGCCCCGCAAACTGCATGTGACCCAGCATATACTCATATAGATCGCCCTGCACATCCTGATTCTGCTCCGCGATCTTCATCTGATCGATCAGATTGCACGCCTCGATCAACAGACTCGCCTTGCGGATCTTGCACTCTGCGCCTTGCATGTACTCCCAGAAGGACGATTTCTTATCAGCCAACTCAATCATCCTGGGGAAGACAACCTCCTTAACATGCTTCAACGCATCTTCGGCTTTCATCTGCGTCCAATATCCCCAGCGCATCTCCTTCTTAACCGACGGCTGATACTTGATCCCCTTACGTTTTGCCTGCCTCTCCGCCGCGTTCTCGCGGTCATCCAACCGCTTCAAAAACAACAAATACGAAAACTGCTCAATCGCATCCAACGGATTGGACAGTCCCCCCGTCCAGAACTTTTCCCAGAGGGCATCTACTTGAGAGCGGAGCTTCGGGTCGGTGAGCATAAAGGATGATTATTCCTCAGCAACTGGAATTGTAAAGTGGAACGTTGTGCCATTTCGAAATTCACTCTCAAACCAGATTCTTCCTCCCATCATTTCGACAAGACTCTTTGTAATGTTTAAACCTAAGCCAGTGCCCGGGGCTTCGCGCGCTTTCGAATCGTCCGAACGAAAGAATTTTTGGAACACTTTTGCCTGAGCATCCGGGCTAATGCCAATGCCATTATCTTGTACCGAGAAATGTACAACTTGCTGGGCACCTTTTGGATCCCATCGATTGGCAACAACCTCCGCGCCAATCACGATTTTTCCACCTTCGGGTGTATATTTATACGCGTTATTAACTAGGTTGGTAAGAATCTGACCCACACGGATACTATCCGCCCAGGCAAGAGGCAGTTGTGACGGTATATGAAGTTCAAGAGTCTGGTGCTTCTCCTCAATCTGTCGTTTTGTAGAACGTACAGCTTCATCTACGATGTTTGGTAAATCTACTTGTTTAAAGTCAAGGCGTAAGCTGTTTGCCTCAATCCTGGCATTATCATTCAGATCTGAAATAAGAGCGGACATACGATCTACGTTGGCACGTATCGTATTTAGGAAGTTAGCCTGCATTTCATTGATCTGTCCCACCGAGCCTGCTGCGAGCAACTCGACGTAACCTTTGATGGAGGTCATTGGGTTCTTCAACTCGTGAGCGACGAAAGCGACAAACTCGCTTTTTGCAAGGTTGGCAAGTTGAGCTTCATCTATCCCTTGTGTCTCATCCAATTTCTGGGGGACCCTCTGCTCATTAAGAGCAACCAGGCGGGTATTTTCAACTACAGTCACTGCTTGATCAGCAAAAACAGTAAGGATATTTACATCTTCTTCAAAAAACGGCAATGCATCACGGCGATTAATGATTTCAATTACACCAATCATACGATCTCCAACTTGCATAGGCACTGCGAGAATGGAACGGGAAACAAAGCCAGTCTGTTCATCAGCGGCTTTATAATGCCTTGCAGATTGTTGCACCTCATTTTCAATGACAGGTTCATGTTTCTGTACAGCCAACCCTGCAATGCCAGCGCCCGCGGGCAAACGCTGTCCAAGCAACCTATCTGCCGCAGGTCCAAGTGTCACATGGAAAATTAAGTCACCTGTTCGGTCATCAACTGTGTATAGAGTTCCTGCTTCGCAGTCAAAAATGCTAACTGCGTCTCCGAGTATTTTTTGGAGTCGTTGTTCATCCTCCATGGGGGCGGCTAATTCCTTAATCTTTCTTACAACCAGTAATAACATCCTTTCTCGTTTTTCATAGGCATCGATTTTTGCGATACTTCTAGTCAGAAAATCGTGAGCTTCCCTTTGGTTAATCGCAATATCCCCTGAATTCTCCAACTCACGCGCCTCGGCAATCTGACCTTTTGAAAGCAGGTAATCATCGGCTCGGTTAGAGGAAAGCCACAAGCGCAATTGTGTTTCAAATCGAACTCGCCTTTGTAGTTGTATCCGCTTGGCTATAATATTGTCTCGCAATATGTCCCAACTGCTTATTAATGTCTCGTGAATAAGACCAACCATCTCCTTTCCATCTTCAATATTGATACTTACCAAGCGCGCCCTACTTAAGTCGCGCATCAGCGCTTTTTGTTTTTCTGTGAAATTATTGAGTGGTCGATTGATTCGAACATCCCGTTTTGTATCATCATCCATCGAGACATTTACTAAATCAAGCAGCAATCCAACAATTTCATCCTGATCTTGATTAGAACGATTCTTAGATGGAAGTGCATTATCGAAGTCCTGATAAGTCCATACTGTATCGGCTCGCTCTTTAATGGCATCTGTCAGGGTGCCATAAGCGCTAAGTTTAAGTTCGCCCCTATTCCATAGCGCTTCTAATGTCACCTGTAGTAATGGCAGGTAAGTAATACTCTCCAGTGTGTCTACCGCAAGTTTTTCCACCAATTTTGCTTCGAATCTTTTACTGCCATCTGGAAACCTGACTTGCAATGGACGCTGAATTGCATCTTTAAGCTCCTGTATCTTCATGGCGCGCAAGGCAATCCCACTTTTGGCGATTTCCCATAGATTTTCCATATTGTCATGAATTTCGCCCAAATAATCAGAACGCAAAGTGGCGATAAAGATGCGATGACATTGACTCAGGGGCGGCAAGTCATAAAGATACTGAACAAGAGCATCACGCTGGTTTAATATAGATTGCGTAAATAATTCCTCAAACTGATCAATGATTATCACCTGTAGCTCTTTTGAACCAAGTTGCAATATGGCATCATCTAGACGCATCTTTGGATTGCGAGAAGGTCTGAACACAGCATGATAAACTTTAAAACCTTTTTGTTCATAATAAGAAATAAGGGTAGGCAACAAACCCGCTTGAGCAAATGACGATTTGCCACTTCCACTCGCACCTGTTATGAAAAGTAAGTTACGTTGCTCATCAGGCGAAACGAGCAATTGCAATGCCTCTGCTGTCAGCTTCTCACGACCAGCATAGCGATCTCGCTCAGCATAAGTAAAAGCCTGAAGCCCCAAGTATGGATTGGGAAGGCCCTCGACGTTATAGGTAGTATCTTCAGAGACAATATTTGTTGTGATGACTTGATCTCGACCAATAACGTCTTTGCCAATCGAGTCCACACTTCCGCTTATGATGATGCCGCCGTTCTTATTGCTTTGTACAGGAGCAGGGGGTATTTCCTTTTTTACCAAATCCATCCAGCCTTTGATACTTGCCCCGAGACCTGCGAGAAGGGTTATCCAGTCGCGCAAGGACTGACCAAAGTTTTGCGGTGCGGCAGAGTTACTCGAATCAATCCAAAAGACGACAGCCGTTATCAATAACGCTGCACCGATGAGAACAAGAGCTAATGGCAAAGCTTTTTTCATCTTGGCTATTTATACCGCCATTTTGTTAGCAAACTCAACCACTTCTTCCACTTCCTTCTCTGTAAACCACCGCTCCACTGCATCTGCACCAAACATATCCAGCGGTGGCTCGTATAAATCAGCAGTCTCGAGATGTCGTTTCTGCAGGAACACACTTTGCACGGCGCGCAAAAAGCGAATCTGGTCGGCATTGTAGTTGTGTTGGGTTACGTAGGTCTCAAACTGCCGCGCCACCAAGTCCTTATAAGAAGGCAGGTATTGCATGTCCAATACTTGTCGCACCAAACCGAGAAAACTATCAGCGGTGTGGGCAAAGACCTTCTTCAAGTTTTCAGGCGTCACTTCCAGATCGCCTTCGCCGAGTTCTTTGGTCAGCGTGCGCTCCAGTTCCAGCAATTGCCAGTCGTCTATCTTTTGTCCCTGCTGAATGGTTTTGATCGTCGGGTGATTAATGACCAGTGCCAGAATGCGCTGTTCCACCAGTCGGCGATATTCTGCCACGTACATCTGCTCGCCACTTTTTGTCAACAGGATATAACCACGCAGAGCAATAAAGTCATGCAGATAATTTAATTCAAGCAAATCATCGCGCTTGGTTTTCTTATTCATTTCCTTTGCAAGTTCATCACGGAATTCATTCAGTCTATCAAAGCTGGAGTTTTCCAACTCGGGAACTGTGCATTGTTTCCGTAGCTCCACCTGCTTTTTCTTCAGGATGTTTTCAGGTAATTTATTGACATCCTCAGCAATGGATAGAGCAAGTTCCGAGACATTTAATCCCTTGCGGCGTGCAAGTTTCAATCGCTCGATCTTGCTAATAAAGGTTTCGGCAGCAACATCCACATCGGCGGCATAGCGCAAATGCGGCGCGACAAACCTGCGTAATTTTTCAACGCTGGACGGCAGCAAATAATTCCAGAAACTATCTTCCCAAACATCTTCGATCTTCGGCAGTTCATGGCGCACCAGAAGCGAGTCTTTGGGGATGCGCTGGATCATGTTTCGTAAATCAGTAATGATTTGTTGGTATTCAGGGGACTTCTGATCATCAAGATAGGTTTCAAGCAAATTCAAGCGCGTGTGGAAAATTCGCACCAGCACAGGCAGGGAATTATCAATTGCTTCTTTGGCATCCTTGCGGAAATTGTTATCCCAAAAGTCTATAACGAGAAATTCCTTCTTCCCGTTTTCTGGCAGGCGGTCAAGGAAGTTGCATGCTGCCTGGCTGCGCGTTCCACGTCCGAGCATTTGCTGTAACTTGATGGGCGACTGAACTGGTTTCATGAAAACCAGGTTCATCACTTCAGGAACATCCACACCTGTATCCAGCATATCCACTGAGATGGCGATGCGCGGCAAATTTTCCTTTTTGAAGGCTTTGAAATTCTTGCTACGATAATCCCCTTCGCTGATCACCACCTTTGTCATATCCACGTATTGCGGGAACACTTCATAAAAAGCATCCGCCAGGCGCAATGCATGTTTTTTGGTCATAGCAAATACAATCGTCTTGCATGGTCTACCCGATGGGTCTTTGAGACAAACATCCATGATTTCCTGCCACTGGCGGCGCAACATATCCTTAACCGTAACTTTTTGTTCAAGGTCCGTGCCTTCGTAGTTGACATCGTCAGGGTCTTGTCCATGCTGAATCAACAGGTTACGTTCCTCCTCGGTCAGAAACGCGCCTTTGATACCTTCCTCTTGAAAACGTGTCCGTGCAGCATATAAGTTGTAATCGACAAGATAGTTGTCTTTAACTGCCTGCTCGTAGGTGTAAAGATAGGTTGGTTTATCGTCAAAACAATCAAAAGAAATAAAGGTATCACGGTTAATATAATTGGCCGGTGTAGCTGTCAACCCGATCATATATCCGTCAAAGTATTTCAAGACTTCGCTATAGCGATTGAAGATGGAACGATGGACTTCATCAAAGATAATTAAGTCGAAGAAAGCGGGTGAGAATTGCTCGAAGATATTGCTTAAGGTTTGGAGGGTTACTACATAAAGCCGATTACCCGTCTCGATTTCCCAACTGCGCAATCGAGTGCGCGGCTCATTCGGCAGATACTTCTGGAAGCCATCATCAAGCGCCTGGCTAACCAATGGATCGCGGTCTGCTACAAACAATATCTTCCTTGCTTGATTGGAGCGCATGAACACATCGATCAATCCCATTGTGGTGCGCGTCTTGCCTGTCCCTGTTGCCATGACAATCAAGGCTTTGCGCTTGCCGTTGGCAAAAGCCTCTCCTACCCGGCGAATCGCTTCATGCTGGTAGGAACGGTCAACGATCTTATTGTTGATTTCTACCGAACTGAGCGGCTTCGCATTCTGGCGGATGTAGAGCAGGTTTTCCAGGTCTTCACGTTTGAAGAAACCAAACACTTCCCGCTTCGCAGAAATACCTACATCAACAAAGTAGATTTCATATCCATTCGCTAAAAATCCAAACGGTCTGAAAGATTGGTGCTTCTCAATTTCAGTGACGTAATGAGTGAGTTGCGCTTCCGCCAAACGGACATCTATGGATGTCTTTTTGGCTTCCACTACCGCCAGCACTTCCCCATTTTCGCGGTATAAGGTGTAATCAGAAACCCCATTCCAAGGCTCGGCATCATACCCATCCACAGGGATTTCAGTTTTTACCTTGGAATGGTCACGAAGATACCAACCCGCCTTTTCCAACTGCGGGTCGATCATTTC
>JAXIPJ010000342.1:0-3440 GCA_045402985.1 Anaerolineales bacterium
TCCATCTGATTGGACACTGGTGCTCCTAAGACTGCAAATCGCGATTTTCGATATTTGTGAAAAGATAAAAGACCGCTTCCCTGGATTACAAAAATACATTCGCTTCCTGACATGGAATCTGATTGATAAAGCTGTTCTTTATGAAGAGGGTGGCGATGGCACTTATTTTGAAATCCCAGATTATTTGAGAAAGAGCTGGCGTTTATCCAGATCAAGATAATTTGCATTTTGACGGAGGAGAGTATTATGGAAAACAGAGATTTTTGGCTTTATGTCACTTATGGATTCCTGGCTCTATTCTGGCTTCCAGCGTATATTTTGATTGCCCGCCGCGGATTTATTGATAAATCCTACGGCATGCCTATCGTAGCCTTGCTCGGGAACTGGCCCTGGGAATGGATTTTCGGTCTGAATCTGGCAAGTGCCTGCCCAATCGTTTGGGATACGTGTCCTCAGCGCCCATTGCAACTGGCTAATTTTGCATCCATGTTTTTGGATGCATTCATTGTGTATACGGTATTTAAATTCGGAAGAAATAAATTCTCCAACCCGTTCATCCGAAAGTATTACTACCCAATCCTCATTTTCGGGCTGATCGCTTCTTTTGCCATTCAGTACACATTTATCACCGAAGTCGGCTTTCCAAATATACACAAACTGATTGTAAACGGACAAGTTCCGTTGTTTCTTGCGGGGGATGAGGGTGGTTCATATTCCGCATACATTCTGACGTTTGTAATGGGAATCCTGTTTATTAATATGCTTACGGAGCGCAATAGCCTTGAGGGGCAGTCCTTTATCATTGCCATGGCCATGTTGCTGGGCAACGTAGCGGCCTATGCTTTTATTGCGATCTTGAATGAAATCACGCCTCTTTTGACTGTTTTGTTTGTCTTAACACTTTTTGTGAATATTATTTACTCAATCATGACCTATAAAAAATCACTGGAACTGGGGATCAACCCATTCACGCGTTGGTAAGATCTTCAACCGCGGTTTTCACGAGTTCCAATTCATACGGTGTATGGAGATCTTCAAAAATCCTGTACGCCTTCTTCAAATGTTCGGCACGATCTGGGTTGTCCAGGTACAACCCAATTTCGTAATGAGCGCGCCCCAGCTCGTAGGGTTGGTGATAATGCTCCGCCAGTTCGATGCATTTCCTCCAACTGGCAAGGGCACGCCGAAGATTGCCAGTCAATTTGTAATAAATTCCTTCGTAAAGGTAAGTCTTTGCCTTGTTTGCCGGGGTTCGTCTGATGGCCTTTGCAATATACGGGACTCGATGGAAGGTTTGTTCCAATCGAGTCAGGTTTGTTGAACCGGGCGCATAAATTCCTGAATTAACATTTTCCCAGAGACCAGTGATCGCCTCAAACACGGCTTCATATTCGTGCACAGTGCTTGATACTGGTGGCGTAGGTGGAGCGAGACGCTGATGGTGCAGGACATTTTCCAGAGCTTTGTCGAAATCCCCTTTGCGGAAATAAGCCAGGCTCAAGGCTCCGTAACGTGAGGTGTTTAGGATCTTGTCATCCGCGTTCTTCATGGGTATGGCGATGCTAGCCTCGATGAGGCGGATAGCCTCGTCCACCTGGCCAAGCATAAGCAGGTTGTGCCCCTGCCCGTAAAGGCTCCAGGCCAGAGATTGTAACGATTCGCTTCTTGAAAATTTTTGGTGCTGATCTTTCCAGACAAGTAATCCTTTTTCAAATTGCCCTTCCAGATATAAACTGGTCGCAAGAGTGGCCGTCAATTCAGCCCATTGACGGTTATCACCCAATTGCTCCGCCAGTTGGATTCCAGTCTTCAGATTGTCATGTGCTTCATCCCAATTACAGCGAGTAAAGTGAACAACCGCTTCACGCAGGAGGGCAAAGATGCGTACGGATGTACGGTCGGCTTTTTCAAGTGCATCATTTTTTAATTGTCGATATGATCGATATGGACCTTGCAAATTGGCGAGACCGACAATCAATTGCAGATTGCTATACCCCTCCGCCATCAGAGCAGGTATGCCCAATCGCTCAGCAAGGTTGAGGCGGCGCAATATCCCCCAGGCAAGCAGGCTGTTGTTTTGCGAATAATAAAATACGCTTTCGATTTCGACGCGCGCCAACTCCTCTTCCATTGCTCTTTGTTCATTGATCAAAAATTTACCCAATTGGCTGGGGAACAAACGATATGATATTTGTTGGAAGAGTTCCTTGAGGAGGCTTACCGTCAACCCGAAGTTTGAGTCAGGCATGGGTCTGCCGAGCAGTTCGAGGGTCCGCGATAGATGCGTTTGGGCTTCGGGCAGATGTCCCAATCTAAAGTGCGCCATGCCCAACATGCGTTCCCAGCGCCCACGCTGAAGTTTTCCAGCAAAGCCGATTTCCGCTTTCGCAGTTTTCTCTGATTTTTTCTGTTCGAGTTCGATGGCAATGGAAATAAACCGGATCACATCTTCATTTGAATATAATTCAAGCGCCTGTTCGCCTGCCTTGTCAAGGTAATATATAGCCTTCTCTATTGCCTCACCTTTCAGCCAGTGATGCGCCAGGCGGGAATAATATGGAGAGATATTCTCCTGATATTTCACTTCAGACCATTGGGCGACGGCGCAATGCAATTGTTTCCTTTGGGCGTAAGTGAGCAGGTTGTACACCACCTCCTGTGTCATCACGTGTTTGAATAAATAAGTTAAATCGGGGGTGGGCGCTTCAAGTTCTGTAATGCCAAGCCGGGTAAGTGAGGTGAGATATTCAGTCAGTGTAGATATGTTGAGCTTGGCAGGATGCACATTTGAAAGCATGTTCAGGAGAAATACACGGCCTATGACACTGGCAACTTTAAGAGTTAATTGATGGGCCGGCGAAAGCCGGTCGATTCTGCTGGTAATTACTCCTTGGATAGTCTGAGGAAATTCAATCCGGTTTAGCTCCTCAGCGACAAGGTCAATTCCTGCTTCATCGTTTTTTATGCGAATAATTCCCGCATCGCGCAATGCGTATGCAACTTCCTCGGAAAAGAACGGATTTCCCTGCGCCCGGGCGAGAATGAAATCAAGGATTGAGTCCGGCACAGTCTTAATTCCCAGTTTTTGGGAGACGAGTTCGCTGGTTTCAGCAGAGGAAATACTGTTGAGTTGTATGTATTTTGTGCCGGCATGCGCGCGTAATCGCCTGTATTCCTCCTCGTTTTGCACGCCGATCTCTCCTTCCTGAATCGGGCGCATCGCGATGGCGATCAGTATGCCTGGTAGTTCGCGGTACATATATCCGATAAGTGCCCATGTGGCCGTGTCAAGCCATTGGGCATCATCCAGGATGATCGCGGTTGGATAATGTTGGCCGTCTTTAACCAATGAAATTCTTAAAATTTCCAGGAGCACCTCCCTGATACTTGTTGCGCGAGCTTCGCCTCTCATTTGCTCAGTCAGGTGATTATCTGGCCAG
>JAXIPJ010000364.1:0-5455 GCA_045402985.1 Anaerolineales bacterium
AAGGCAACAGCCCAAATTATGAGCTTGATGGATTATCATGACCGCGTCAAAGCTACCAAGAATTCCCTCATCAATTCGCAAGCGATAGTCAACCTAGTTGGATCACTGGCGTTACCTGTACTCACTACTTTTATTCAAAATTTACTTAAGCGAGTGCTGTTTTGAACTTTGATATATTTTGCAAGCTGATTGACGGATTGGAATTGTTCTACAAAGGATAAGGCGATGGCAAACGAAGAGCAATTGGCAATATTGAAGCAAGGTGTTGAGGTTTGGAATAAATGGCGGAAAGACAGTTTTCGAGGAATGACAATCAATTGGGTTGAAAACAGCATCATAGAGGCTGTCCTCTCTGGAGTAGACCTCTCAGTTGGACCGTCAGTTGACCTCTCTAGAGCTGACCTCTCTGAGACCGATCTCGTTGGAGCTGACCTCTCTGAAGCCGACCTCGTTGGGGTAAACCTCAATGGAGCAAATCTTAGCTATGCCAATCTCGTTGTAGCCCGTCTCAGTGGAGCCCATCTAAGAGCAGCCGACCTCAGCGGAGCCAATCTCATTCATGCCGACCTCAGCGGGGCCAATCTCAGCCATGCCAACCTCAGCGGAGTCAATCTCAGTTATGCCGACCTCAGCGGAGCTAACCTGAGTAGTTCATCTTTAGTAAGAGCAAATATCGATAACGCGAAATTATCTGAATGCACTGTCTATGGCGTCAACGTTTGGGATTTACAAGGCGAGTTCAAAGAGCAAAAGGATTTGATTATTACTCCTGAAGCTCAACCCTCAATTACCGTTGACAACATCAAAGTTGCCCAATTCATTTATCTAATATTGAACAACAAAGAAATTCGAGACGTAATAAATACCCTTACATCAAAATCTGTCCTCATTCTGGGGCGCTTCGCTATTCCAGAACGGAAAGCAATATTAGACGCTTTGAGAAACAAGCTGCGTGAATATGACCTTTTGCCAATCGTCTTCGATTTCGACCGCCCTACCGATAAAGACTTCACAGAAACCATCAAGACACTTGCAGGTCTGAGCTATTTCGTGATCGCAGATGTGACCAACCCAAAATCGTCGCCGCTTGAGTTGCAGGCAACCGTCCCTGATTATCAAATTCCCTTTGTACCGATCATCCAGGAAGGCGAAAGTCCATTTGCCATGATGGTCGATCTGCAGAAAAAATATAATTGGGTTCTGGATACGATCTCTTACGATTCTTTAGAGACACTGATTGAAATATTGAAAGTCGGCATCATCGACCCCGCCGTAAAGAAACACGACGAATTAAGGTTAATAAAGGCAAGGGTGCCAACAATTATTTCAGGGAAAGATTTACGGAGTAAAAAGTAAGCAGAGCGAGCAGTGCGCCGTCCTTTCACAATCGCTGCCGTGCTCGCAGTCTCCTCGCGGCGAATCAAATCCCCATCGGGGTCCAGCCGCGAGCGGCAGCTTCGGAGAGGAGCATGAGGTTTCCCGGTGGGTGAGAGAATTATATCCCCGTCCTCATGCCGTCGGGCAAACTTGTAGGGCAAAGTCGTAACAAACGTCAATTGTATTTTGTCTCGAAGTGCTACAATCCTGGAAAATGGTTGGAAACGTATGCCAGGTAGTGGTGAATTGCTCCCAGAGGGCACATCGATGCAAGTAGCTCTGGCTGCGAGACTAACTCGTTCCAATGGGGGGTTTATATTTGATTGAGCTCGACGTATCCTAATGGAACTGCTGCGAGGTACACTTCCTTCCGCATCTCCTGAAAGGAGCAACTCATGTCTCGTGAGCGAAAGCCCGTTCAAGTTCTTATTCGTTATCTCCTCATTCTTTCAATTGGGCTTGCCTCGATTCAACTCGAGTCAGCTTCCGCTCAGATGGAAAACGGCCTTATTCGTCAATATGATCCTGAAACGGGTAAGTTAAACTTCATAAGCTCAACGAATGGGCGTCCATTGGCGGCTTCCCAGGTGTTGGGATTCGTCCCTCGCGCGGCTGATCCCGCACTGGCGATTGCTCAACACTTCGGGTCCGAATTTGGTTTGCGGAATATGGCGCATGAGTCGAGGGTTCTCCACTCCAATCATGCCGAGAATGGCCGCGTCAGAGTCCGCTATCAGCAGGAGTATCAAGGAATTCCTGTGCTTGCTGGTGAGCTGATCGTTAACACGAATGACCAGGGCGACTTCTATTCGATGAATGGAGAAGTGGCGTTGAATCTCTCGCTTCCCACGCAGCCGACGATTGGTCCTGAACAAGCGAGTCAGACCGCCCTTCAAGCCGCAGCCAAATGGTACCGAAAGACAACCGGCGACTTCGTTGCCTCCACCCCAACCTTATGGATATTTGATGAGAGTCTGCTCAAATCGAGTCAACGCCCGGCTGAACTTGTCTGGCGTATGGAGGTGAGTACCGTCGATCCTTTCGCGCCTGTGCGAGAACTGGTGCTGGTCAATGCGCAACGAGGGTCCATTAGCCTGCACTTCAATCAAATCGATGCGGGTGTAAAAGATATCGGCACGTTCGAGTCGTCTTCATCGGCGTATGTGGTCCATGCATCGGGAGTGAATGCGGATGGTTCTGCGAAGCCGATCGCCGTTTCGCCCACAGGGGGCTATCGCAAAACATACACCGCTAACCATGGCGAGACTTTGCCCGGTACGTTGCTCTGTACTCAAACTACTGCAGTCTGCACCAACGGAAGTAACCCGGATGCAGACCTCGCTCACATGTACGCTGCCGAAACCTGGAATTTTTATTACAACCATCACGGCCGCGATAGTATCGATAACCAGAGCATGACAATCATTTCAACTGTTCAGTATTCCACCAATTTTGTGAATGCGTTCTGGGACGGCACTCAAATGGTTTACGGGGATGGCATGGTTTCAGACGACATCGTGGGTCATGAGCTTAGCCACGGCGTCACGCAATACGAATCCAATTTGCTCTACTATTATCAATCCGGGGCCATCAATGAATCATTCTCCGACGTTTGGGGCGAACTGCTGGACCAGTCCAACACCTCCGGTACCGATACGGCCGCGGTGAAGTGGCAAATTGGCGAAGACAGCCCGGTGGGTGCATTCCGTTCCATGAGCGATCCCACTCTTTACAGCGACCCGGATTCGATCACCAGCGATAACTATGACACCGATCCCTTGTTCCAGGATAATGGCGGCGTACACCACAACAGCGGCGTCAATAACAAAGCCGCTTATCTGATGGTGGATGGCGGTAGCTTCGGTGGCAAAACGGTCACAGCCTTGGGCGCAAACAAGACTCTGGCTGTTTATTATGAGGCACAGACGAACCTGCTTACTTCTGGCGCAGATTATGCCGATCTGTATGGTGCACTCTATCAGGCTTGTCTTAATCGAGTTGGAGGCGCCGAGGGGATTACCAACGCCGACTGTCAGGAAGTTCGCGATGCCACAGATGCGGTCAGCATGAATGCTCAACCAACGAGCGATCCCAATTTTAATACCGACGCTCCATTCTGTGACTCGAATTTGTCGCCTCAGGCTGTGTTCACCGACGATATGGAATCCGGCGCAACGAAGTGGACTTTTGGAGCAATCTCAGGTAGTAACCGTTGGCAGATTGACTCGGCATTTTGGGGTCTATACGCCCCTTCCGGTTTGCATTCGCTCTATGCAAATGATCAGCCCGCCACGGTCACAGACTCCTTTGCCCGATTCAAAACGGCGGTTGCAGTTCCAGCAGGCGCCTATCTGCACTTCAGCCAGGCGTACGGCTTCGAAGATTATTTCTTCCTCGGCACCTTTGATGGCGGTGTGCTCGAATACAGCACGAACGGCGGCACCTCCTGGACAGATGCTGGTTCATTGTTTATCAACAACGGCTACAACGGCACAGTTGACTCTGGTTACGATAACCCATTGGGTGGCCATTCGGCATTCGTAGGAGATAGCCACGGATATATTTCAAGCCGAGTCAATTTGAATTCATTAGCAAATCAAAATGTCATTTTCAGATGGCGCATGGGTCTTGATACCGGCGGAAATGATTTTGGTTGGTGGCTGGATGATGTGCAAATCTACACTTGCGATGGATCCCCCAACCCAACGAATCCGCCGCTGGTCTCATCAATTATTCGTGCGGACATCAATCCCACCAATGCAACAGGTGTAGATTTTATTGTTAATTTCTCCGAATCGGTTTCCGGCGTAAATACAAGTGATTTTGTTTTGACCACAACAGGCATCACCGGTGCTTCCATCACGAATGTGAGCGGCTCAGGCACTACCTACACGGTCACGGTGAACACCGGGTCCGGCAATGGCACGATCCGCTTGGATGTGGTGGATGATGACAGCATCAAGGATGGCTCCAACAATCCATTGGGCGGAGCAGGAGAAGGCAATGGAAATTACACATCCGGCGATATCTATAATATTGTTTCTACGAATACAGATATCTTCATTGGTGGGTCGACGTATTTCAGTTACCATGTGTCACCAGGACAAAGTATCTTCAAACGTTTTGGGATCAATGGCGGACCAGTACATGTGACCAGCACAGATGGCAGCAATATTTTCACCAGCCAGCGTGCAATCTTTGGGAACAGCTTCAACTCGATCGTGGGGTATCCAGGGGATCAACTCACCACCGACTACTGGTTCACCTCCTACGATGATCTCGGCATGACTACCTTCCTCGTCATCGGCAACCCACACCCGATCAATACGGCTTTGGTGGATGTGTATATCGGTGGCGTGAAGATGAATGCCACACCTTATTCCATTGGACCCGGACAACGCATCTTCCCTCGTTATGGGATCAATGGCGGTCCGGTATTCGTGGATGGCCTCAATGGCGTGAATATCTTTGCGAGCGAACGGACCAAGTTTGGGAACAGCTTCAACGAGATCATGGGTTATCCCGCCAACCGCCTGACCACTGACTACTGGTTCACCTCCTACGATGATCTGGGCATGATTACCTACCTGGTGATCGGCAATCCCTCATCCAGCCAGACGGCTCAGGTGAATGTCCATATCGGTGGAGTAAAGCAGAACCCCACGCCTTACTCTATCCTACCAAGGCAGCGTATCTACCTCCGCTATGGCGTCAATAGTGGGCCGGTGTTCGTGGATGGTATCAATGGGGTAAGCGTGTTCGCCAGCGAGCGCACCAAGTTTGGGGATACCTTCAATGAAGTCATGGGGTATCCTGCGAATCGATTGACGACAGACTACTGGTTCACTTCCTACGACGATACCGGCATGATCACTTTCCTGGTGGTAGGCAACCCCCACACGAGCCAGACCGCAGAGGTGGATGTGTACATTGGTGGAGTGAAAAAGAATGCTACTCCATATTCCATTGCTCCCGGACAACGCGTCTTTGTCCGCTATGGCATCAACAGTGGACCGGTACGGGTGGTCAGCACCAATGGTGTGAATGTTTTTGCAAGTGAACGAAGTAAGTATCTGAA
>JAXIPJ010000241.1:0-28794 GCA_045402985.1 Anaerolineales bacterium
CACGCGGCGATGCTCGAACCAAAAGGCATAGACTTCGTAGACTCTGGCACGAGCGGCGGGATCTGGGGCCTGACTGAAGGATATAGCCTGATGATCGGCGGCCAGGCCGAAGTCGTGGAAAAGATGCGGCCAATCTTCGAGACGCTGGCTCCTGCCCCAGATAAAGGCTGGGGACATGTCGGTCCGCATGGTGCCGGGCATTTCGTCAAAATGATCCACAACGGGATCGAGTATGGAATGATGCAGGCCTTTGCCGAGGGCTTCAGTATTTTGAAGGCGAAAAAGGAATTTGCGCTGGACCTGGCGCAGGTCTCGCACATCTGGCAGCATGGAAGTGTGGTGCGCTCCTGGCTGTTGGATCTAGCCGCGCGCGCGCTGGATGATGATGCAAATTTAACAGACATCAAACCCTGGGTCGCTGATTCCGGCGAAGGCAGATGGACAGTTTTTGAATCGATCGATCTGGATGTGCCTGCGCCCGTGCTCACGCTCGCGTTACAAATGCGATTCGCAAGCCGCGACGAGGAGAATTATCCCGCACGTATGCTGGCCGCTTTACGTAATCAATTCGGTGGACATGCCATCAAAAAAGCAGAATAAATTTATTGCTCATGCCATCATCGCGCTGCCCGCGCCAGTGCCGCGGGCACAGTTGAGTGGAGAGAAACGGAGACGAAGCGCAGGTGGCGGAGTCAGCGCCGTCCTCGGCGCTGGAGCAACATTATGGACAACAACCTACCAACTTCCATCGTAATATTCGGGGCTTCGGGTGATCTGACACAGCGCAAACTTGTGCCATCGCTCTTTAATTTATATCGCAAGGGACGCATGCCAAAACAGTTTCGCATCGTCGGTTATGGCGGTACGGCTTTTTCAGATGATCAATTCCGCGCCCATCTCAAGGAAGGGCTCAAACAATTTGCTTCGTTCAAATATAAAAGCGAGGAATGGACATCCTTCGCAACACGCCTTGTGTATCAACAGGGCCGTTATACAGATCTTGCGGATTTCAAAAAGCTTGGCAGTCTTTTAAAGAATTGGGAGATCAGTTCTGGCAACCGCATTTATTACATGGCAACGCCACCAGGGGTGTTCCCAAATATCATTGACCTGCTTGGGCTCACAGATCAATTGACCGAGTACAACGGCTGGAGGCGCGTGGTCATTGAAAAGCCGTTCGGCACAGACTTTGACTCAGCGCGCAGTTTGAACGAACAGATCCACAAAACATTGAGCGAAAGACAGATCTATCGCATTGACCATTATCTTGGCAAGGAGACGGTTCAAAATATATTGATGACGCGCTTTGCCAACACGATCTTTGAGCCATTATGGAATCGAAACTATATTGACCATGTCGAGATCACGGTAGCGGAACAGGTCGGCGTGGAGCATCGCGCCCGCTTCTATGATAGTGTCGGCGTCCTGCGGGATATGTTCCAGAACCACCTCTTGCAGCTCACCTCACTGGTTGCCATGGAGCCACCTGCATCTTTTGATGCAACTTCGCTACGTAATGAAAAGGTGAAAGTGCTGAGTTCCATCCGTCCGATGACAGAGGCGGATGTTTTTAAATGGACCGTAGGTGCGCAGTACAAGGGATACCGTGAAGAAGAAGGTGTTAATCCCAAATCAAACATTCCAACCTATGCAGCCATACGTTTGCAAATTGACAACTGGCGCTGGCAGGGCGTGCCGTTCTATTTGCGTTCAGGCAAGAATCTGAAGGAAAAGTTATCGCAGATCACGATCGAATTCAAAAAGCCGCCGCATTTGCTTTTCCCCTCCAACGACGGTGAATTGACGGCGAATATGCTTGTGCTCTACCTTCAGCCTGATGAAGGTGTACACTGGCGTTTTGAAGCGAAGGTGCCGGATACTGTTGCAAAATTACGTTCGGTTGATATGGAATTCCATTATGAGGACACCTTCGGCAAATCTGCGCTGCCAGATGCCTACGAACGCCTCCTTCTGGATACGATGACTGGTGACGCCGCCTTGTTCACGCGCGCAGACGAAGTGGAAACGGCCTGGGGACTGATCGATCCCATTTCCAAAACATGGGAGGCGAAAAAACGACCACTCGCTTTTTATGAACCGGCTTCATGGGGACCCAGCGAAGCAGATGAATTGCTCGCGCGCGAAGGACGAAAGTGGTCTACATGGGACGGGAGAAAAGAATAAAAAAAGCGGCTGATCAGCCGCTTTTTTCATACGTTTATTATATTGATACTCGCTCAAACTGAATGATTTGATCCTTGTTATGGACCTGTTGCTGTGGTTACAGTGATCAAATCCTTGATGCGTTCGTATGTGCCAGGACCGATGCCAGAGACATTAATAATATCTTCGATGGCGAGAAACGGTCCATTTTGCTCTCGGTACTCAATGATCTTTAGAGCGGTGGTTGGCCCAATTCCCGGCAGTGACTCGAGTTCCGCTTGTGAGGCAATATTGAGGTCGATCAGATCCGTGGTGGCGGCAATAATAGTTGCACCTGGCGTGGGAAGCACCGGC
Source organism: Anaerolineales bacterium (assembly GCA_045402985.1). Lineage (GTDB taxonomy): Bacteria > Chloroflexota > Anaerolineae > Anaerolineales > Villigracilaceae > Defluviilinea. Next base: position 2,518 of record JAXIPJ010000241.1, read on the forward strand.
GAAGCACCTTCAATATAAAGGATATCCAGTTTCTCGCCATCCTCAACCAGACGCGCCAAATTGACCTGCGACTTTTCGGCTTCCGCAAGAAAACCGCCCGCCGCTGAGATCGCATCCTGCACGCGGGCTCCCTGTGGCAGCGCATATACTCCAGGGCGAGGTACTGCGCCTGTAATGTGAACAATGATTGGTTTCTCAGTGGGCACGGGACGCAACGTCACCGCTTCCCCGCTCGGGTTACGTGCCACCACCCATATCAGCACCGCAACGAATAAACCGAGCAGGATACCCGAGGCCATATAAAGGATCGATTTCATATTTTGCATTGGGGTAATTTTACTGCAACTTCATAATTAGTATGTGCTCATCTGAATGAGATAGTGTAGTTGCCAGGCCAGCCAGTTTACTGATACGCTGAAAGTAACGCGGCATCTCTTCATAGGGAATCCCACGGAAGCCAAATTTTTCGTAAAGAGGCCCGTTCGACAACTCACACATCAGGTACAGCGGACGCGGGCTTTCCTTCAACAAATGTTCGATAAGGGCGCGGGCGATGCCTTGTCCCCGATACTCGGGGTGAACAGCGATCGAAGCCAGCTCAAGGATTTCCTTTCCGTGAGGCTTTAACTGACCTATACCGATGACCTCATCCTGCGCGCCGACCGCCACGACAAAACGCTTCCAATCCACGCCCATCGGGTTGATGCCCACTAAATGTATTAGATCTTTAATTACGCGTGATTCCGTTTCACGCGCGGGGCGGAGGGTGTAATTAGTCATGTAGTCTTCTCGTCTGTTGGCCGAATAATCCGAGTGCAAGCCGATGACGTATCGAGACCAATCGTATTTTCAAATCAATCCAGCCGCGACAATAATTATAAACGTCGCGATGAACCAATGGATGAGAAATGGCCAGACAAAAGATTTCGTCCGGTATGCGATCCATCCAAACGCAAACCCGCCAAAGATCGTGGAAAGAGTCTCGACTTCGGGTTTTCCAATGTGCATCAGGGCAAACGGGACTGCTTGCAGCCACAAAGCGTCATGCCCAAATTTGCGCGCATATCCAAACAGGATCCAACCACGGAACAAAAATTCCCAACCAATGAGATCCAGAAAAGTCGTCCATGGGAGACCATTTACATACGGTTCATAATACACTCGCATGGATTCATCCCCATGACCTAAATAATAAATGACTGGAGCCATTAGAAGAATGCCGATTGCAGTAATTACCAAGCCTGCTTTCCAATCACCGAGGGAGAAACCAAATTCCTTTGGGCTTTCGCGAAAGAGGAAGATAATAATTAACAGCGGGACGACCAGATAAAGAATGACCCGATCCCAATATTTGTACGGAGTGAGTCTGTGATAATAATCCAACATGAGCAATAGGGTGCTCACGATCGTGATGGTGACGACCTTCCAGTCAAAGTGTAGTTTTTCGCCGAGGAGGTATTTCATAAGAGATTAGAGAGTGGAGATTAGTATGGGAAATAAGATTGATTGCCATTCGGACCCAGTAACTGCGCTATTTTCCCTGCATCGCGGAAGAGCTCCAATTCCCAGTTCATCAATAGGAGAGCGGCCGCGCAGATCGCAAAGATGACTGCGACCTTTCCTATTTGAGACTGACGCCAACGCATTGAAATTTCGCGCGAACCACTCACCCAAACTTGCGCGGCAAGCATGGCGATATACGGCATGAGCGCCAGATGAAAACGATCTTCAGAGAGGATGAAGATATGCGGTAAAAGATAGCTTATTAATAACAAAGCCAGCAAAATATGTTCAGGTCTCCAGCGCAGAAGAGACAGCCCCAGCGCGGAATAAATGGAGATAAATACAAAGGGCAAAAGTAATATTGCCGCGATGGTCAGCAATAAAGGACGTGGGATAAATCCGATAATATTGTTGGAATAGAAATACATCAGCACGCGTTTTTCAAGGCCAAAGAAAAAGCCAAGACGATTCACGGCGAGCGGAAAAAATCTTTCAGGCTGCTCGCGAATAAATTCCATGGCTTGTTGCGTACCAATTTTGTCGCGTTCTGCATCGTCGAGAATAGGCAAAAGATCAAGCGAGGGCCCAAAGACGAAGGATCCGTTTCCTTTTGGGTGATAACCGAGATACAGGTTGTATCCCATGGAAGTCTCGATACCTGTCAGTTTGTGATGCAAAAGCGAGTTGCGGATAATCCACGGAGAAACTGTGAGTATCAGGGCGATCGTGATCAGCATGGCACCACGATGTTGATAAAGAATAAACCACGACCAAAGAATCGCAAGCACTGCAAAAGGAAGGATGACTGAGCGGGTTAGCGCGGTGAGACCGAGAAACAAGCCGGAAAGTAGAAAGTTGAAAGGAGTGGGACTTTGAATGGAAGAAAGAAGAAAGAAGAAAGATGAGAGAAGAAGGACGAAAAAGGGATTTTCTGTCCCCAAGCCAAGAGGGTAAACCAGCAGCATCGGGTAAGCCACCATGACCCAACCAGAAATGCGCGCGGCGCGTTCTGAATTCCATACTACCCTCCCGCCCTGATGGAGAGGCGGGAATAATTTTCTTGAAACGAGATATGTCAGAGGCGCGAGCGGCGCGCCAAGAAAAACGACTTGTACCAGGCGCGCGGCAAAGAAACGCGAAAAGTCTGTCCCGTTGAAAAAATATACCAGCGCAAGAAACGCTGGATATAACGGAGCGCGGAATGAAGTGGGAATGCCGAGGATGGGATCATATTCTTTAACGGTACTGAGGTCGAAGTCCACGAATGAGGCGAGTTGGTTTAGATCCTCCAGCGCGTACCAGCGGAAGCCATTCCCCGACGCGAGACTGCGTGCCAGCATATCGTACTGGAACATATCGTCGAGTCCAATTCCCAATCCGCGCGCAAAGATAACGGGAATCAAACGGAGAATAAGTGCAGCGATATAAATTCGAAATGCAAATGAATTAAACATAAGCACGGATTGCTGATTTTACTTTCATCTTCGCAATCCGTGTTTGATTTATGGTTAGCTTCCCTCAGGGATGCTTCGCGAAGGACGGCGGCTTGAGCATACTACGCAGGCATATACACTTTGGCTTTAAGCGCTTCAATGCGCCGCGCGAGATAGGGCATGAAGTAACCGTTGTATTTCTCCCATAGTTCGGGACGCATCCAGTCTGTGCCTCGGACGCTGCCGCGGCAATTCTCAGCACCGCAATAACAATCAAACTCGTCGTAGTTCGTGCCATCGCACATGGCGTAATCGAAGTTAAGTTCTTCACCTGCTTCGATGTCGCGCATCGCGACGATTCCAATTTGCCCGGTAAACCCGGCGTTGGGTTCGCAGGAATGGTTGAAACAATCAGAAGGCTCCAAAGGGTCGGGAGTGATCAAATAAAACTCATCTTCAACCTGGAGAACTCGTTGCGTGAAGTTAGGCATGTTGGGATCGAGTTCATCTTTCGCCGCGATGCGACCTCCAAATAACGCCAGCAGTTCGCCCTTCTTAATTGGCTCGCGGGCAAAGACACCGCACCCGCCTTTCTCTTCGAACTCGCCCGAATCACATTTCGGGTTTAAGTGGGAATGAAATTGTCCGGTCATTCTTTCCTTTCGTTTTGGTGAAGGCTTTCGCCCAGATTATCTTTAGCAACGTACGCCAAAGTGACAACTACGTTTATCTTAGCCACACACCTGCCCTAGCTGGCGGTGCTAGGGGAGCGCACAGAGATTTTTCTCTGAGAACTCTGTAGCTATGCTCTCTTCACTAAAGAATCAAAAACAGCCAAAACAACAGCTCTTAACCACTGTGTTGACTGCATCACGTTAAGCAGTCCCGCCGCCTCACCAAGTCTTAATTGGAGGGCGGCGGAAGCCAGATTTTATTCGTGGCATAATTTAGATAGAGGGCACAAGCATCTCTTCATTCACACTCGTGCGAGTCGTTAGAATTTGAACGCTCCTTATTAGAATTGGATTTATTGTAACGGGTTAAATCGGGATGTCAATCTTTTTGGATTATGAATTTTTAATGAAGTCCGTCTCGTTCCCAGCCGACAATTGATTCCGTTTGATGAGCATGTCATTACGAGGAAGGCTTTAGCCTGACGACACTTGTACCGCACAGCGTTCGGTGCAGTTCAGGTGAGCAATCCCCGCCGCAATAAGGGAGATTGCTTCGCGAAAAGCGCTCGCAATGACATAATGCTTACTTCGTCTCGCCTTCCGTATCCGAACTTTGGGCGGATAGCCTTTGCGCGAAGAAGATCGGAAGGAAGGTGATCAGAATAACAAATGTTGCCACCACATTCGTCACGGGCCTGTCGCGGGGACGTGAGAGTTGAGAGAAGATCCAGATCGGCAGCGTGGACTGTTGCCCGGCTGTAAACGTCGTTACGATCACTTCATCGAATGAAAGCGCAAAGGCGAGCATTCCACCTGCGAGTAAAGCTGTTGCGATATTTGGCAGAACAACATAACGAAATGTCTGGAATGAGTTCGCACCCAGATCCATGGAGGCTTCGATCTGTGAACCAGACATTCTTCTAAAGCGCGCAAGAACATTGTTGTATACAACGACCACACAGAATGTGGCATGCCCGATGACAATGGTCCAGTAGGAAAAGGGAATGTTCAACGTGCCAATTGCAGAACGCAATGCAATGCCCGTCACGATACCCGGCAAGGCGATAGGAAGGATCAACAAAAATGAGACAGCTTCTTTCCCAAAGAAGTCACTACGATAGACTGCCGCGGCAGCTAATGTTCCGAGCACCAGGGCAGCAACAGTCGCCAAAGCCGCAACCTGAACTGATAAAGTGAGAGCGGCCCAAAGGTCGGAACGTTGAAGCGCCACTCCGAACCATTTGGTTGTGAACCCAGGCAGAGGGAATGAATAAGTTGCTTCATCCGTTGTAAAGGAATACAGGAAAATGATCCACAATGGGACATGCAAAAAGAGCAGAGTTCCAATTGCACCGAGGAACAAAGCGGGTGAGGCCTTATCGCCAAAGGATTTAGAGCGCATCGAAAGCTCCGAGTTTGCGCGCGATCAAAAGGTAAACTATCATAATAACTACGGGTCCCATCGTGAAAGCCGCCGCCAGCGGAATATTGCCTGCGGTGCCCTGATAAGAGTAGACGGCCTGCCCGATGACGAAGCGGGAATTTCCAAGCGATTGCGGAACGATGAAATCGCCCAGCGTCAGAGAAAACGTAAAGATCGAACCTGCGATCACACCAGGGAAAGACAGGGGCAGGATCACATTTCGAAATGTTTGTGCAGCATTCGCACCCAGATCGCTGGAGGCTTCGAGCAGGGATTTCGGGACGCGCTCCAAAGCAGTTTGGATGGGCACGATCATATAAGGAAGCCAGATATAACAAAAGGCGATGAACATTCCAATGGGTGAAAGCGAAAGCGAGGAGCCTCCAATTTCGGGAATGGACAATAATTTATCGAGGGCGAATTGAAGGCCAAACAAATTAATGAACCAGGAGACAATCCCTTCCTTGGCAAGGATCAACTTCCAGGCGTAGACGCGCACAAGATAACTCGACCAGAGAGGCAACGTCACCGCGATATAAAGCCATGTCTTCAAGCGCGGAGAGGCATAACGCGCAATGTAATACGCCAGCGGGAACGCGATGATGGCGTCTGCGACTGTGACAGCCATTGCCATACCGGCAGTTCTACCGAAGATGCCCAGGTTCGTGCGTGAAAAAAGTTGAAGATAAGTATTAAGCGTCGGCTTGTAATTAATTAAGCCGGTAAATTCGTCCAGCGAAAAGAAACTATACACCAGCAATGCGACCAGTGAACCCAGATATACCACCAGCATATAAAGCATGGGCGGCCCAAGCAGCAACGCAAGGATCAAGCGTGGATGCTGGTAAAGATATGTAGAGGCTCGATCCAACATGTTCAAACTCCCACGCGGCTGACGTGGTCTTTTTGCCAGTGCAGGCGCACTTTTTGTCCCTTGGCAGAAAGAACATCCATTGAAGTGGTTTTTAGATTCTGTTCCACGACCACCAGATCACTGCCGCCCTCGATCTCGACCAGATAGCGTGTGAACAACCCCAGGTAGACAACATCACGCACGACTCCGTCAATCGAGAACATATCTTTATTCAAGTTACCGTTGGCTGCGCCCAAATGGATCTTCTCAGGCCGAATCGAAAACATCTGCTCGGAGCCGGTGATGCGTTTTGCCACTTCCCCACTGATCAGATTCGACGTGCCTACAAAACCGGCGACGAACGGGGTGGCAGGCCGTTCATAAATTTCGGATGGAGTGCCAACCTGTTCAATCTTCCCTTCGTTGAAAACCGCGATGCGGTCGCTCATCGTCAACGCTTCCTCTTGGTCGTGCGTGACAAAGATAAAGGTGATACCAACGCGTTGTTGAATGGATTTAAGTTCCACCTGCATTTGCTGACGCAGTTTCAGGTCTAGTGCACCGAGAGGCTCATCGAGCAACAAAACTTTGGGGTGGTTGATCAAGGCACGGGCGAGAGCGACGCGTTGTCTTTGTCCGCCTGATAGCTGCGATGGTTTACGATGCCCAAAGCCCGGCAGGCGCACAAGGTCGAGCATAGCATCCACCTGCTTCCTGCGTTCCGCTTTAGGCACTCCCCTGATCATCAACCCATAAGCAATATTGTCGTCTATTGTCATATGCGGGAATAAAGCATAATCCTGAAAAACGGTGTTCACATCACGTTCGTACGGAGGTAAATCAGAGACATCCTGCCCGTATAAGAGAATATTCCCCGATGTCGGTCGGTCAAAGCCTGCGATCATCCGCAGGCAGGTGGTCTTTCCGGAACCTGATGGACCGAGCATGGAAAAAAATTCGCCGTCTCGGATTTCGAGATCAGCATTATCCACTGCCTTCACTTCACCGAAATGGCGGCTCACCTTATCAAAATGTATGGCAGGGGTTGTCATGCGAAATTAATTCTCCACATCCAAAGCATTCGGGCAGGGAAAATTTCCCTGCCCGAATGAAAAGTTACTTATTGACTAATGATCCCAACGTAGGCTTCAACCCACTTGCTATAAGGAATACAGCCACCACTGCCATCACTACATTCAGCAGTCGGCGTGCGCCAGAACCAGATGGTATCGAAGTTATCGAAACCGTTGAGGGAACAGCCTGTATCAGTCAACAGTTCATTGCCAGTGCATGCGGCGGGAACCGCAGGGACGGAGCCGAACCAGGCGGCCAGGTCACCCTGAAGTTTCGGATTCAACGACCACTCCATCCACTTGTATGCGCAGTTGGGGTGCGGGGCATCCACATGCATCATGGTGGTGTCAGACCAACCCGTCGTACCTTCCACAGGGAATACAGATCCGATCGGTGCGCCTTCAAATTGCAGAACGTTCACCTGGAACGGCCATGAACCAGAAGCGACCACACCTTCGTTCTTGAAATCATCCATTTGAACATAGGCATCGTGCCAGTAGCGATTGATCAACGCGCGTTGTTCAGTGAGCAATGCAACCACTGCATCGAACTGTGCCTGATTAAGATCATATGGATTATCAATACCCAATTCAGGATTATGATGCTTCAAATACAGAGCTGCATCCGCCATGTAGATGGCGCCATCATAAGCCTGTACGCGTCCCTTATTGGATGCGCCATCCGGCAGATCCATTTCCTGGAAAGTCACATCCCACGAAGTTGGGGCTTCTGGGAAGACCTCTGTGTTGTACATCAACACATTCGGGCCCCACTGATAAGGTACACCATAATGGACTCCATCCGCTGTATTCCACGGCGCGCTCTGCAAACGTTCGTCCACTGTACTCCAGGATGGGATCAAGTCCACGTTAACCGGCTGAACCTTTCCACCAGCAATGAGGCGGTTGGAGGCGTCACCAGAAGCGGTGACCAGATCAAACCCACCCTGATTCATCAACGTTACCATTTCATCGGAAGTCGCGGCGGTCTTCACAGTCACTTTACAACTGGTGTCTTCTTCAAATTGAGTTACCCAATCATAGGCAGGGTCTGTCTCACCTCGTTCAATATAACCGGCCCACGCAATGATCGCAACTTCCCCCTCGCCCTCACCGACCTCTGTCTTCATGCCCCCACTGCCGGCTGCTCCACCACAAGCGGAAAGTACGAGGCTGGCAAGAACAAAAATACTACAGATCACAAACAACTTGGATTTCATTTCTCTCTCCTTGGGGAATTTAGTTGATCCACAATGAATTAAACGAACCCTTGACTCTCCTCGGTTGGCCACCTCCTTTGAATAGGATACACCACAGGCGACGTTTGGATACGACAAATGTACTTCAATTATATTGAAATATGGTCTGGTAAGTCAATCAGGAATTTCCGAACACGGCTCCTTCCAAGCCGAAGCCTGCTTCCGTTTCGTGCAGGTACCCTCACCCCATAGCCAGCATCACCATCGCGCGAAATCCGTTATACGCCGATGCCATCTCCTGCGCTGTGAACGAGACGCGCGTCCCCTCGCGTTGTGTAAAAGGAATCCGTGTTGCACGATCCGCCATATCTGATGTGAAGAATTCCACAGCCACGCGGACCGGTGTATCCAACACAAACGGATCGGGCATATCGCCTTCCGTAAGACGACCCACAGCGCGCGCTGCGCTCATGTAGATCAACTCCTGGGATACTTCAGGAGTCAAACACTCCGCCGCAAAACGCCCAGTCGCCTGTTTGATGATCGCCATTTCCAGATCACCTAATAATTCGTTCACCTGCGCGCAGGCAGTTTGATCGCCAGAGACCATGATCACCGGCACGCCAAAATGACCAGCCAACGACGCGTTCAATCCATACTCCCCAGTCAGAATATCATTCAACCAAATATTTGCAACCGTTTTTGAAGACCAGGTATGATCGAGAATTGCATTGGGTGTCCCATTGCGGGCATGATAACCAATAAACATGACGCCATCCATGCTTTCATCGATTCCCTGCATCATAGAAAACGGAGAGGGCGAACCTGTGTTCAAACGCGCACGTGAGTCAAGTTCCTCCACCAAAATATTCGAGCCGTTCCAATGTCCATCTGCCACAATGATCTCGTCCGCGCCAGCTTCCGTTGCCCCGCGGATGGCGGCATTCACATCCTGAGTCATTAACTTGCGAAAACGCGCGTACTCCGCATGCCCGGGCGTCACCTGATCCCACGTCGTAACGCCTGTAATGCCTTCCATATCAACAGCGATCAGAATCTTCATACCGAATTCTCCTCGTCAGAATTTGCCTGCTTCGAAATCCACTTATCAACCAATTTACCCAAAACTGGATAATGATAATCATCCCCTTTGAGTACGCGGTAGCCAGCGTATTGCCCAAGGACGTGAAACAAGGGGATCAGCAAGATAATGGCAATCGCGATGAATGAGGCAATGATAAAAATAATAAAGCCCGGTATCACTTCTGAACCAGGCTGCAGGTTTTCCGCAATTCCCATAGTGGCAGCCAACAAAAAGATGCCAAACATATATACGAGGCCCGCGCCAAAATAAAGGATGGTGGCTACAGCCTGATATACAAGAGTTTGAATGGATTGAAATTTCAAAAAGAGGCTGCGTTTTCCCTGTAGTATCCACGCGGTGAGCGGAGCCAGCAGGCCCCATAACATTATCAAAATACTGAAATGTCCCATCGCTGCCACCCAGCGTTCTTCGTGGTCTTCGATCAGCCAGGTTTGTTGCTCTGAATTACTTGCGGGGTCATAACCCAAATAACGCGCCAGTCTATCTCCCAGGATCGGATAACGAAAGTCCCGACCGAGTGCACAGGAAATCCCCGCAATGACAGGCAAGAGTAGGTAAAGGCCCAACATCCCAAACATAAAAACAATAAGAAAGCTCATCCACCCCAGCATGAACTGATCGAATTGCACGTTTTCCTCGGCAACCATGGCTGACGCGATGAGCATGATGATGACAAGGGCAACAGCAACCAGCAGGTATATCAAAAACCAGACGGTATATCCCAACGACTGATAGCCCAAAGCCTGCAAACATTGGAATGAGGTGTAATTCGACTTTCGTCTCTGTTCAGACCAGCCGATTATGGGCAAAAGGATACCCATGCCAAAAGCAATGGCTGAGAGATGCGAAATCACTGCCCAGACTCGGTCTTCAGTGGATGGCGTGTTGTTCATGAGCTCCTGTTTAATTTCCTATGAAATGGTAATGCTCAATCACTGGCTTATTTTATCAGACGGATACAGAACGGTTATAATCCCGATAGAACATTTCCGGAGGCGAAATGACCGATCTTGCCTTATTTTCCCTGACTGAAGAACACAAAATGATACGCGATGCCGCTCGTGATTTCGCTCAAAAGGAGATCGTACCCATCGCGGCTGAATTCGATGAAAGTGGAGAGTTCCCGCAGGCCACCATCAAGAAGATGGGTAGTATGGGCTTTATGGGCATCGAGATCCCGGAAGAATATGGCGGCGCCGGAATGGACTCACTCGCCTATGTGTTGGCCCTGGAGGAGATCTGCAAAGCGGATGCGTCGCACGGCGTAATTATGTCCGTAAATAATTCGTTGTACTGTCATGGCATTATGAAGTATGGCACGGATGAACAGAAGAAAAATTTTGTGACTCCCATTGCGTCGGGGAAAAGCATTGGGGCTTATTCGCTGACCGAGTCACAAAGTGGTTCCGATGCAGGTACGATGAAAAGCCTCGCTACGCGTAACGGCGATCATTATGTGCTGAACGGGAGAAAATCCTGGGTCACGAGCGGTCCTGTTGCTGATTACTATGTTGTCTTCATGATGACCAATCCCGAAAAGAAGCAAAAAGGTATAAGCGCATTTATCGTCGAAGCAAATACATCCGGCCTGACGCGCGGCAAGAAGGAGCCAAAACTTGGCATTCGCGCATCTGCAACAAGTGAATTGATCTTTGAGGATTGCCACGTGCCTGCTGAAAACCTTTTAAGCAAGGAAGGCGAAGGTTTCAAGATCGCAATGACAGTTCTGGACGCGGGCCGCATTGGCATCGCGACACAAGCGCTTGGGATCGCGGAAGCGGCCTACGAAGCCGCGCGCCAGTATGCAGTCGAGAGAGAGGCGTTCGGTCAACCAATCGGGTCATTCCAGGGAACAGGATTCAAAATCGCAGATATGAAAACTCGAATCGAAGCGTCCCGGCTCTTAATTTATAACGCGGCGCTTGCAAAAGAAAAATCCAAAAAAGATGGTGGTCGTTATTCGCTTGAAGCCTCCATGGCAAAACTCTTTGCATCCGAAACAGCGATGTATGTGACTCATCAGGCTGTGCAGATCCACGGCGGCATAGGATATAGCAAGGAACTTCCTGTGGAGCGATACTTCCGTGATGCGAAGATCACCGAAATTTACGAGGGGACAAGTGAGATACAACGTTTGGTCATTTCAAGAAGCGAGTTGGGGCTGAAATAATACGCTTGTTAGCAAACAGGTGGCTATGAAATTTCCAGGGTTGTTCATCAAAGCCGTCACACCCATTGTTGCGTTGGTGCTTGCCTTTGCAGGAGTCGTTCAACTTCGCAGTCAAATCTGGACTGCGGGGACAATTTGTATGATCCTGGCTGTAGGCGGATTCATGTTCAGCATGCGTCTACTTGAGAAAAGCCCGTTTACCTCTTATGAACTTGAAGCCTTGAGGCCTGTCTTATTCCCGGCGATCTTATGGATGATTATCATCGGCCTGGTAACGATCTCTGTGATCTACGTGGCAGACAATGTGAAAACTGCAGAGACAGACCGCTTCGCAACTGCGGCCTGGGCGGGTGCCGTTATCTTGAGTTTGATCTTAACCTGGCGACGCATAAATGTGCCAGCATTGACCGATGATCAAATTTCCCTCAGGGAAAGAATCAAAGCAAACCGCGTGGAATTCATAATTTTATCTCTCGTGTTGGGAACGGCATTTCTTGTACGCACGATCAATTTATCAACGCATCCCTATCCGTGGTCTGGCGATGAGGCTTCCATTGGCATGGAAGCGCGCCGCATCCTAAACGGAGAGATTGTCAATTTCTTTGACACTGGATGGTCGCTCCAGCCAAACTGGTCATTTGTCCCTACTGCCATTACAGAAATGATCTTCGGCCAAAACATCCTGGCGGTTCGCCTGACAAGCTCACTGGCAGGGATACTGGCTGTTTTTTTCGTTTACCTGACTGCACGCGTGCTGTTTAACTCATCCATCGCGCTTATGTCAGGGGCATTCCTCGCTACACTCCCATACAATGTGCATTTCAGCCGAATAGGTGTCAACAATGTAATCGATAGTTTAATGTCGCCTCTGCTATTTTGGTTGATTGCCAAAGCTCTGCAGAAAGATGATCCGCGTTATTACTACAGCGCAGGGGTAGTGGGAGGTTTGTGCATTTATACCTATGCTGGCACGAGGCTTGCATTAATTATTGGCGTGATTATTTTTTTATTTGTGATCATCAGGCAGCGCGGGTACTTGTCTGCTCACTGGAAACATCTTATTGCGTTTTTCGCTGGTCTTGTAATAAGTATGGCACCGCAAGCTGCGTTCTTTGTACGACACCCGAATATCTTTATGGGTCGCCTGGGTCAGGAGGGTATCCTCTTCAATGGCTGGCTGGCTCAGAGAGCAATCCAGACAGGGCAAAGTGAGCTGGATATTCTTATTGATCAGTTTATCCGGACAACGCTGGTTTTTATCGTATCCCCCGCCCCCGGTAATTTCTTGAACTCGCCTGAGCCTTATCTCACCATTATTGGCAGTATAGTATTCCTGTTGGGGATGGGATATTCACTTGCCCATTTATTCGAAACGAGATATTTCATCCCGCTTGTTTGGTTTTGGGCAGTCATTCTTTTTGGAGGCATTCTGACTCTGAATCCGCCTGCGAATACGCGCATGCTGATGACCTCTCCGCCGGTTGCCATATTCATGGCACTCGGTACCTATAAGGTTGTTGAGTATTTGCAAAAATTTCGTCTGCTCCCTGAACGCGCGGCTGCACTAATATTTTTGGGTGTGGTTTCCATTGTGAGCTACCAGAATATAAATTTTTATATGGGCGAATACAGAACCAACATGTATTTCGAAAACGCCAACGGTGAATATGCCATGGAAACCGGCCTGATCGCAAAGGACCTGGGCAAAGATTATATGATTTATATATTGGGAGCACCACGAATACTTTCCGGCTTTCCCACCATACCTTTTCTCATTCCAGAGAACCAGCGCGCGGACTTTAATGCTGAAACCCTGGGCACGCTCACTTTAACTCCAGATCAAAAAGTGGCCTTCTTTGCCGTTCCGGAAAGCCGTCCTCTGCTCGAAGAAGTCAGTCAAAAGTTTCCTGGTGGGGAAAGAGGCCTGGTGTATCGCAGACCAAGGCCAACCGAGATTTTGTTTGAATACTATATCCTTGCACCTTGAAATATTTAGATAGCGACAAATCGAGATTGAGGTCGAAAATGCAAGAGGAGAAGGCATCGCTCATCACTGTTCTGTTAGTAGGAGGCAGTCTGATCCTATACTTCAGCGCGACAATCAGCCAGAATTTGTCACTTGAAGACCGTAACGAAATGGTCTGGGCATTTGTGATTGGAGCAATTTTTATCACAGCCGGATTATTCTTTCTAAAAAATGATAAAGCCCATAACTGGTTCAAAAATAAATTGGCAGGCCCTGGAAATTGGCTCAATGTATGGCCCTGGCAGATACTGTTATTGATAACAAGCCCGATCTTTGCCATACTTACCATAAATGCGTCAGGTTTCTGGATAAGAATGCGCAATCCTTATGTCGCCGTCCTCACATGGTTGATCGGGATCGCTTGCGCGATTTGTGGAAGCTGGCAATGGACAAATGAAAAGCCTCAGATATCCAGAACTACAATTTTTTGGTATGCATTCGTAACGATATTCGCTTTTTTATTACGCGGGCTTGCCACAGACCAGATCCCCATCTTTCTGACCGGAGACGAGGGTTCGGCAGGCATCAACGCGGCGGAATTTGCAAATGGTGAATGGAACAATATATTCATAACGGGCTGGTTTTCATTCCCATCATTCTTTCCATTCATCCAGTCTCTATCCATTCGAATATTTGGGCAAACAATAGAGGCTTTGCGTCTTCCATCTGCTCTGGCGGGAGCATTGACAGTGGGCGCGGTATATCTTTGTGGAAAGGAAATGTTCAGCCAGCGGGCAGGCTTGTTCGCGGCTTTGTTTTTGTCGACTCTGCATTTCCACATCCACTTCAGCCGACTCGGCATAAATAATATCTGGGATGGACTGGGGTTTACCATCGCTATTGGTGCACTTTGGTATGGATGGAAAAATAATCACAGAGGCGCCTACATACTTGCTGGACTGGCCCTTGGGTTTTCACAATATTTCTACTCAAGCGGCCGGGCTTTGATCTTGGTCATATTTATTTTGGCTATTCTGATCATTCTCTTTCAACGCGCCAAGGCTCGCGACATGCTTCCACATTTCCTGACAACTTTGATCATTGCCACGGTCATTCTCGCCCCATTGGCCTGGTTTTATATTAATGAGCCACACCAGTTCATGGCGCCCATCGCGCGCGTATCAATCCTAAAAGGCGATTTGAGCGTCCAGAGTCTTTTATCGAACCCGTCTGCATGGAAGGTTCTGTTGCATCAATTGGTGATAGGCATGGAAGCCTACACCTATACTCCCTTACTCTTCTGGTACGCACCAGATGTGCCGATTCTGCGCCCTATTCCTGTTGTGTTATTTTATATTGGATTCTTATACCTTATCATTGAAAGTAGAGACAGCCGTCTGCTCTTGTTGTCTTTATGGCTCATTGTGTTTGGCATTATTGGCGGTCTGAGTGATTCAGCGCCCGCTGCACAACGATATGTTGCATCGGCGCCGGCCTGTGCACTGATGGTGGGATATGGTCTTCATAAGTTTGGAAATACGCTCGAAAATCTCTGGAGTAAATCCGCCAGGGCAATCACGGTCCTGGCTTTTATTGTCTTGGGAATGACAATGATCAGCGAGTTGTATTTCTATTTTATAGAGTACACTTCCTTAAACAGGATCGACAACATCAACAGCAACGGCATGATCGCCCAGGAACTGGCTAACTACCTGAAAGACAAACCAAAAGATATAAATGTCGCATTCCTGGGTACGTCGAATATGGGTTATTACTCGATTCCGAGCACACAATATTTATTGCCTCACATAACGAGTATTGAGGTGCCGGCCCCATGGGAGTCATTCGATCGTTCCATATTGAACGGCAGCAAGTTGATATTTATTTTCCTACCCGAGCGGGAAGATGAGATCGAAGCAGTTATGAAGCAATATCCCAATGGAAAACTTGAGGATAAAAGATCCTGGAATAATCAGCTCATTTTCCAGGCATATGACTGCTCAGCAAAATAAGCAACGAAATCACTCATCATCAGTTACAATCATCTTCATGAAAGCTGTCCTTTTCCGCGCCCACGGCGGACCTGAAGTACTGGAGTACACAGACTTTCCCACTCCTAGACCAAAACCTGGCGAAGCATTGATCCGTTTACATGCAGCCGCGCTCAACCGCATGGATGTGCTGGTGCGCAACGGATGGCCCGGACTGAAATTGGAATATCCTCATATCAATGGCGCGGATGGTGCGGGCGAGATCGTTGCGATAGATTCACCTCTCCCAGAGGGAGAGAGGTTAGGGGTGATGATTGGTGATCGAGTTGTGATCAATGCGAATCTCGGTTGTGGGAAATGTGAATTTTGTCTTGGGGAAAAAGATAACTTATGTGCGAACTGGCATTTACTTGGCGAAACGGTTCGCGGAACTTATGCGGAATATGTTGCGGTTTCAATAAAACAACTTTATAAACTACCAAAGGATTTTGATTATCATCAAGCCGCAGCGGCCGCGCTGGTTTACCAGACGGCCTGGCATTCGCTCGTCAGCCGCGGTAATTTGCAAAAAGCGGAGACAGTTCTCATCGTTGGTGCGGGAGGCGGAGTCAACACTGCCAGCGTTCAGATCGCCAAATATATCGGTGCCCAAGTCATTGTCGTAGGGTCAGAGGCGAAAAAGTTGGAGATGGCAGAGTCCATTGGCGCAGACATCCTGATAGACCGTTCCAAAGAAGCAGACTGGTCGAAGTCCGTTTTTCTTGCAACAAATAAACGCGGCGTGGATGTGGTGGTGGATAACGTGGGCACGACATTTATGCAAAGCCTGCGCACTTTGCGAAAAGGTGGACGACTGCTGACCGTTGGCAATAGCGCGGGACCAAAATTTGAAATTGACAATCGTTATATATTTGCAAAACATTTAAGTATCCTTGGCTCAACCATGAGCACACTTGATGAATTTGGAGCAGTGATGGATTTGGTGGTGACTGGAAAATTGCAACCTATCATGGATAAAGCATATTTATTGAAAGAGGCCGCCTCTGCCCAGGAAAGATTATGGGAGCATGAAAATTTCGGGAAAATAACTTTAGATATTTTATGAATAATATACAACGATTCTCCTCTCCCAGTCGCGCTGAGCGGCCCCCAGCGAAGTCGAAGCGGGGAGTGGGCCAGGGTGAGGGTTAAGATGAAGCGGTTCCCCTGGTTTGAAATTATCCTGATCATCATCGTAATGTCGATGAGTTTATATGCGGCTTTATCAGATGCGCAGAATTTATCTTGGCGCTGGTTCACGCGCGACGATGCTTACTATTACTTTAAGGTAGCGCAGAATATCAGCGAGGGACGCGGCAGCACCTTCGACGGCATCAACGCGACCAATGGCTATCACCCATTGTGGATGTTGATCTGTGTGCCCATCTTCGCACTGGCGCGCTTTGACTTGATCCTGCCGTTACGCGTGCTGTTACTGGTGATGAGCGGGCTGTCAGTTGCGACCGCCATCCTGCTGTATCGACTCATTGGCAAAGTCTTTGCCCCCGCCCTTGGAGCAATTGCCGCGCTGTTTTGGGTATTTAGTTTTGATGTGTTGGCAATCGTCTATCAACACGGATTGGAAACCGGCATCGCAGCGTTCTTTATTGTTCTACTGGTCTACAAGTTATATGAGTTCGAGCGGTCCTGGCGCAAGCATGCAGTGACCAGAAAACAAATATTAACATTGGGCATTCTCGCCGCCTTGACCATGTTCAGCAGATTGGACCTTGTTTTCTTCGCAGCCATGGCAGGCCTGTGGGTCGTTTTTCGCGGTCATCCTCTGCGTTACTTTCTGCCACTGGATATTGCTTCCATTATCGCCTCTGCCTTGCTGGCATTGACCATTCGCATCGGCTTCCCTGATTACTATGAATTGACTGATATGGCACTGGCAATGGTGGCTCTGGGTTTGATCATCAAGATCTCATGCGCTTTTCTGTTTGGGCTTTATCAACATTCAGGCTTATCGAGCAGGGGTAAATTGTTGAAGCAGCTTTTCCTATCTAATGTGATCAGTTCCGCGATCATCGGCCTGCTTATGATCGCCAGCCAAAGACTCGGAATTTTGCAAGGCTCGTTTCCGCGCATCACCCTCCTGATGGACTTTGCATTTACTTTTCTCCTTTTCGGCATCAGCCGACTCATTTTCATGGGATTGCAAACAGACACAACTCCTCAACATTCATCTGATGAAAACCCACGCATTTATTTCCTCCAACATTGGAGGCAATGGCTCAATGATGGCCTGGTATATTACAGAGTCGTTTTTGGGTCACTGGGTATTTATATGCTTTGGAACAAAGTGGCTTTCGGAACATTCTCACCAGTCAGCGGGCAGATCAAACAATGGTGGGCAAAACTTCCGGGCCGCGCCTATGGCGGTTCGTCACACGATCTACTTTCATTCTTCGGTATCCATTACTCGTCTGAGGAAAATGCGTGGAACCCCGCTTCAAGCATTATCGGATCGTGGGCTGAGAAACTTTATAAATTCCGTATTGTGGATACCTGGCGTTATCTCATACTGCTTGTCTTGCTTGCGATCGTTTTTTATCTCATCCTGCGCTTCAACAAACACAAGGGGAAAATTGCGGTCACGCAGTTTGCCATTATCCCACTGCTAAGCGCGGCCTGGCTGCAAGTGCTTTACTACAACTTATCTGGCTATGCAGCCTTCAAGGAATGGTATTGGGTCGGCCAACTGGTGCTGATCGTGCTAACCATCAGCCTGGTATTGGGAATACTATATAAATTACTTGCCCGCTTTCAGGATGCACAGATTGTGGTTTGGTTATTGGCCGCTTATGTTGGTATCAGCATGGGCACAGCATATTGGAAAAACATACAAAATTCAATGCCGTATAATTACTGGGCGGCAGATGCTCCATTTCTGGATGTGGGCCTTTTGCTCGAAGAACATACTGAGCCTGGCAGTATCATCGGAATAACCGGCGGCGGCAACATCGGTTACTTCATTCATGATCGCACCATCACCAACATGGATGGACTGATCAATAGTTATCCCTATTTTCAAGCGCTGCAATCCGGGCAGGCAGGAGCATACCTTGAAAATACCGGGCTCGATTACGTGCTCGCCAATCCGACTATCCTTGATCAGCAACCCTACAAAGGTCAATTCAATGAATATATGGATCATCTCAACGTTTACTATGGTGGAAAAGAACTCATGAAGTACGGGGCCCCTTAAATGGATGAAAGTCCGCTTCACCCCACGCCGACGCGGGGTACCGTTATCGAGGCCTTAGCATGCTCTCAAGACGTCCTTTCGGTGTAACCCTGCTCCTATGGATGGTGTTAAGCCTATCAGCGTGGGGCTTCGTTCGTTTAGTTGCTGCCCTACGCTGGTGGGATGTCCTGTCCGAATTCAAAGCCAGCCTCAGCCCGCTGTATTTGTCCATAACGGGAGCCGGCTGGGGCGTCGCGGGAGCCGTTTTGTTGTGGAGCATGTGGAGCGCCAAAGCATGGTCACGTCTGGCGATCCTTACATCCATCCTTTTATGGCTGGCAGAATATTGGATCGAACGTTTATTTTTCCAACTACCAAGACCCAATCTCCTGTTCACAATGACAATGTCTGCCCTGCTGCTGGCTGTAACATTTGCAAGCGCGTTGAACCGAAGCACAAAAAACTTTTTCACGAAAAGCGAGGAACATGAGCAGTCAAACGAAAATTCAGCATCTGCGTGATCAGAAGGCAAGATCACGCCTCGGTGGCGGCCCAGAACGGATCGAATCCCAACATAAAAAAGGCAGGCTGACCGCCCGCGAACGAATCGACCTTTTGCTCGATAAAGGTTCATTCCGTGAAATGGATGCCTTCGTCCAGCATCGTACACATGACTTCAATCTTGATCAGCAAAAGTTCATGAGCGATTCGGTAGTGACGGGGTGGGGCACGATCGAAGGCAGACTTGTTTACGTCTTCTCCCAGGATTTCACAGTATTTGGTGGGAGCCTGGGTGAAGTGCATGCAGAAAAAATCTGCAAGACCATGGATATGGCGATGAAGAATGGCGCTCCCATGATCGGATTGAACGACTCGGGTGGCGCACGTATTCAGGAGGGTGTTGTCGCGCTGGGCGGTTATGCAGATATTTTTCTTCGCAACACAATGGCATCCGGTGTCATCCCACAGATCTCAGCCATTATGGGACCCTGCGCCGGCGGCGCGGTCTACTCCCCCGCGCTCACAGATTTCATCTTCATGACGCGCAACACATCCTATATGTTCGTTACGGGTCCTGATGTCGTCAAAGCTGTGACGCATGAGGAGGTTTCGTTTGAAGATCTGGGTGGCGCGAGTGTGCATTCGGAAAAGTCTGGTGTGTGTCACGTCGCTGCGGAGAGTGAAGCAGATACGCTTTACCTGATCCGCAAATTGATGAGCTATCTGCCTCAAAACAACATGGAAGACCCACCGTTCGTGCTGGTCGGTGACGACTCACTACGCATGGACGAGGTCCTGGATACTATCATCCCGGACGAACCTGGAAAACCATACGATATGAAAGATGTGATCCGCATGATCGTGGATGGCGGACAATTCTTTGAGATCCATGAAGGTTATGCCCAAAACATTGTCGTGGGCTTTGCGCGTTTGGGCGGGCACTCAGTGGGCATCATTGCGAATCAGCCTGCCGTTCTGGCAGGCGTTTTGGACATAGACGCGAGCGAAAAGGGTGCGCGCTTTGTCCGTTTTTGCGATGCGTTCAACATTCCCATCATCACCTTTGAAGATGTACCCGGATTTTTGCCCGGCACATTCCAGGAGCATCATGGCATCATTCGCTCCGGCGCAAAACTACTTTACGCCTACTGTGAAGCGACTGTTCCCAAATTAACCGTCATCACCCGCAAGGCATACGGTGGCGCATATTGTGTGATGTCATCCAAGCACATCCGCAGTGATCTCAACCTGGCATGGCCATCGGCTGAGATCGCAGTGATGGGACCCGAAGGCGCAGTGAATATTATCTTCCGCAAGGAACTTGAAAAGGCAAAAGACCCGGTCAAGAAAAAAGCTGAGCTGGTTGCTGACTATCGCGAGAAATTTGCAAGCCCCTACGTGGCGGCGGAACGCGGATATATTGACGATGTGATCGAACCGAAAGAGACGCGTCCGCGTTTGATAAACGCGCTGGAAATGCTAAGTAATAAGCGCGATGGCAACCCGGCCAAGAAGCACGGGAATATTCCCTTATAGGTGTCAAGTATTTCAGTGTCAGGTGTCAGGCTTGGATCCAAACTTGATACGTGACACGTGGAACATGACACATGCGGAGCAAACATGTTCAAAAAAGTTTTGGTCGCCAATCGTGGAGAGATCGCTGTTTGCATCATACGCGCCTGTCGTGAGTTAGGCATCGAGACGGTGGCGGTTTACTCGGAAGCAGATCGACGCGCCTTGCATGTGAGATATGCAGACGAAGCCTATTTATTGGGGCCTGCACCCTCACGCGAATCCTACCTGCGCGCCGATAAGATCATTGATATCGCGCGCAGATCAGACGTGGACGCGATCCACCCCGGATATGGATTTCTCGCAGAACGGGATGATTTTGCTGCAACCTGTATAGAGGCTGGCATCGCCTTTATTGGACCGAAACCGTCGTCCATTGCGGCAATGGGCGATAAGGCCGAAGCGCGCGCGACCGTTATCAAGGCAGGTGTACCCGTCGTGCCTGGCACTGAAGATGTGGGCAACATGACCAACGAGGAGTTGCTCGCAAAAGCACCGCAGATCGGATTCCCACTACTCATTAAGGCTACAGCGGGCGGCGGCGGAAAAGGCATGAGGGAGGTCAAAAGCCTGGAGGAAATGCCAACCCTACTCCATTCCGCGCGACGCGAAGCTGAATCCGCTTTTGGGGATGGGAATGTTTATCTGGAAAAGCTCGTCGCGGGCGCGCGCCATATCGAATTCCAGATCATGGCGGATACCCATGGGAACGTGATCCATCTGGGTGAACGCGAATGCTCATTACAACGGCGTCATCAAAAATTGTTGGAAGAGGCGCTCTCCTCCGCCATGGACGATGATCTGCGCGCGAAGATGGGGGATGTCGCGGTAAAGGCTGCCAAGGCGGTCGATTACGTCAATGCTGGCACGATCGAATTTTTGCTCGATAAGGATAATAATTTTTATTTCCTTGAAATGAATACACGCTTGCAGGTTGAACATCCTGTCACTGAAATGATCACGGGGATCGACATCGTGAAGGAGCAGATCCGTGTGGCGCGCGGACGTACATTGAGCTATGAACAGCATGAGGTGAAGTTCAATGGTCACGCCATCGAATGCCGCATCAATGCAGAGGATCCGTATAATAATTTCCTGCCATCCACCGGCCGCATTACACATAGTCTTATTCCCACAGGTCCCGGTGTGCGGATTGATACGGGGGTTTATCCAGGCTTTGAAATTACACCTTTTTATGATCCAATGATCGCAAAACTTATTGTATGGGGAGAGACGCGTGCACAAGCCATATTACGCATGCGACGCGCGCTTGAAGAATATCGCATCGTTGGCGTGCGGACGAATATTCCATTCCATCAAATGTTAATGGATTCGCATCGCTTCATGGGTGGGCAATACGACACGCGTTTCGTGGAGGAAAGATTCTCAATGGAAGATGCTGAAGAAAGCCGGCAGGACTTTACCGAAATTGCCGCCATACTTGCAACGATGGTGGCACATCGCGAAACTGAACGTTCTTCTCACTTCGTACAACGCAATGAACGCGACGCCAGCAACTGGAAATGGGTTGGCCGCTGGGAAAGAATGCACAGGTAACAGAGCATGAAATATATTACGACCATTGGTGAAAAACAATTTCTCGTCGAGATCATTGACGACAGGCATGTGAGCGTTGACGGGAAAGTATACGAAGTTGATTTTGAATCGGTCAGTGGGCAGCCTGTCTATTCGTTGATCGTGGATGGGAAATCGCACGAGTCGTATGTTGCGCCCGGGGAAGACAACTGGCAGGTGCTCTTGCGTGGAAGGTTGTATCCAGTCTCTGTCGAGGATGAGCGTGAAAGACGCCTACGCGCCGCTGCAGGCAGTGGTGTAGCAGAGACGGGTGAGTTCCTTCTCAAAGCACCGATGCCCGGTCTAGTGGTCACAATTAATGTCGAAGAAGGTCAGGAGATCCAAAAAGGGCAGGTTCTGCTGATCCTTGAATCAATGAAAATGCAGAACGAACTCAAAGCACCGCGTGATGGAAAAGTGAACCGAATAAAGGTTAAGCCGGGTGAGAGTGTCGAACAAAGGCAAACTTTGTTAAGTGTGATGTAAAGCCAAAAAATAATGAGCGACACACAGCAGGAAATCGAAGCAAAGTTTTACGTACGTGATCTGGATGGGATCATAACGCGCCTACATGAATTGGAGGCGCTTTTGATCCAGCGTCGGATTCTGGAGACGAACCTGCGATTCGACCTGCCGGATGGCAGCCTCCGTTCCGAGGGACGTGTCCTACGCTTGAGGCGCGACACCGAAGCGCGTTTTACATATAAAGGCCCCAGCACGAACGAACAAGGTGTATTGAGCCGAACTGAGATCGAGTTCACAGTGGGTGATTTTGAAAAAGCAAAAGAATTTATGGAAGCACTTGGTTATCAAAAATTGCTTTATTACGATAAATATCGTACAACCTATTTGTTACAGACTTCCGAAGTCTCCTTGCATGTGATGCTTGACGAACTACCTTATGGAAACTTCGTTGAGATCGAAGGCGAAAATATTGAACTGATCCGAGCCGTAGCCGATCAACTCAATTTGAATTGGGATACAGCCATTGGCACAAGCTACACTGCACTCTTCGAACGTGCTCGTAAAGCACTGAGGTTTGTGTTTCGGGATCTATCATTTGAAAATTTCGCCGGCATGGAAGTTAATGCCTCACATTTGGGAGTGCGCGCGGCGGATGATCAATAGCGCGGCACTCGTGAATTCAAATCTCGAATTGAGCAAACCACATTGAAATTTCCATAAAAACGACGTATACTAATATGGCTTGTTAATATCCATCCCCACGAAAGGATCTCCCCATGCACAAGCATTTGCCCATTCATTGCATCATTCCACCCGATATGTTGAAAAATATAGCCACCAAAGGCACTGAAAGCCAAAAGAATATGGCTATGAGCACCCTTAAAGTGTCGGCGCAAATGCGCGGACAGCGACAGGCCCTGGAGGATTTTACAGCCGCGACATTCCGTGTAGCGGTCGTTGGTGGTAAGGAACGCATCGTATACGACGCGAAAAATGGATCGAACCTTCCTGGCACAGTTGCACGCAAGGAGGGAGATGCTCCCACCACCGATCTGGCAGTTAATGAAGCATATGACGGCAGTGGTGTGACCTACGATCTATTCAATGATGTGTATAAAAGAAATTCCATAGACGCCAACGGTATGCGACTGGATTCAACAGTCCACTATCGGACAGGTTACGATAACGCATTCTGGGATGGCGAGCAAATGGTGTATGGTGACGGAGACGAGGACCTACCCGTCGGCGAACGTCTTTTTAATCGATTCACCAGTGCGATTGATGTTATTGGTCACGAGCTAACCCACGGCGTCACCCAGTTCGAGGCCAAGCTGCAATATTTTCAACAACCAGGCGCGTTGAACGAATCAATGTCTGATGTGTTCGGCTCGCTCGTCAAACAATATCAACTCCAACAAACTGCCGCCGCCGCAGATTGGATCATAGGCGCAGGTCTGCTTACTGCAAATGTCAACGGAGTCGGCATCCGTTCGATGAAAGCGCCGGGCACAGCGTATGACGACCCTGTGCTTGGCAAAGATCCGCAACCTGCACATATGAAGGATTATGTCACCACCATCAGTGATAACGGCGGCGTGCACATCAACTCTGGGATTCCCAACCATGCCTTCTACGTCACTGCGCTGGAACTTAGCGGGCACGCGTGGGAGAAAGCGGGCCAGATCTGGTACGTCACGCTGAAGGATAGGCTTACTGCCAATTCCAAATTCCAGGATTGTGCAAACCTCACCTATCAGGTGGCAGGAGAATTATTCGGCGCCGGAGGCTTGGAGCAACAGGCGGTAAAGAAGGGCTGGGACGCGGTTGGATTGCAAGTGGGCGGTACAGAGCCTCCCCCACCGAGTGATGGGGGCTGTTTGGGAGCGCTGTTACGCCTTCTGGGCGCAGCGCCTGCGAAATGAAAGGCTATCAATATGGATGTTGAACGGATCAAATTCGAACGTACAGGCGGATTCGCCGGAATGCGCATCGCCGCTGACATTGAACTGGATGACCTGCCCGAGGAGCAAGCTCACGCTTTGACAGAAATACTCGACGATCTCGATTTTGCCGAGATGCCTGAGCAGCTAACGAGCAAGTCATCAATGCCCGATGAATTCACCTACAAAATTACAGTGGAAACAGAAAAAGGAAAACATACCATAGTCACTGGAGATACGTCTGCGCCTGAAAAGATGCAGGAGTTATTGCAGATGCTCAATCAAATTGCAAGAAGGCAAACAAGAAAACATTAACGCTCGGTAGGCTCGAGCCGCCGTCCCGGCGGCGGGGACGCCACTGAGAGCAGAATAAAAAACACAGCCTTGATAGATATCAAGGCTGTGTTTTTTTCAAGCTCAAGCCATCAAACAAAAAATATTCCTCTCAAGGCGCGGGCCATGGAATAATTGCCGGCTCTGAAAACCCATGCTTCTCAACTGTGTAGAGCTTTCCAGAGGAAGGCTGTGGACAGCCCGCCTCATCTTTGACCTCGTAACTCGTTGTGAACTGGTCCGAGTACGAATCTGTCCACCACAGATAGTTACCATTCTGGCAGACAAATAATTCGAGCAGATAGCCGCGATCGTCATCTTTGGTCATCTCCACCTGCTCCCAGTTGATGATCACAAAAGCTCCAGCGCGCGTAGCTGTCACGCCTTTGGGCGGGCCATACCTATTGCTTCCAATCGCTTGCAGATTGAGTTCCTTATATTTCAACGTCGAAATATCGCCAACGACATCCACCACAGAAGATGCAACCCAGCAAAAATAATTCAGCTTGTCGAATTTGACATAGAGCCAGTTACTATAAATATAGCGCTCGCGTACTGTACCGGTATCGCCGGGCAACAAATCTGCCGCGTGCAGGTAGGCCACAGAAGGTCCGTATCTGCAATGTGCCTGCTTGTTGACCGTTGCCGCTGGAAAAACAAACGTTGCCGTAGCGGCAATAGTGGGAGATGGCGTCAGTGTGGTTGTCAACACAGGAGTTGGCGTAAAAGTTTGTGTAGCTGTAAAAGTGGGCATGGGAGAGGGCGTTTTCGTCCATGCGGCGGCTGTAGCAGTGATGGCTGTTGCGGTAAGAGTTGCCCGCTCTTCGGCCGAAGGCCCGCAGGCAGAAATAAGCAGGAGTAAAAGAAAAGCAAACCAATAAAACTTCATTTAAATTCTCCTACAAATGCAACGATATTTCTGCCAAGCGCGTCATTATTGTAGCCACCCTCCATCACGATGACTGTCGGAAGTTCAAGTGCGGCAATGCGCTTTCCAATTTCTGCAATGCCGCCTGTCGTTACTTTAATCGTTCCAAGAGGATCGTCTGCATAAATGTCCATGCCCGCGGATACGACCAGATAGGCTGGTGCGTATTCACGTATTAAACCCAGCGCGCCCTCCAGTATAGCAAGATAAGCCGCGTCGTCTGTACCAGCGGGGAGGGGAAAGTTGTGATGAAAGCCAAGGCCTTTGCCTTCGCCGCGTTCATCGGCAAAACCGATGAAGTGTGGGTATTCAAAATTCGGGTCCGCATGAATTGAAATGGTCAG